>NZ_CDRVFO010000002.1:0-521122 GCF_977070485.1 Lelliottia jeotgali
CACATAGCTCAGTTGGTTAGAGCACCACCTTGACATGGTGGGGGTCGTTGGTTCGAGTCCAATTGTGCCTACCAAATCTCAGGAAGGGCGATCCGAAAGGGTCGCCTTTTTTGTTGGTGCGCCTCTTTAAAAGGCCGGGCGCTACAGATGTGGCAGGCTTCTGAAAGTTTTTGATTTTTTTGAAAAAAACGCTTTACAGGTGCGCATTCGGTGACTAATATGCGCACCACACGACAGGCACATAGCTCAGTTGGTTAGAGCACCACCTTGACATGGTGGGGGTCGTTGGTTCGAGTCCAATTGTGCCTACCAAATATCAGAAAGGGCGATCCGACAGGATCGCCCTTTTTGCATTGTGCGCGTCCGACGGGCGTCCGGTGTGTAGCAAGGTGTAACGTATGGTCGCGGTCCGGGCCATGGGCCGCCATGCTAGAATCCGCCGCTTCGAAACGGGAGGTACACGCGTGCGCAAACTGGCAGTGGTAATGGCAGTGCTGGCCCTGGTGGGCTGTGAGAACGAGGTCGAAGGTGTGCACAAACAGGTGGCCGAGCACCTGCCCAACCCTAAGACCGCCAAGTTCGGCAACGTGCGGATCGACACCAAGGGCACCATTTGCGGCCAGGTGCGTGGCAAGGACGACGCCGGGCAGTACGAAGCTTACCGCAGCTACGTTGCTATCAAGGGTGACGGTGGCCAGTACGACATTATCGTCGACGACAACGGCAACAACCTGCGTATCCGCGAAATCTGCGGGGGCGCCGAGTTGCAGCGCCGCGCCGAGGCCCTGGCCGACCAGCCTGCCCCCCAAGGCTGGGATGTCGAGGTGATCCAGGGCGCCAACATGGGCGCATTGAGCGACATGACCGCCCGCCTGATCGAGAAGGGCATCCCGTCCTCGGTCGAATACCGCAATGGCAAGCCGGTGGTGCTGCTTGGGCCGTTCCCCACCAAGGAGGAGGCCGAGGCACGCAAGGCAGAGGTCATGGCCAAGCTGGGCACGGATTCGGTTGTCATTCAGCACGGAGCGCAGCGCTGATAACAGCGCACAGTGCACTTTGTAGTATGGCTTCTGTGGGAGCCATGCACTGAGGTGCCTGCATAGAGGCGAGCCGCCTTTTCCCACTGGCTGTGAAAGCCCCGGAACAGACGCCTGTCATCTGTAACCCGACCGGGCTATGCTTGCTCTGGGAGACTGCTGAAACGGGGAGGGCCTCATGTCTACACTGGAACGGGCCATCGTGGTAGCCATCAAAGCACATGAAGGGCAATACGACAAAGGCGGTGCAGCGTACATCCTGCACCCCCTGCGGGTGATGATGCAGGTGTCCACGCCCGAACAGCGCATCGTCGCCGTGCTTCACGATGTGATCGAAGACACGCCGCTGACACTTTCCGACCTTGCCCGCGAGGGCTTCACGCTCAAGATCCTCGCCGCCTTGCTTGCCTTGAGTCGGCGTGATGGCGAAAGCTACGAGGATTTCGTCGTGCGCCTGGGCTGCGACCCACTGGCGCGTACCGTCAAAATGGCCGACCTGGCCGACAATAGCGACCTTTCACGCATCGCCTGCCCAGGCCCTGCCGACCTGGCGCGGCTGGCCCGTTATCGACAGGCCAGCGCTTACCTGCAGGCACTGGTCTAGGCCTCGAGCTGAACTCGGGCTCAAGCTTCGATGGACGAGTGATGGCCAGTGATCAGCCACTGTTCATCGATGTTCTCGAATGTGAACAGAAAGCGCGCTGGTACCACGCGCTGAGCATCGCCTTCGCGCAAGGCAAAGGTGTACAAGCCACCGATGACCACGGTGCCGAGCTTGCGGCTGACGCGTTTTTTGAAAACCTCGATGTCACACACCAGGCCATCGTTGGCCAGAAAATTCTCGAAGTAATTACGGCGGCTGTCGTTGCAATCGCGCACCTGGTTGGACAGGGTGGGCACCAAGATGGCGTCCGAGGCGTAAAGCGCCAGAATCTTATCGACGTCACGGGTGGCCACAGTGGCCGCCCAGTGATAGAGCGCCGCTTTGGCCCCAGCCAGGCAGGCCATCTCGATGTCGGCATAGGGGGCTGTGCTGGCGGGCGAGGTAGTTGCTGGGCTCATGGATGCTTACCTGTGGGTTCGAAATTGGAAATGGCGTAGGTATGCTATCGTAAATTGTCATGTGTTATAACATAACAATTTAATCGAAGGCCCTACGCTATGTTTCGCAAGTTCGAACAGGTGCTCATGACCGAACAAGAACTGCTGTCTCTGCCCGATGAAACCTACATGGATGCTGCGCAGCAGGCGTTCTTCCGCGCGCTTTTGCTGTCACAGCGCAAGGAGCTACAGGATCGGATCTCGGGCGAGTTCGAGGCGATGCGGCAGTTCGAACCCAGCAGCGACCCTTCGGACCTCGGCACCGTTGAAGAGCAGCGGCAGTGGCAGTTGCGCCTGTTGGAGCGTGAAAAGAAGCTGCTGGACAAGATTGACGAAGCGCTGGAGCGCCTGTCGCGGGGGGAATATGGCTGGTGCAAGGAGACTGGCGAGCCCATCGGCTTGCGGCGGCTGCTATTACGGCCCACAGCCACGTTGAGCATCGAAGCCAAGGAGCGGCAAGAGCGGCGCGAGCGGCATATACGAGAAGGCTGAAGCTTGCCTGCACTTTTCTGTCGCCTGGCGCTCTGCCGCGGACTTTGCGCAGTCAATCGTCCTTCGGCACCGTCCAGAAAATCTGCACACCGCCATCGTCGCGGTGGGCGAGGGTGACGTTGTCGTTCTCGGCGATCTCCTCGAGCAGGGTTTCCCAGTCGTCGGGCGACTCCTGCTCCAGGCGGAAGATCAGGGCGGCGCGGCTACGTTGAGCGGTGGGGCTGTTGATGATTTTCTGGATACGCGTACCCAGTAGTTCATAACTGCTCGGCGTTGCGGGGGCGGTACTGGCCACGGGGCTTTTCCTTGTTTTGCTGTATGCGCATACAGTATTTCACTGTAAGGGATTTCGCAACTGCGTGTAAGGTAAAAAGCGGGGGCTGTGGGTGGGCGATTTGTGGCGAGTGGAACCGCTTAAAGGGCCGGTGTAGCCAGTACACCAGCCCCTTGTCATGCGGCAATCAGTATTCCCAGAAAATCCGCTGCAGCTCTTTGCTGTCCTGGGTCTTGGTCATTGCCACCATGGCCAGGATCCGCGCCTTCTGCGGGTTCAGGTCGTGCGCTACAACCCAATCGTTCTTGTCATCCGGTTGCTCGGCGTTGCGCAGCACGAAACCGCCCTGGTTGACGTGCGACGAGCGGATGATCTGCACACCTTCCTTGCGCAGCTCCTGCAGCGCCGGCACCACGCGCGACGACACCGAACCGTTGCCGGTACCGGCATGAATCAGCGCTTTTGCGCCGTTCTGTGCCAGTGCCTTGTAGGCCGTGTCGGTCACATTGCCATAGCCGTAGGCGATGTCC
Organism: Lelliottia jeotgali; assembly: GCF_977070485.1. Lineage (NCBI taxonomy): Bacteria > Pseudomonadati > Pseudomonadota > Gammaproteobacteria > Enterobacterales > Enterobacteriaceae > Lelliottia > Lelliottia jeotgali. The sequence goes on from NZ_CDRVFO010000002.1 coordinate 3,435, forward strand.
ACCTGGGGCAGGCTGCTGATCTGCTTGATGTCGAATTCCGAGTTGACGGTGTGACGCTTGGCCGGCAGGCGGAACCAGTACGATTTACCCTCTACAACCATGCCCATCGGGCCCCAGGCGCTCTTGAATGCTTCGGTCTTGATGTTGACCGCCTTGCTCACGTCGCGGCCAGACTGGATCTCGTCGTTCATGGTCACCAGTACACCCTTGCCGCGGGACTGCTTGTCGCTGGCCACGGCCACGGCGTTGTACAGGTTGAGCATGCCATCGGCCGACATGGCAGTGCCGGGGCGCATGGAGCCCACCACCACGATCGGCTTGTCGGTCTTCTCTACCAGGTTGAGGAAGTAGGCGGTTTCTTCCAGGGTGTCGGTGCCGTGGGTGATGACGATGCCGTCGACGTCCTTGCTTTCGGCCAGTTCGGCGACGCGCTTGCCCAGCTTGAGCAGGTCGTCATTGCTGATGCTTTCGGAGGCGATCTGCATCACTTGCTCACCGCGCACGTTGGCAATGTCGGCAAGCTCCGGCACGCCGGCGATCAACTTGTCGATGCCCAGCTTGGCCGCTTGGTATGTGGCACTGTTGGCAGCGCTGGCGCCGGCGCCGGCAATGGTGCCGCCGGTGGCGAGGATGACCACGTTGGCCAGCTTCTGTTGGGTTTGAGCTTCTTTCGCCGAAGCGGTGGTTGGCAGGATCAGCAGCAGCGCCAGGGCGCTGGGTGCGAAGGTCTTCAGTGCAGCATTCATAATTATTCTTCTCTCTTCCTATATGAGATTTTGCTGTGTCGCATAGGGGTGCAAGGCAGTTTTCGTACCATCTTCGAGGGAGTGCTGTAATTTCCCGGCGCGGCGCTGTGCCTATGGCACGGGCTTTCCGGCAATGGGGGCGCAGCGGCCCCATCGGTTCGGCAATCCGAACAAGCTTAGGAAAACCTGTTCGGTTTTTCGGAAAAATCCAGATACTCTGCGCCATGAGCGACTAGGCGCAAAAGCGAAACGGATTTGACAAAACCTCGTCCTGTTTCCATAGTTAGCCAACGCAAACGTTTGCGATCCGATAAAAACCACAAAATTCGGAGTCATCTCCCATGAAACTGCCGTTTCCCGGTCGTCTGCTGGCGCTCGCCGTCATTTCCTCGTTGTCGCTTGCCCTGCCTCTGTCCGCCGCCCATGCCGAAGACAAACCCAAGGTCGCCCTGGTGATGAAGTCGCTGGCCAACGAATTCTTCCGCACCATGGAAGACGGCGCCAAGGCCTACCAGAAAGACCACGCCAATGAATTCGAGCTGGTGGCTAACGGCATCAAGGACGAGACCGACACCGGCAACCAGATCCGCATCGTCGAACAGATGATAGCTACCGGCGCGAAGGCGCTGGTCATCGCACCGGCCGACTCCAAGGCCCTGGTGCCAGTGATCAAGAAAGCCATGGACGCCGGCATCACGGTGGTCAACATCGACAACCGCCTGGACCCCGACGTACTCAAGAGCAAGAACCTCAGCGTACCCTTTGTCGGGCCCGACAACCGCAAGGGCGCGCGCCTGGTGGGTGACTACCTGGCCAAGGAAAAGCTCAAGGCCGGTGACCAGGTCGGCATCATCGAAGGCGTGCCGACCACCACCAATGCCCAGCAGCGTACCGCCGGCTTCAAGGACGCCATGGAAGCGGCGCAGATGAAGATTGTCTCGGTGCAATCGGGCAACTGGGAAATCGACAAAGGCAACGCTGTCGCCGCCGCGATGCTCAACGAATACCCCGACCTCAAGGCGCTGCTGGCCGGTAACGACAGCATGGCCCTGGGCGCTGTCTCGGCCGTGCGCGCCGCCGGCAAGACCGGCCAGGTGCAAGTGGTGGGCTACGACAACATCAACGCCATCAAGCCCATGCTCAAGGATGGCCGCGTGCTTGCCACCCTCGACCAGGCGGCCAGCCAGCAGGCGGTGTACGGCATACAGGCGGCATTGCAGATGCTCAAGGGCCAGAAGCCGAACGTGGACGCCGACAACGTCATCCAGACCCCGGTCGAACTCATCACCAAGCCTTGACGGCCAGGAGACATGGCCATGCCTGTAACGGCCAATGAAGTGCTGCTCGCTGCCAGCGGCTTGGGCAAGAGCTACGCGCAACCGGTGCTGGGCGACGTCAGCCTGGCCCTGCGCGCCGGCGAAGTGCTGGCCCTGACCGGCGAGAACGGCGCCGGCAAGAGCACCCTGTCTAAGCTCATCAGCGGCCTGGAAACGCCCACCACCGGGCAAATGACCTTCCGCGGCCAGGCCTATGCACCTGGCAGCCGTAGCGCCGCCGAGCACCTTGGCGTGCGCATGGTCATGCAGGAGCTCAACCTGCTGCCGACCCTGACCGTGGCCGAAAACCTGTTCCTCGACAACCTGCCCAGCCGCTTCGGCTGGATCAGCCAAAAGCGCTTGCGCCAACTGGCCACGGCCGCCATGGCGCAGGTTGGCCTGGACGCCATCGACCCGGACACCCCGGTGGGCGAACTGGGCATCGGTCACCAGCAGATGGTGGAGATCGCCCGCAACCTGATCGGCGACTGCCATGTGCTGATCTTCGACGAACCCACCGCCATGCTCACCGCCCGCGAGGTGGAGCTGCTGTTCACCCAGATCAAGCGCCTGCGCCAGCGCGGCGTGGCCATCGTCTACATCTCACACCGCCTTGAAGAACTCCAGCGTGTGGCGCAGCGCATCGTGGTGCTGCGCGACGGCAAGCTGGTGTGCGACGAGCCAATCCAGCGCTACAGCAGCGCCGAGTTGGTCAACCTGATGGTCGGCCGCGAGCTGGGCGAACACATCGACCTGGGTCGCCGGCAGATCGGCGCGCCGTTGCTCAAGGTCGATCGGCTGTGCCGCGGCGACAAGGTGCGGGACGTGTCGCTGCAGGTCAGGGCAGGGGAGATCTTCGGCATCTCCGGGCTGATTGGGGCCGGCCGTACCGAGCTGCTGCGGCTGATTTTCGGCGCCGACCGCGCCGACAGCGGCAGCATCGAAATCGGCCAGCCACTCACGGCGGTGACCATCGACTCGCCCAAGGCGGCGGTCAAGGCCGGTATTGCCCTGATCACCGAAGACCGCAAGGGCGAAGGCCTGCTCCTGACGCAATCGATCAGCGCCAACATTGCCTTGGGCAACCTCGCCGCGCTGTCCCGTGGCGGGGTGGTCGACGGCGACGCCGAAAAGGCTCTGGCCGAGCGCCAGATCAATGCCATGCGCATTCGCAGCGCCAATGCCGCCCAGGCGGTCGGCGAACTGTCCGGAGGCAACCAGCAAAAGGTGGTGATCGGCCGGTGGCTGGAGCGTGACTGCCAAGTGTTGCTGTTCGACGAACCCACCCGCGGCATCGACGTGGGCGCCAAGTTCGACATCTATGGCTTGCTGGCCGAGCTGGCGCGCCAGGGCAAGGCCCTGGTGGTGGTGTCCAGCGACCTGCGCGAGCTGATGCTGATCTGCGACCGCATTGCCGTGCTGTCGGCCGGCCGCCTGATCGACACCTTCGAACGCGACCACTGGAGCCAGGACCAGCTCCTTGCCGCCGCCTTCGCCGGCTACCAGAAACGTGACGCCTTGCTGCACGACGCAGCGCCCAGGATGGATGCATGAAAACCACACCTCTCGACACACAGGCCCGCGCCCCCGCGCGCCGCAGCGGCACCTACTTCGGCCTCGGCACCTACCTGGGCCTTGCGGGCGCCTTGCTGGCCATGATCGTGCTGTTTTCGTTGCTCAGCAGCCACTTCTGGTCGTACGCCACCTTCAGCACCCTCGCCAACCAGATCCCCGACCTGATGGTGCTGGCCGTGGGCATGACCTTCGTGCTGATCATCGGCGGCATAGACCTGTCTGTGGGGTCGGTGCTGGCGCTGGCGGCATCGGCAGTCAGCGTGGCCATCCTCGGCTGGGGTTGGAGCGTGCTGCCGGCCGCCTTGCTCGGCATGGCCGTCGCCGCGCTGGCCGGCAGCATCACCGGCGCCGTCACGGTGGCCTGGCGCATCCCGTCGTTCATCGTCTCGCTGGGCGTGCTGGAAATGGCCCGCGGCCTGGCCTACCAGTTCACCGACTCGCGCACCGCCTACATCGGCGATGCCTACGCCTGGTTCTCCAACCCGATCGCCTACGGTATCTCGCCGGCCTTCATCATTGCCTTGCTGGTGATCATCCTCGCCCAGCTGGTGCTGACCCGTACCGTGTTCGGCCGTCACCTGATCGGCATCGGCACCAACGAAGAGGCCGTGCGCCTGGCCGGCATCGACCCGCGCCCCTACAAGGTGCTGGTGTTCGCCCTGATGGGCCTGCTGGCAGGCTTGGCCGCGCTGTTCCAGATTTCCCGCCTGGAGGCCGCCGACCCCAATGCCGGCGCCGGCCTGGAGCTGCAGGCGATTGCCGCCGTAGTGATCGGCGGCACCAGCCTGATGGGCGGGCGCGGCTCGGTCATCAGTACTTTCTTCGGTGTGCTGATCATCTCGGTGCTGGCCGCAGGCCTTGCACAGATAGGCGCCTCCGAACCCACCAAACGCATCATCACCGGGGCGGTCATCGTCATCGCCGTGGTGCTCGACACCTACCGTAGCCGGCGAGCAGGCCGGCGGAACTGAAAACATGGCAACCATCAAAGACGTCGCGGCACTCGCGGGTATTTCCTACACCACGGTGTCCCATGTACTGAACAAGACCCGCCCGGTCAGCGAACAGGTGCGGCTGAAGGTCGAAGCGGCCATCGTCGAACTCGACTACGTGCCCAGCGCCGTGGCGCGTTCGCTCAAGGCGCGCACCACCGCCACCATCGGGCTGCTGGTGCCCAACAGCGTCAACCCTTACTTCGCCGAGCTGGCGCGCGGCATTGAAGATGCCTGCGAGCGCAACGGCTATTGCGTGATCCTGTGCAACTCCGATGACAACCCGCAGAAGCAGCGCAGCTACCTGCGCGTGCTGCTGGAAAAACGCATCGACGGCCTGGTGGTGGCGTCGGTGGGCGAGGACAGCGACCTGCTGCAGAGCCTGGCCTGCGTGCGCACGCCGATGGTCATCGTCGACCGCGCGCTGGAAGGCGTCGACGCCGACCTGGTGCGCATCGACCACGAGCAGGGCGCGTATCTGGCCACCCAGCACCTGCTGGAGCTTGGCCATCGCGACATCGCCTATATCGGCGGCCCTGCTGCGACCGGGGTCAGCCAGCTGCGCCTGGCCGGCTTCCACCGCGCCATGGCCGAGGCGCAGGTAGGCGTGCAGGGGGCGCACATCCTGCAATGCGACTTCACGAGCCCAGGCGGCCATGCGGCGGCCGGGCAACTGCTCGACGGCCAGCGGCCCACGGCGATTTTCGCCGGCAACGACATGATCGGCTTCGGTGTGCTGCGTGCGGCTGCCGAGCGCAACATCAGCGTGCCGGGCGAGCTGTCGGTGATCGGCTTCGACGACATCGAGCTGAGCCGCTACGTGTACCCGCCGCTGACCACCGTCGGCCAGTCGATCCGCGAGCTCGGCGAAAGTGCGGCGGCGCTGTTGCTGTCACGGATTGCCACACCACGGCGCGAGGGTGCAGAGCAACGCATCGTCGCCCCGCGCATCGTGCTGCGCGAGTCCACCGGGCCGCGCCCGGACCTGTTCAATGATTACCGCTAAGGAATGCCCATGAGTGCCAAGGTCGTGGTGGTCGGTAGCCTCAACATGGACCTGGTGGCCCGCGCCGAGCGGCTGCCACGTGCAGGCGAAACACTGGCCGGCGAAAGCTTTTTCACCGTGCCGGGCGGCAAGGGCGCCAACCAGGCGGTGGCCGCGGCGCGCCTGGGCGCGAGCGTGGCCATGGTCGGCAACGTCGGCGATGACGCCTACGGCCAGCAGCTGCGCCAGGCCCTTGAGGTTGAGGGTATCGATTGCCAGGCGGTGAGCGCGTGCCCGGGCGTCTCCAGTGGCGTGGCGCTGATTACCGTAGATGCCGCCAGCCAGAACTGCATCGTCATCATCCCCGGCGGCAACGGCCAGCTGACCTCGGCAAGCGTGCAGCGTTTCGACGCACTGTTGCAGGCTGCCGAGGTGGTCATCTGCCAGCTCGAAGTGCCCGCCGACACCGTGGCCTGGGCTCTGGCCAGGGGGCGTGAGCTGGGCAAGACGGTGATCCTCAACCCGGCCCCGGCCACCGGCCCGCTGCCCGCGCAGTGGTTCGCCCATATCGATTACCTCATCCCCAACGAAAGCGAGGCCGAGGCGCTGGCCGGTGAGCCGGTCAACGACCTGGCCAGCGCCCGCCGTGCCGGCGAGCGTCTGCTGCAACTGGGCGCCGGCAAGGTCATCGTCACCCTTGGTGCGCAGGGCGCGCTGTTCGTCAGCCGAGATGGCAGCCGGCACTTCCCGGCGCCGCAGGTCAAAGCGCTGGACACCACGGCAGCGGGCGACACCTTTGTTGGCGGTTTTGCAGCCGCGCTGGTGCGCGGCCTGGAGGAGGGTGAAGCGATCACCTTCGGCCAACGCGCTGCGGCGCTGTCCGTCACTCGCGCCGGTGCGCAGCCTTCGATCCCGACCTTGGCGGAGCTGGCCCCATGAAAAAGACCGCGCTGCTCAACATTGCCCTGTCGCGCACCATTGCCGGGCTTGGCCATGGCGATATCCTGGTGATCGGCGATGCCGGTTTGCCCGTGCCGCCAGGGGTCGAACTGATCGACCTGGCCTTGACGCCGGGCATTCCCGACTTCGCCAGCGTGCTGCGCGCAGTGCTAAGCGAGATGCAGGTAGAGCGCCATGTGCTGGCCGAAGAGATGCAGAAGGTCGTGCCGCCCGGCCTGGTCGAGATCGAGCGTCTGCGCGGCAAGCTCGGCAAGCGTGAATGGCTGAGCCATGAGCAATTCAAGGTGTTGTCGCGCAGTGCCCGCGCCGTGGTGCGTACCGGCGAGTGCCAGCCCTACAGCAATATCGCCCTCATAGCTGGCGTAACCTTCTAGTTCCCAGTCCAGTCTGTGGGCGCCGGCTTGCCGGCGATGGGCCGCAAAGCGGCCCCGACCGCTTCACCACCAAGGCAACAGGAGTGCCCCATGCTCAAACCCCTGCTACAAGGACTCGCCCTCATGGCCGCAGCCGCCACCACCACGCTCCAGGCCGCACCCCGCGACCTGATCATCGACACCGACCCCGGCGCCGACGATGTGGTCGCGCTGTTCCTGGCCATGGCCTCGCCGGGCGAGCTCAACATCCGCGCCATCACCACCGTCGCTGGCAACGTGCGCCTCGACAAAACCTCGCGCAACGCCCGTCTGGCCCGCGAGTGGGCCGGCCGCGAAGACATCCCGGTATACGCCGGAGCAGGGCGCCCGTTGGTGCGCGCGCCCATCTACGCTGCCGAAGTGCATGGCGAAGAAGGCCTGACCGGTGTCCCGGTGCATGAACCGAAAAAACCCCTGGCCCCGGGCAATGCCGTGCAGTATCTGGTCGATACCCTCGGCGCTGCCGAACCCCGCAGCATCACCGTGGCCATGCTCGGCCCACAGACCAACCTGGCACTGGCACTGATCCAGCGCCCGGACATCGCCAAAGGCATCAAAGAGGTGGTGGTGATGGGCGGCGCCCACTTCAACGGCGGCAACATCACCCCGGCGGCAGAATTCAACCTCTACGCCGACCCGCACGCCGCCGAGGTGGTGTTGGCCAGTGGCGTGCCACTGACCTACCTGCCACTGGACGTCACCCACAAACTGCTGACCAGTGACGCCCGCCTCAAGCAGCTGGCAGCCGTGAACAACCAGGCCAGCAAGCGCGTGGTAGACATCCTGAATGCGTACATCAAACACGACATGGACTTGTACGGCATGCCCGGCGGCCCGGTGCATGACGCCAGCGTCATTGCTTATCTGCTCAAGCCCGAGCTGTTCAGCGGGCGGCGCATCCACATCAGCGTCGACAGCCGCGAGGGCCCGACCTTCGGCCAGACTGTCGCTGACTGGTACGGCGTGCTCAAGCAGCCGGCCAACGTGATGTGGGTGGGCGAGGGCGATGCCCAGGGCTTTTTCGACCTGCTCAGCGCGCGCCTGGCTCGATTGCAATAGCGGCGTGCGGTGCGTAGCGCTCGAACACCTGGTCGATGAAGTTGCGCGCCGCCTCGCTGCCCAGGTCGCGCACCAGCAGGTCCAGGGCGATCAATACCAGTTCTTCTGGCGTGCTGGGGCTATAGGCGCTCTGGCCCTCCGCCCATTTGACCTTGATGTCGGCGTCGATGCTGTGGTGGCTCATGAAAGGCTCTCGTTTGGGCCTGTGGCGGAGGGGCGAACACCTGACCCTGGTGTTCGCAGCAGGCACTGTGCCTGCACTTCTTAAAGTAAATCATCACTTTGCGTCAATGGCTCTTCGACTTAAGAATAAAAAGCTTGCCCAAGCAAACCAACTGCGTGGTGCAAAATCCGGTCACGATTGGCTTTCGCTACACGCGGCGAGTTCAGGCAGACTTGGGCGGTTTTGCAACGAATTCAGGGTGGAACTGTCGGAACAGGCAGTTCCCAGATCTATTTAGGAGGATTCATGTTCCGTACCCGTGCTTCCCTGGCAACCTTGCTGGTCGCTGCTGTGCTGGCTGGTTGCAGCACTGGGGGCAACTCTGGCGGCGGCAGCGCCCCGGCTGCACCTGCAGGCAACGACGGCCGCTGCGAGGCCAGCGGTGCCGATTTCGCCATTGGCAAGCAAGGCAGTGCCGAACTGCTTGAGCAGGCGCGCAAGGCCAGTGGCTCGCAGATGGCCCGTATCCTCAAGCCGCATGACATGGTGACCCTGGAGTACCGCTCCGAACGCCTCAACCTGAATGTGGACGAGCAGGGCAAGGTGACCCGCGTCAACTGCGGTTGATGCAGCTCCAAGGACTACACTGCTCGGCATTTCATGCGGCGGCGCTAGAAGCCTGGGGCCGCTTAGCGGCCCTTCGCGACACAAGGCCGCTCCTACGAAGGGCTGGCGTGTGCTGCCCTGGCAAACGCCCATAAAAAAACCCGCCACAAGGGCGGGTTTTTTTACAGCTATCCGAATTACTCCGGACGAACCTGCGCAGCCTGCATACCCTTCTGGCCTTTTTCGGCAACGAAGGAAACAGTCTGGCCTTCTTTCAGGCTCTTGAAGCCGTCGGATTCGATGGCTTTGAAGTGAACGAACAGGTCGTCGCCGCCGCCTGCTGGGGTGATGAAGCCGTAGCCTTTCTCATCATTGAACCATTTGACGGTGCCTTGTTGGCGATTGGACATGGGTGAATCTCCAGAACATTTAATTTTCAGTGGTGCAATGTGGCCGAGGCTACGGAGCACGGACACCATAATAGTCTAATTCTGCGCCTGTAGCGTCTTTTACCTTCGCAGGATGCTGATCCAGGGCAAATAAAGCCCGGAAAGCCCTCCGCGCATGGCTCATTTCGGCTTGCAGGCCGCTTGCACGACGCTCTGTGCCTTCTGCATCAGCTTGGCGTCAACGCCGTCATTGCTGTCCAGGTCTTCGATCTCCTTATCAGTGAAATTATCTTTGATGGCTTGCGCGCCGCACGAGCAATGCTTGTCTGCAGTCGCAGCGTCGACACCTTGACCTTGCGCCACCTGCTTGCATTGCGTCATGTAGGCACCCTCCTTGCCGGCAGGGAAGTTGCCAGCGGTGGCTGCCATGGGCAGCAGCAGGGCGCCAGCGGCCGCCAGGGCCAGAAGAGACGGAACTCGCATAACCAGACACTCCTTGGGTTAAGGTCTCATCAAGAGTAGGTTGCTTCCCAAGGTCTGATAGGAAATTTTCCGTGTAAGTTCACCGCTACCGCGTAATTTCCAAATATTTCTGCGCTGCCATGCAACCCCCGTGCTAGCATGCCCGGCTTGCAGCTACACACTTGCAGCCTGCAACTATCTTTTTACTTTCCAGTCACTCAGGTCCCCCTGGCAAGCCGAAAGGCTTCTGCCACTGTGAGGCAGGCTTCCTTGAAGGAAGGCAGGTCGGATCTTGTACTGGCTCATCCCAACCCACGTGACCTTTGGTAGGGGTCACCACTAGGAGAGGAGGCGCCATGCCCACTATTACTCTTCCCGATGGCAGTCAACGCGCGTTTGATCACGCGGTATCCGTAGCCGATGTCGCCGCTTCGATCGGTGCCGGCCTGGCCAAGGCCACCGTTGCCGGCAAAGTCGACGGCAAGCTGGTCGACGCCTGCGAGCTGATCACCCACGACGCCACCCTGCAGATCATCACCCCTAAAGATGAAGAGGGACTGGAGATCATTCGTCACTCGTGCGCCCACCTGGTCGGCCACGCGGTGAAACAGCTGTACCCGACCGCCAAGATGGTCATCGGCCCGGTCATCGACGAAGGCTTCTATTACGACATCGCCTACGAGCGCTCCTTCACCCCTGAAGACCTGGCCGCCATCGAAAAGCGCATGCAGCAGCTGATCGAAAAAGACTACGACGTCATCAAGAAGATGACCCCGCGTGCCGAAGTCATCGACGTGTTCAAGGCCCGTGGCGAAGACTACAAGCTGCGCCTGGTCGAAGACATGCCCGACGAGCAGGCCATGGGCCTGTACTACCACGAAGAATACGTCGACATGTGCCGTGGCCCGCACGTGCCGAACACCCGCTTCCTCAAGGCATTCAAGCTGACCAAGCTGTCCGGCGCCTACTGGCGTGGCGATGCCAAGAACGAGCAGCTGCAGCGCGTGTACGGTACCGCCTGGGCTGACAAGAAGCAGCTGGCTGCCTACATCCAGCGTATCGAAGAAGCCGAAAAACGCGACCACCGCAAGATCGGCAAGCAGCTCGACCTGTTCCACCTGCAGGAAGAAGCGCCGGGCATGGTGTTCTGGCACGCCAACGGCTGGACCGTCTACCAGGTGCTCGAGCAGTACATGCGCCAGGTCCAGCGCGAAAACGGCTACTCGGAAATCAAGACCCCGCAAGTCGTCGACCGCATCCTCTGGGAACGTTCCGGCCACTGGTCCAACTACGCCGAAAACATGTTCACCACATCGTCGGAAAGCCGCGATTACGCGGTCAAGCCGATGAACTGCCCGTGCCACGTGCAGGTGTTCAACCAGGGCCTGAAGTCGTACCGCGACCTGCCACTGCGCCTGGCCGAATTCGGTGCCTGCCACCGTAACGAGCCGTCCGGCGCCCTGCACGGCATCATGCGCGTGCGTGGCTTCGTGCAAGACGACGCGCACATCTTCTGCACCGAAGACCAGGTGAAGAAAGAAGCCGCCGACTTCATCAAACTGACTCTGGATGTGTACAAGGACTTCGGTTTCACCGACGTCGCCATGAAGCTCTCCACCCGCCCCGCCAAGCGCGTGGGTTCCGAAGAGCTGTGGGACCGCGCCGAAGGTGCACTGGCCGACGCCCTGAACGAATCCGGCCTGGAATGGGAATACCAGCCAGGTGAAGGTGCCTTCTACGGCCCGAAAATCGAATTCACCCTGCGCGACTGCCTGGGCCGTAACTGGCAGTGTGGTACCCTGCAGTACGATCCGAACCTGCCAGAGCGCCTGGACGCCAGCTACATCGCCGAAGACAACGCGCGCAAGCGCCCGGTGATGCTGCACCGCGCCATCCTCGGCTCGTTCGAACGCTTCATCGGCATGCTCATCGAGCACTATGCCGGTGTGTTCCCGGCGTGGCTGGCACCGACCCAGGCCGTGATCATGAACATCACCGACAAACAGGCCGATTTCGCCCTTCAGGTTGAGAAATCTCTGAACGGTAGCGGTTTCCGTGCCAAGTCGGACTTGAGAAATGAGAAGATCGGCTTTAAAATCCGCGAGCATACTTTGCTCAAGGTCCCGTACCTTTTGGTTATAGGGGACCGCGAAGTCGAAACGCAAACCGTCGCTGTGCGTACTCGCGAAGGTGCAGACCTGGGCTCCATGCCCGTCGCCCAGTTCGTTGAGCTTCTGACACATGCGGTTTCCCGGCGTGGTCGCCAAGAATCGGAGTAATGACTATTAAGCGTGAAATGAGAAACGATAAACGTGCTGCACCGAAGGCCCCGATCAACGAGAATATCTCGGCCCGCGAGGTTCGGTTAATTGGCGCAGACGGCGAGCAGGTTGGCATCGTCTCGATTGATGAAGCGCTGCGTATCGCTGATGAAGCGAAGCTGGACCTGGTTGAAATCTCTGCAGACGCGGTACCGCCTGTCTGCAAGGTCATGGACTACGGCAAGCACCTCTTCGAAAAGAAGAAGCAGGCTAACGAAGCCAAGAAAAACCAGAAGCAGATCCAGATCAAAGAAATCAAGTTTCGTCCAGGGACGGAGGATGGGGATTACCAGGTAAAACTACGCAACCTGGTACGTTTCCTTACCGATGGGGACAAGGCCAAGATCTCTCTGAGATTCCGTGGTCGTGAGATGGCCCACCAGGAGCTGGGCATGGAGCTGTTGAAGCGGGTTGAAGCTGACCTCGCCGAATACGGCACCGTTGAGCAGCATCCGAAGATGGAAGGACGCCAGCTTATGATGGTCATCGCCCCCAAGAAAAAGAAGTAATCTCCCGGGCACGGCAGGCCTGATGATTATGTGTAATTTTATCGAATGCGGAGTTCCAACATGCCAAAAATGAAAACCAAGAGCGGTGCTGCAAAGCGCTTCCTGAAGACCGCTACCGGCTTCAAGCACAAGCACGCTTTCAAGAGCCACATCCTGACCAAAATGTCGACCAAGCGTAAGCGTCAACTGCGTGGTAGCAGCTTGCTGCACCCGTCTGACGTCGCGAAAGTCGCGCGCATGCTGCGCGTTCGTTAATTCTGGTCAAAGATAGAGGAAGTTACTCATGGCTCGTGTAAAGCGCGGCGTTATCGCTCGTAAGCGTCACAAAAAAATTCTGAAACTGGCTAAAGGTTACTACGGTGCACGCTCGCGCGTATTCCGCGTAGCCAAGCAGGCAGTCATCAAGGCAGGCCAATACGCCTACCGCGACCGTCGCCAGAAGAAGCGTCAGTTCCGCGCACTGTGGATCGCTCGTATCAACGCCGGTGCCCGCACCAACGGTCTGTCTTACAGCCGTCTGATTGCTGGCCTGAAAAAGGCGTCGATCGAAATCGACCGTAAGGTTCTGGCTGACCTGGCAGTGAACGAAAAAGCGGCGTTTGCTGCAATTGTCGAGAAAGCTAAAGCCGTTCTGGCTTAAGTACCCACGACAATCATCCGGCAGCGTTCTGCGCTGTCGGGTGTAAAACGTCATCGATAGGGGAAGAGCCTTCAAAGCTCTTCCCCTATTTTCGTATCTGGAGTCTGTACATGGAAAACCTGGACGCGCTGGTCTCCCAAGCCCTTGAGGCCGTGGAGCGCGCTGAAGACATCAATGCCCTGGAACAGATCCGGGTTCAGTATCTGGGCAAAAAAGGCGAACTGACCCAGGTGATGAAGACCCTGGGCAACCTGCCAGCCGAAGAGCGCCCGAAAGTCGGCGCGCTGATCAATGACGCCAAAGAGCGCGTCACCGAAGTGCTCAACGCACGCAAGGCAGCCTTTGAAGAAGCCGAGCTCAGCGCTCGCCTGGCCGCCGAATGCATTGATGTGACCCTGCCAGGCCGTGGCCAGGCTACCGGTGGCCTGCACCCGATCACCCGTACCCTCGAACGCATCGAGCAGTTCTTCACCCATATCGGCTACGGCATCGCCGAAGGCCCCGAGGTCGAAGACGACTACCACAACTTCGAGGCGCTCAACATCCCCGGCCACCACCCGGCCCGGGCGATGCACGACACCTTCTACTTCAATGCCAACATGCTGCTGCGCACCCACACCTCGCCGGTGCAGGTGCGGACCATGGAGTCCACCCAGCCGCCAATCCGCATTGTGTGCCCGGGCCGCGTCTACCGCTGCGACTCGGATATCACCCACTCGCCGATGTTCCACCAGGTCGAAGGCCTGCTGATCGATCGCGACATCAACTTTGCCGACCTCAAGGGCACCATCGAAGAGTTCCTGCGTGTGTTCTTCGAAAAAGAACTGGCCGTGCGCTTCCGTCCGTCGTTCTTCCCCTTCACCGAGCCGTCCGCCGAAGTCGACATCCAGTGCGTGATGTGTTCCGGCAAAGGCTGCCGCGTGTGCAAGCAAACCGGCTGGCTGGAAGTGCTGGGCTGCGGCATGGTGCACCCGAACGTGCTGCGCATGTCCGGCATCGACCCTGAAGAATTCCAGGGCTTCGCCTTCGGCATGGGCGCCGAGCGCCTGGCCATGCTGCGCTACGGCGTCAACGATTTGCGTCTGTTCTTCGACAACGACCTGCGGTTCTTAGCCCAATTCCGCTAGGCCCAATCGACGCAATTTTCAGGAGAACAGCATGAAATTCAGTGAACAGTGGCTGCGCGGTTGGGTAAACCCGCAAGTCTCCCGTGACGAACTGGTCGCCCGCCTGTCCATGGCCGGCCTTGAAGTCGACAGCGTAACCCCCGCTGCCGGCCAGTTCAGCGGCATCGTCGTGGGCGAAATCCTCGCCACCGAACAACACCCCGACGCCGACAAGCTGCGCGTCTGCCAGGTCAGCAACGGCCAGGAAACCTTCCAGGTCGTCTGCGGCGCCCCCAACGCGCGCCCGGGCATCAAAATCCCGTTCGCCATGATCGGCGCCGAACTGCCGGGCGACTTCAAGATCAAGAAGGCCAAGCTGCGCGGCGTCGAGTCGTTCGGCATGCTGTGCTCGGCAGCAGAGCTGCAGATCAGCGAAGAAAACGACGGCCTGCTCGAACTGGCTGCCGACGCTCCGGTAGGCGAAGACATTCGCCAGTACCTGAGCCTGGACGACGCCAGCATCGAAATCGGCCTGACCCCCAACCGCGGTGACTGCCTGTCGCTGGCTGGCCTGGCCCGCGACGTCAGCGCCCTGTACAACGTCCCGGTCACCCGCCCGGTGGTGCCGGCCGTTCCGGCTGCCCACGACGAAGTGCGCCCGGTCGAAGTCAGCGCCCCGGCCGTGTGCCCACGCTACCTGGGCCGCGTCATCCGCAACGTCGACCTCAGCAAGCCCACCCCGCTGTGGATGGTTGAACGCCTGCGCCGCAGCGACGTGCGTAGCATCGACGCCGCCGTCGACATCACCAACTACGTGATGCTCGAACTCGGCCAGCCGATGCACGCCTTCGACCTCGCCGAAATCAACGGTGGCATCCGCGTACGCATGGCCGAAGAGGGCGAGAAGCTCGTGCTGCTCGACGGCCAGGAAGTCGCCCTGCGCGCCGACACCCTGGTCATCGCCGACCACACCCGCGCCCTGGCCATTGCCGGCGTGATGGGTGGCGAGCACAGCGGCGTCAACACCGAAAAAACCCGCGACCTGTTCCTCGAAAGCGCCTTCTTCGAGCCGATCGCCGTTGCTGGCAAGGCCCGTTCCTACGGCCTGCACACCGACGCCTCGCACCGCTACGAGCGCGGCGTCGACTCGCAACTGGCCCGCGAAGCCATGGAGCGCGCTACCGCACTGGTGCTGGAGATTGTCGGCGGCGAAGCCGGCCCCATCATCGAAGCCGTCAGCGAACAGCACCTGCCGCAAGTCGCTCCGGTGACCCTGCGCGCCGAACGCATCACCCAGATGCTCGGCATGGAGCTGCAGGCCGCCCAGGTCGAGCAGATGCTCAACGCCCTGGAGCTGACCACCACGGCCAACGGGGCAGGGGAGTGGACCGTCAAGGTGCCAAGCCACCGCTTCGACATCAGCCTGGAAGTCGACCTGATCGAAGAGCTGGCCCGCCTGTACGGCTACAACAGCCTGCCAGTGCGTTACCCGCAAGCGCGCCTGGCACCCAAGGCCAACCCGGAAACCCGCGGTGAGCTGCCCAACCTGCGCCGCCTGCTGGTCGCCCGCGGCTACCAGGAAGCCATCACCTACAGCTTCATCGACCCGAAGCTGTTCGAGCTGTTCACCCCAGGCGTAGAGCCGCTGCTGCTGGCCAACCCCATCTCCAGCGACATGGCCGCCATGCGCGCCTCGCTGTGGCCGGGCCTGGTCAAAGCTATGCAGCACAACCTCAACCGCCAGCAAGACCGCGTGCGCCTGTTCGAAAGCGGCCTGCGCTTCGTCGGCCAGCTGGGTGACCTGAAGCAGCAGCCCATGATCGCCGGCGTCGTCACCGGCAGCCGCCTGCCAGAAGGCTGGGCCAACGGCCGTGACAGCATCGACTTCTTCGATGTGAAAGCAGATGTCGAAGCCCTGCTGGGCTACTCGGGCGCCCTGAGCGACTTCACCTTCGCCGCCGGCAAACACCCCGCCCTGCACCCAGGCCAGACCGCTCTCATCCAGCGCGACGGCAAGGAAGTCGGCTACCTCGGCGCCCTGCACCCGGAAGTTGCCAAGGCCCTGGGTCTGGACCGCCCGGTGTACGTCTTCGAGCTGGTGTTGGGTGATGTGGTCGAAGGTCGCCTGCCGAAATTCAGCGAACTCTCCAAGTTCCCGGAAACCCGTCGCGACCTGGCCCTGATCGCCGGCCGTGACGTGGCTGCCAGCGCCGTGCTTGAAGTAATTCGTGACAATGCAGGCGAATGGCTTACAGACCTCAGGCTGTTTGACGTCTACCAGGGTAAAGGTATTGATCCTGATAGAAAAAGCCTGGCCGTCGGCTTGACCTGGCAGCATCCATCGCGCACTCTTAACGACGATGAGGTGAACACTACCCTGCAAAACATCCTCACCTCGCTTGAACAAAGGTTGAACACCACGTTAAGGAAATAACGGCATGGGTGCTCTGACGAAAGCTGAGATGGCCGAAAGGCTGTACGAGGAGCTGGGGCTTAACAAGCGTGAGGCCAAGGAGTTGGTCGAGCTGTTTTTTGAAGAAATTCGGCACGCACTTGAAGAGAACGAGCAGGTCAAGTTGTCCGGTTTCGGCAACTTCGACCTTCGCGACAAACGCCAGCGGCCGGGCCGCAACCCCAAAACAGGGGAAGAGATCCCGATCACTGCACGGCGCGTCGTCACCTTTCGTCCAGGGCAGAAGTTGAAGGCCCGGGTTGAGGCCTATGCTGGAACCAAGCCATAACGACGAACTGCCCCCCATACCGGGCAAACGCTACTTCACCATTGGTGAAGTCAGCGAGTTGTGTGCCGTAAAGCCACACGTGCTGCGGTATTGGGAGCAGGAGTTCCCTCAGCTCAACCCTGTGAAGCGGCGGGGCAATCGACGGTATTACCAGCGCCAAGACGTGCTGATGATCCGCCAGATTCGCGCGCTGCTTTATGACCAGGGGTTCACCATTGGCGGGGCGCGGTTACGGCTCTCCAGTGATGAGGTGAAGGATGAGTCAAGCCAGTACAAGCAGCTGATTCGGCAGATGATTGTTGAGTTGGAGGATGTGCTGGTTGTCTTGAAGAAGTGAGCTTGAGCCGATGAATGGAAATTTTTGAAAAAAAGCTTTCATTTATCAAAAGGTTAGGGTAGATTTCTCATCGTTCTCAGAGGTTGTGAGAATGTAGTCGGGGCGTAGCGCAGCCCGGTAGCGCACTTGCATGGGGTGCAAGGGGTCGAGTGTTCGAATCACTCCGTCCCGACCAAAAAACTCCAAAGAATCCAGTCACTTAACGGTGACTGGATTTTTTTATGGCTATGGTTTTTTGCGGTGAATTCATTTTTGCTCCACTTTTTGCCCCACCGTGAAATCTCTTCAGTTTGTTGGCTTGTTATTGGTTCCTCTTAGATTGTCTGACCTTCAGCCAAGTGCTTACTCAGGGTTTCGCGTGAAAATCAGGTGTTACCAGGTGGTGTAGGCCTTTCAGGAATCACCGGTCAGTTCGACCAGATCGGCTGGCTGCGCACGCGAAGGAGACAGGTATTTTTGGATGCCTTGGCGCACACGTTCAAGGTCCGCTGCGAACCTCGGGTAGTCGAAGCGATAACGAGGCTCAGCGGTACTGACTGAGGCGGTGCTTGCGCGGTCTGCCAACAGTTCAATGGAGGTGATTTGCTGCTGCACCAGGCCGAGATCCGAGCGCTCCGGCGTGTCTTGAGCAGCGGCGCCGAGCGACACCACAAAGGTAAGCAACAGGGCGGAAGTTGAAGTGTTCATGGCGAAATCCAGCCGGGTAACTGGCATTCACTTTGGCTAGTCAGGCAGCCTTTGGCATGGAATAAAGGGATCTTTGAGCCTTCGCTTTAGAACCGGAGACTGCAGTGAGTGCGTCGTGAGCCACTGGGGCATGTGTGTTGGATCGGCTATGTATTACTTTCCAATGGCCGCAATCGACCCAGGCTGTGTGAAAACGCCTGCGATTGTCTAACCTTCTGATCGTCGAGATCGCGGCGGGGACGATCATGAAGCGATTCATTGAAGGTGAGTCTCGGACGCAAGTCACGTTGCTGCCGGAGTGCCTGGACGATTACATCACCGAAGAAAACCCAGTTCGGGTAGTCGACGTTTTTGTCGATGAACTCGACCTTGGAACACTCGGGTTCGAGGGTGTCGATCCTGCGGCAACGGGTCGTCCGGCTTACCATCCAGCAGTGCTGCTAAAAATCTACATCTACGGCTATCTCAACCGAATTCAGTCCAGCCGCCGGCTTGAGCGTGAGGCTGAGCGTAATGTCGAGCTGATGTGGCTGACAGGCCGATTGGCGCCTGACTTCAAAACGATTGCCGACTTTCGCCGAGACAATGGTAAAGCCATTCGCAGTGTCTGCCGGCAGTTCGTTGTACTTTGCCGCAACCTCAATCTCTTCTCCCAATCGATCATCGCCATCGACGGCAGCAAATACAAAGACGTGAATAACCGCGACCGCAATTTCACTCAAGGCAAAGTGAAGGCGCGCATGCAGCAGATCGAGCAGAGCATCAACCG
Source organism: Lelliottia jeotgali (assembly GCF_977070485.1). Lineage (NCBI taxonomy): Bacteria > Pseudomonadati > Pseudomonadota > Gammaproteobacteria > Enterobacterales > Enterobacteriaceae > Lelliottia > Lelliottia jeotgali. The sequence continues at coordinate 22,211 of NZ_CDRVFO010000002.1, forward strand.
CTATCTAGCGGCAATGGATTCAGCGGATCGGGCAGCGCCGGAAGTGGCCGAGGCCAAGACTGAGCGGTTGAAAGACAAAGTCGAAAAACTGAAACAGCAGATGCAAAAACTCAAGGACATCGAGGCGCAGCTTCAAGCCAGTCCCGATCAGCAAATCTCACTTACCGATCCAGATGCCCGTTCAATGGCCACAAGCGGCCGAGGCTCCGGCACAGTTGGGTACAACATACAAACAGCAGTCGACGACAAACACCATCTGATCATTGCCCATGAGGTCACCAACGTTGGTAATGATCGCGGGCAACTGAGCAATATGGCTAACCAGGCACGGGAAGAAATCGGTGCTGAGGCGCTGACGGTGGTTGCTGATAGAGGCTATTACAAAGGCTCGGAAATCCTTGCTTGCGAGCAAGCTGGCATCACCACCTTTGTACCTAAACCACTGACATCGAGCAGCAAAGCGGAAGGCCGATTCGGCAAGCAGGACTTCATCTACATGGCTGCTTCGGACGAATATCGATGCCCTGCGGGTCAGTTGCTGACGCGCCGGCATTCCTCAGTGGAAGACGGCATGCTACTGCACTGCTACTGGTGAGCTGCTCGATGCAGAAGCAGTGTACGACCGGTAAAGAGCGGCGATTAAAGCGCTGGGAGCATGAAGCCGTAGTCGAAGGAGTGCAGATTCGATTGGAGCATGATCCGGGGAAGATGAAGGTTCGCCGGCAGACGGTGGAGCATCCCTTTGGCACGCTCAAATTCTGGATGGGAAGTACCCACTTCCTGATCAAAAACCTGCCGAGGGTAAGCACCGAAATGAGCCTTCACGTGCTCGCCTACAACCTCAAACGAATGATGAGCATCTTCGGCCTCGCAGGGTTACTTGAGGCGATCAGGGCGTAAACCCCGCTGTTTGCTGGCCCGCAAACAGCTATATGGGCCGCTGACGCGGCCCATATAGCGCTGCAAACGTCTTTTTCGCTGGGTGAGGCTATTCGCGCTCTCGCGTGCTGATTCCACAGGCAGTCAGCTCGACTCTGAATTATCGATGTATTTACTGCGTTTTCACACAGCCTGGACCCGAAGCTGTCGGTGGCAACGGGCAGAAATCGGCCAAAAGCGTCTATTGAGGGCTTACAGACCCCGCAAGCGATTCACGAGTTAGGTTTTGCCGAACTTGTTGAGCGAATGTCTGCAGGGCTGGCAGATAGCGATCGACTGCCTGCTGGATACTCATTGCCTTTGCAATGTATATGAGGCTTACACAGCCCAGCAGTCGCTGGGTATCGTCGTACAAAGGGACTGCAATGGACGCGATGTTGGCTTCCTGGTTCCAGCCCATGTAGTTCTCGCCACAGCCCCGATGGCGCGCTTTGCGCAGGATGTTATCCAGCGCCAAGCGATCACGCGCCAGGCGGTACTCAGGTTCGTCTCTGCTGGCTAGCAGTGCCAGGATCTGCTCACGCTGCGCTTCATCACAGAATGCCAGGTACGCCAGCCCCGTGGCGGTCTGCAGCAACGGCAAGCGACGCCCGACCATGGAGCGGTGGAACGACAGGCGGCTGAAGCGGTGGGTGGTTTCGCGGACCACCATCTCGTCGACTTCCAGGGTGCATATGTCAGTCGGCCAGACCACCTGCTGCAGGAGGTCGCCAAGCAGGGGGGCGGCGATGGCGGAAATCCACTGTTCGTCGCGAAAACCCTCGCTCAGTTCACGGACCTTCAATGCCAGGCGGAAGCTATCGTCGGATTCACTGCGGCGCACGTAGCCCTCGTCCTGCAAAGTTTCGAGCAGGCGCCGAACGGTCGTGCGGTGCAAGCCAGTGAGCTCGGCAAGGCGCGTTGGGCTGGCGCCCCCATCCAGACGGTTCAAGGCGTTGAGCAGGGCCAGGCCGCGGCTTAGGCCACGCACGGTCTTGTAATCGGAATCTCGGTCTCTATTCACAAAAATCCATAAAAAACAATGATGTGCACTAAGTGCTCGGCGGGACTGTTTTTCATTGTAGGGCAATCGGTGCCATTCCTATACTCGCCGCAACAACTACAAACACCCTGACAGGGGAACACACCATGCGCTATGCCTGCCTGCACTCGCCATTTTTACCTGCATTCATTGCCTGCGTCTTTGCCCTGCGAAGCGTAGCGACATTCCGCTAGACCCGTACCAGTCAAAACGCCCAGTCATCCCCCTTGCGCCTGTCAGCGCGAGGACGGTCGCGGCTTGCCTGGAAACCTTCCGGGCCGCCGAGGGCAGTGTCGAGGATTACAACAATGAATAAGCCGCATCCAGATCACATTCAGGCCGATTACACCGCAGACGTGGTGATCATCGGTGCCGGGCCCGTGGGGCTGGCCATCGCCAACTATCTCGGCCAGGCTGGCGTACAGGTGCTCCAGATCGAGAAGCTCGACCAGCTGATCGACTACCCGCGCGCCATCGGCATCGATGACGAGTCGCTGCGCACCGTGCAGGCCATCGGCCTGGTCGAGCAGGTGTTGCCACACACCACGCCGTGGCACGCCATGCGCTTTCTCACGCCCAAGGGCCGTTGCTTTGCCGATATCCAGCCGACTACCGACGAGTTCGGTTGGTCGCGCCGCAATGCGTTCATCCAACCGCAGGTCGATGCGGTGCTGCACCGTGGTCTGGAACGCTTCGCCCATGTGCGCACGCTGTTCTCCCGCGATGTGGTGCAGTTCCAGCAGGACGACGAAGGCGTGAGCCTGCAGATGACTGCTCCGGACGGTCGTCAGGAAACTGTGCGGGCGCGGTACCTGGTGGCTTGTGACGGCGGCAACAGCCTGATCCGTCGTACCCTGGAAATCTCTTTCGAGGGCAAGACCGCCCCCAACCAGTGGATCGTCATCGATATCGCCAACGACCCGCTGGGCACCCCCAATGTGTACTTGTGCTGCGACCCGGTACGCCCTTACGTATCGGCGGCGCTCCCCCATGGTGTACGGCGCTTCGAGTTCATGGTGATGCCGGGTGAGACCGAGCAGGAGCTGGGCAAGCCGGAGAACCTGCGCAAGCTGCTGGCCAAGGTGCTACCCGATCCGGACCGCGTCGATCTTATCCGCAAACGCGTGTACACCCACAATGCCCGCCTGGCCGGCCGCTTCCGGGATAAGCGGGTGCTGCTGGCCGGCGATGCCGCGCACATCATGCCGGTCTGGCAGGGCCAGGGTTACAACAGCGGCATGCGTGACGCCAGCAACCTGAGCTGGAAGCTGGCCCTGGTGGTCAAGGGCCTGGCCGGCGAAGCGCTGCTCGACACCTATGAGCAGGAGCGCCGCGACCATGCCAAGGCAATGATCGACCTGTCGGTGCTGGCCGGCCATGTATTGGCGCCGCCCAAACGCTGGCAGGGCGCGCTGCGCGACGGAATTTCCTGGGCGCTAAACTACCTCCCGGCGGTCAAGCGCTACTTCCTGGAAATGCGCTTCAAACCCATGCCCCAGTATACGAAGGGGGCGCTGGTCGGCGCCGAGGACAGCAAGACGACAGCAGTCGGGCGCATGTTCATCCAGCCCAAAGTGGTCACCGAATCGGGCGAAATCCGCCTGCTTGATGACGTCATCGGCAGCAACTTCGCCTTCATTGCCTGGGGCAGCGATCCGCTCTGGGGTCTGAGCGCCGACCAGGAGCAAGCCTGGCGTGCGCTCGGGGCCTGCTTCATGCAGGTTGTGCCGGACGTGCAACTCAAGGCCGGTCGCAAAGTGCGAGATGGGGTGATTCGCGTGGGGGACTGCACGGGCCGCCTGAAGCAATGGTTCGGTCTCTACCCGGTATCCATCGCACTGCTGCGCCCGGACCGCTTCGTCGGCGCGGTGGCCATCCCGCAAACCATCGGTCAGGCCAGCGATACCCTGCTGCGCGCCTTGGCTGCCCAGCCACAGCCAAGCGCTCAGGCGTCTCTGGCATCGAAGGTGGCGTGAGATGAGCGCCTACCTGCACTGCCTGTCCCATACCCCGTTGGTCGGCTATGTCGACCCGCCGCAAGCCGTGCTGGCCGAGGTCGACGAAGTGATCGGAGCCGCCCGCGCACGCATCGCTGCATTCGACCCCGAGCTGGTGGTGCTGTTTGCCCCGGACCATTACAACGGCTTCTTCTATGACGTCATGCCGGCCTTTTGCATCGGCATGGGAGCTACCGCCATCGGCGATTTTCAGAGCGCCGCCGGACCGCTCGACGTGCCCCGTGAGCTGGCCGAGGCCTGTGCCGCTGCGGTGTTGGAAGCCGGAGTGGACGTGGCCGTGTCCTACCGCATGCAGGTCGACCATGGTTTTGCCCAGCCGCTGGAGTTTCTGCTCGGTGGCCTGGCGGAAAAGCCGGTGATCCCGGTATTCATCAACAGCGTGGCTGTGCCGCTGCCAAGCTTCGCTCGCGCCCGGCTGCTCGGCGAAGCCATCGGTAGTTTCGCCCAGGGCACTGGAAAACGCGTGCTGTTCCTGGGCTCTGGTGGCCTGTCGCACCAGCCGCCGGTGCCGGAGCTGGCCCATGTAGATGCGCGCATGGCCGACCGGCTAATGGGCAGCGGCCGCGACCTGCCGGCCAACGAACGCGAAGCCCGCCAGCAACGGGTAATCAGCGCCGCCGAGGGCTTCGTGCGTGACCAGCACAGCCTACACCCGCTCAACCCAGCCTGGGACAACCACTTCCTCGACCTGCTCGAACAACAGCGCTTCGGTGAGCTCGATGGCATGGGCAATGCCGAGCTGTCGACCCTGGCCGGCAAATCAACCCACGAGGTCAAGACCTGGGTGGCGGCCTTCGCCGCGCTCGCTGCATTCGGCGACTACCAGGCCCGTGAGCGCTACTACCGGCCGATTCCCGAGTGGATCGCCGGTTTCGGTTCGCTCAGTGCCCATTCCATTACCTGATGAACGGAGAACTCCCATCATGACCCGCATTGCCATCAGCGAAGCTGCAAGCAGCCGTTTCGCCCACATCCGCGAAGGCGAGCTGGACCTGCAAGTGCACTACAACGACCTGGGCGAAGGCGCCGAGACCGTGGTCATGCTGCACGGGTCCGGTCCAGGTGCCAGCGGTTGGGCCAACTTCAACCGCAACATCGAACCGTTGTTGACCGCCGGCTACCGTGTGGTGCTGATGGACTGCCCGGGTTGGAGCAAGAGTGACCCGATTGTCTGCCGCGGCTCGCGCTCGGACCTCAATGCCACCGCGCTCAAGGGCTTGCTCGACGTTCTCGGCCTTGAGCGCGTGCACATCCTTGGCAATTCCATGGGTGGGCACAGTGCCGTGGCCTTCACCCTGGGCTACCCCGAACGGGTCGGCAATCTGGTACTGATGGGCGGGGGCACCGGCGGCGCCAGCCCCTTCGTGCCGATGCCCACCGAAGGCATCAAACTGATCAACGGTCTGTACCGCGAGCCGACCATCGACAACCTGAAGAAGATGATGAACGTCTTCGTCTACGACCCGAGCGACCTCACTGAGGCGCTGTTCCAGACCCGCCTGGACAACATGCTCAGCCGCCGCGACCACCTTGAAAACTTCGTTGCCAGCCTGGCCGCCAACCCCAAACAGTTCCCCGACTTCAGCGCGCGTCTGGCCGAAATCAAGGCCAAGACCTTGGTGATCTGGGGCCGCAACGACCGCTTCGTGCCCATGGATGTCGGCCTGCGCCTGATTGCCGGTATCGCCAATTCCGAACTGCACGTGTTCAACAACTGCGGCCACTGGGCGCAGTGGGAGCACGCCGACACCTTCAACCGCCTGGTACTGGACTTCCTCCAGCACTGATTTGAGGTACATCCCATGACCATCGATTCGCAAACCCTCGAGCGCCTGGCTGCCGACCTGCGCCGTGCCCAGCAACAGGGTGAGGCCATTGCCCCGCTGCGGGACGTCATCGGCGCGGAAAATGCCGAGGCGGCCTACGCCATCCAGCGCTTGAACGTTGCCCATGCCCTGGCTGACGGGCGTCGCCTGGTGGGCCGCAAGATTGGCCTGACCAATCCCAAGGTACAGGCCCAGCTGGGCGTGGACCAGCCGGACTTCGGCAGCCTGTTCGCCGACATGTGCTATGGCGACAACGAAAGCGTGCCGTACGCCAGCGTCATGCAGCCGAAGATCGAGGCCGAGATCGCCCTAGTGCTGGCCCACGACCTGCCCAGCGCACAGACCACTTTCGCCGACGTGATCGCCGCCACTGGCCATGTGTTGCCGGCGCTGGAAATCGTCGGGAGCCGCGTGCAGGGCTGGAATATCCGTTTCGCCGACACCGTGGCTGACAACGCCTCCAGTGGCTGCTTCGTGCTTGGCGGCCCGGCCCGCCAACTGCAAGACCTCGACCTGCGTAGCGCGGGCATGCGCATGACCCGCAACGGCGAGCTGGTGTCCAGCGGCACTGGCGCCGAATGCCTCGGTCATCCGCTCAACGCCGCCGTGTGGCTGGCCCGCACCATGGCGAGCCTGGGCGAGCCGCTGCGTGCTGGCGACATCATCCTCACCGGCGCCCTCGGGCCGATGGTGGCGGTGGCGCCGGGCGACCATTTCGAAGCCGAGATCGACGGCCTTGGCCGCGTCGGCGCGACCTTCAGCGGCGAGTGACGGAGACCTCCATGAGCCAGAAACGCAAAGTCGCCATCATCGGCTCCGGTAACATCGGCACCGACCTGATGATCAAGATCCTACGCAACGCCAAGCACCTGGAAATGGCCGCGATGGTCGGTATCGACCAGGCTTCCGACGGGCTGGCCCGCGCCGCCCGTATGGGCGTGGCCACCACCGCTGATGGCGTAGACGGCCTGACCCGCCTACCGGTGTTTCAGGACATCGATTTCGTCTTCGACGCCACCAGCGCTGGTGCCCATGTGAAGAACGACGCTTTCCTGCGCCAGCACAAGGCCAGCCTGCGCATGATCGACCTGACCCCGGCGGCCATCGGTCCGTACTGCGTGCCTGTGGTCAACCTCGAACAGCACCTGCAGGCGATCAACGTCAACATGGTCACCTGCGGTGGCCAGGCCACCATCCCCATGGTCGCGGCGGTGTCGCGCGTGGCCAAGGTGCACTACGCCGAGATCGTCGCCTCGATCGCCAGCAAGTCCGCCGGCCCCGGTACCCGGGCCAACATTGACGAATTCACCGAGACCACCAGCAAAGCCATCGAAGTGATCGGCGGCGCGACCAAGGGCAAGGCGATCATCATCATGAACCCCGCCGAGCCGCCGCTGATGATGCGCGACACGGTGTACGTGCTGAGCGAGACCGCCGACCAAAAGCAGATCGCGGCAAGCATCGAGGAAATGGCTGCCTCGGTGCAGGCCTACGTGCCGGGCTACCGCCTCAAGCAGCAGGTGCAGTTCGAACAAGTGCACAACCTCACTTTGCCGGGGCAGGGGACCTTCACCGGCCTCAAGACCTCCGTGTTCCTCGAAGTCGAAGGCGCAGCCCATTACCTGCCGGCCTACGCCGGTAATCTCGACATCATGACCTCAGCCGCGCTGGCCACCGCCGAGCGTATGGCGCAAGCAATGGGGCCCCTGGCATGAACGGCAAGAAACTCTACATCTCCGACGTGACCCTGCGCGATGGCATGCACGCCATCCGCCACCAGTATTCGCTGGATGACGTGCGGGCCATCGCCACCGCCCTGGATCGGGCCAAGGTCGACTCCATCGAAGTCGCCCACGGCGATGGCCTGCAGGGTTCGAGCTTCAACTACGGCTTTGGTGCCCACACCGACCTCGAATGGATCGAAGCAGCCGCCGACGCGGTCAGCCACGCCAAGATCGCCACGCTGCTGCTGCCAGGGATCGGCACTATCCATGATCTGAAGAACGCCTACGACGCCGGTGCCCGCATCGTGCGCGTGGCCACCCATTGCACCGAAGCGGACGTTTCGCGCCAGCACATCGAGTATGCCCGCGAGCTGGGCATGGACACCGTGGGCTTCCTGATGATGAGCCACATGCAGACGCCTGAAGGGCTGGCGCAGCAGGCCAAGCTGATGGAGAGCTACGGCGCCACCTGCATCTACGTGGTGGACTCGGGTGGCGCGATGAACATGGAAGATATCCGAGCGCGATTCCGCACCGTGAAGGCGGTGCTGAAGGCGGACACCGAGACCGGTATCCATGCGCACCACAACCTCAGCCTGGGGGTGGCCAACTCCATCGCCGCGGTGGAGGAGGGCTGCGACCGCATCGACGCCAGCCTCGCCGGTATGGGCGCCGGTGCCGGCAACGCTCCGTTGGAAGTGTTCATCGCCGCCGCCGACAAGCTCGGCTGGAACCACGGCACCGACCTATACGCGCTGATGGATGCCGCCGACGACCTGGTCCGTCCGCTGCAGGACCGGCCGGTGCGGGTGGACCGCGAAACCCTGGCGCTGGGTTATGCCGGGGTCTACTCGAGCTTCCTGCGCCATTCCGAGATGGCCGCTGCCCGCTATGGCATCAAGGCGGTGGACATTCTTGTCGAGCTGGGCAAACGACGCATGGTCGGTGGCCAGGAAGACATGATCGTCGACGTAGCACTGGACCTGCTCGCTCGCCGTTGAACTACCGTGAGCCGGCTCATGCCGGCTCCCCATCGACCCAACAACAACAATTCGGGTATCAACGATGAAAGCATTGCACAACTTTGCCGCCCAGCAAGCCGCGCCGGCTGGCAACACTCACCTATCGCTCACCATCGGCCTGTGCTTTCTGGTCGCCTTGATGGAGGGTCTCGACCTGCAGGCTGCCGGTATCGCCGCTCAGGGCATCGCCGCCGACTTCGCCCTCGACAACCTGCACATGGGCTGGGTCTTCAGCGCCGGCATCCTTGGTTTGCTACCCGGCGCATTTGTCGGCGGCTGGCTGGCCGACCGCATCGGTCGCAAACGGGTGCTAATGGCCTCGGTGGCGCTGTTCGGGATATTTTCCCTCGCCACCGCCCAGGCCTGGGACTTCCCTAGCTTGCTGGGCGCGCGCCTGCTTACGGGCCTTGGTCTCGGAGCCGCGTTGCCCAACCTCATCGCCCTGACCAGTGAGTGTGCTGGAGGACGGCTGCGCGGTTTCGCCGTCAGCCTCATGTACTGTGGCGTGCCGCTGGGGGCAGCGCTCGCGGCAGGTATCAGCATCGCCGGCTATGCCGGAAGCTGGAAGACGGTGTTCATCGTTGGTGGCGTGGTGCCGCTCCTGATCGTGCCGCTGCTTGGCTTGTTCCTGCCCGAATCGCCGGCTTTTATCCAGCGTGAGGCGCAGTCCGAGACGCCGCGTACCGGCGTCTGGCAGGGGCTGTTCCAAGAGGGCGCCGCGACTGTCACGCTCCTGCTCTGGGTCAGCTACTTCTTCACGCTCATGGTGGTGTACATCCTGATCAACTGGTTGCCGAGCCTGTTGGTTGACCAGGGCTTCAGCCCGGCGCAGGCCGGCTGGGTGATGTTCTCCCTGCAGATTGGCGCAGCGGTCGGCACGCTGGTGCTCGGGGCGCTGGCCCAACGGCTACCGGCCTGGGCAATCTCATCGCTGGTCTACGCCGGCATCCTTGCTGCTCTCGCCATCCTCGGCGTTTCCAGCGAGTTCCCCTCGATGTTGCTCGCTGGCGCGGTCGCTGGCTTTTTCGCTACAGGTGGCCAGGGCGTGCTGTACGCATTGGCCCCGCCGCTGTACCGCACCGATGTGCGCGTCACCGGCGTCGGCAGTGCGCTGGCGGTCGGGCGTATTGGTGCCATGAGTGGGCCGCTGGTGGCCGGTCAGGTGCTTGCCCTCGGCGGCGGCACCCTCGGTGTGATGCTCGCTTCGGCGCCTGGCATCGTGGTCGCCGCCGTGGCGATGTTCTGTCTGTCGGCGCGTCGCGACCGCCACATCTGACACGCCGCCCCTCATCCTGCTATAGAGAGCCTTCAAATGACAATTCCAACTCGGCGCTTTCGTGCCTGCGCATTGCTTGTCACGGCCTTGTGCTCCGCCCCATTCGCGCTTGCGGATCAACGGCCCAATATCCTTTTGGTGGTGGCTGACGATCTTGGTTACTCGGATATCGGTGCCTTCGGTAGCGAGATACATACGCCCACGATCGACTCTTTGGCCAGCAGTGGTGTAGTTCTACGCGATTTCCACACCGCGCCCAGTTGCTCGCCGACGCGTGCCGCATTGCTGACAGGTAACGACCAGCACCTCTCCGGCCTCGGCCTGATGGCCGAAGTACGCAAGCGTCGCTTCGCCAGCCAACCCGTGCTGCCGGGATACGAAGGCGTGCTGAACAAAAACGCCGTCACCTTGCCGCAGCTTTTAAGCGACGCTGGCTACAAAACCATTATTTCCGGCAAGTGGCACCTTGGCAGAGCGCCTGAGTTGCAGCCGCAAAATCGCGGTTTCGAAGAGTCCTATGTGGTGCTGGAGGGCGGTTCGGCGAACTATCGGCAGAAGGAAATGGGCCTGTTCCCCAACTACCCGGCGACCTTCCTGCACAATGGCAAGCAGGTGGAGCTCCCGGCTGACTTCAATGCCACGGTGAACTACACCGATCACCTGATCGAATCGATCGACGCTGCCCGGCGCGAAAACAAGCCTTTCTTCGCATTCGCCGCCTACACCGCCCCGCACTGGCCGCTGCAGGCCCCGGACCGCTATCTGCAACAGACCCGAGGCCGCTATGACGCAGGTTACCAGGCGATCGCCAACAAGCGTGTCGAGCGCATGCATGCGTTGGGGCTGCTGAGCGAGGAAGAAGCCGCCAGCGCAAGCGTGGATGCACCGAATTGGAGCGGCATGTCGACAGAAGCCCGGCAGCATGCTGCGCGCAAGATGGAAATCTATGCCGCAATGGTGGAACAGTTGGACGACCAGGTCGCACGGCTGGTCGAACACCTGAAGAAAACCGGCCAGTACGACAACACGTTGATCGTGTTCATGTCCGACAACGGCCCGGAAAGTAAGGACTACGACGGTCGCCTCGCTGAATGGGTGAATGCCAATTTCGACAACAGTCTCGCCAACATGGGCCGGGTCAACTCTTTCGTCGCCTATGGCAAAGACTGGGCTGCGGTCAGCGCCACGCCACTGCGCGGCGCCAAGCAGAGCGTTCTGGAGGGGGGCACGCGAGTAACCGCCATTGTCAGCCTGCCGGGAGGTATCTCACCGGGAGAACGAAACGAGCTGCTCAATGTGCGCGACCTTATGCCGACAATTCTGGAGTTTGCCAAGGTTCCGGTACCTGGCATCGAATATGCCGGTCGCCCCGTTCATCCGTTGCAGGGCGAGTCGTTCGTTCCGCTTCTGCGCGATCCGAGAGCCACGACCCTCAACGGCGATCGCAGCGTAGTCGGTTGGGAAGTGGACGGCAGCGCGGCACTGCGCCTCGGTTCGATGAAGCTGGTGTATTCCGGCAAGCCGGGCGATGCCTGGCAATTGTTCGATCTTGCCAAGGACAAGGGTGAACGGCACGACCTCGCCGGCCAACAACCGCAACTGATCGAGACCATGAAAGCTCATTGGCGTCATTACGCGCAAGTCAACAACATTGCCTTGGACCCCGACCTGAGCCCGGCTGAACCCCTGCTTAAAAAGAACTGACTACGCGCTGTCGGGCTTCAAGATCTGGAGCCCGTCAGGGCAAGGAAGAGCGGCATGCCCGCGACTACCAATAAGAACAATCAGAGGTATTTCTTCATGTTGAGCACCTATAAAGGCCTGCTCATGGCCACCGTTGTGCCTTTTGCCTGCTCCAGCATGGCCAGTGGTTTCATCAATGACAGCAAGGGTAGCCTGACCCTCGAAAACTATTACTTCGATCGGGATTACCGTGAGGGGCCAGGTCAATCCCAGACCCAGGAATGGGCACAGGGATTGGTTCTGGACATGCGTTCGGGATTTACCGAAGGCCCCGTCGGTTTTGGCGTCGATGCGCTTGGTCAGCTGGGTTTCAAATTGGATTCCGGTCCGGGGCGCAGCGGCATAGGCTTGCTCAGCGTGGATGCTGAAACCGGTGAGCCGGGGGAGAGCTATGGAAAATTCGACGTGCTGGGCAAGGCCCGTCTGTCTAAGACTCAATTCGAACTCGGTACGAAGCAGGTGCTCGCGCCCGTGGCTCGCGGCATGAACGTGCGACTTTTCCCACCATTGATGCGTGGCGCATTCCTGACTTCCCGTGAGATAGACGACCTCACGCTTCAGGTGACGCGTATCGACGCGATTAAACTGCGTAACTCGACCAATCATGAGCCGATGTCGATCAGCAGTCCGTATCGTCGCTTCAATGGCTCTGCCACCAGCGACCAATTCGACATCCTTGGCGTCGACTACCAATGGAATGCGGGCCTGGCCACCAGTTACTACCATGCAACGCTGCAGGATCTATACCGGCAGGACTACATCAGCCTCCTGCATACATGGGCGCTGCCGCAAGCAAAGCTGGTCAGCGACCTGCGCTATTTCATCAGCAGGGAAGACGGCGCAGGTGAAGCCGGCCCGGTGGACAACCGCACCTTCAGCAGCATGTTCACGCTCAGTACCCAGGGACATTCCATCGGTCTAGGCTACATGGCACTTAGCGGGGCCACCGCCATGCCCTACGTTGCCGGTACCAGCCCATACGTGAACACCGGCGGCTCGCAGGTCAGCGAGTTCGTCAACCCCGGCGAGAAGACCTGGCAGTTCAGGTACGACTACGATTTTGTCGCGCTAGGCGTGCCAGGGCTGAAATTCATGTGGCGTTACATGGATGGTCGGCAGCTCAAACTGCCCATCGCCAAGTTCGAGGCCGAAGAGTCGGAGCGCGATGTCGAGCTCAGCTACGTCATCCAGAGCGGCAGTCTTAGGAACCTTGGCATTCGCCTGCGCAATGCCGACTACCGCGCCGACTTCACCCGTGACATCGACGAGACACGGGTGCAGATCGACTATACCTTGGCGCTCTGGTGAGCGTAACTCCGCCAAGGGCTCTCACGTGAATTTCTCAATAGGATTGGAATGAATCGTTGTCTCGGTCGCGGTGTCGTGTTGGTGCTGCTAGCGCTTTCGTGGTACGCCTCGGGCGCGCAGGTCCCTGAGCTCGCCCAGAACGCTGCCGGCTACGCGCCAGCAGATAGCTGTGCGGGGTGTCACATTAAACAAGCCAAGGCCTGGAAAGGCTCTGATCATGATTGGGCGATGCGTGTGGCGGATCCATCCAGTGTATTGGGAGACTTCTCAGGCGTAATCTTCAGCGATGCGGGCGTCGAGACGCGATTTTTCCGCCGTGGTGACCTGTTCTTCACACGTACCGAGGGAGAAGATGGCAAGCCCGCGGACTTTCAGATTCGCTATACCTTCGGCCACCGCCCGCTACAGCAGTATCTGGTAGCCTTTCCTGGTGGCCGGCTGCAAGCCCTGACTGTCGCTTGGGACAGCAGACCTGCCAGCGCGGGCGGGCAGCGATGGTTTTCCCTTTATCCTGGTCAGCGTTTTTCTGCTGGCGATGCACTTCACTGGACCGGGCGATATCAGAACTGGAATGCCATGTGTGCAGATTGTCATTCCACGAACCTGCAAAAAGGCTATGACAGTCAGAGCGATACCTTCGCCACTACCTGGCATGAGCAGAATGTGGGGTGCCAATCCTGCCACGGCCCAGCGCAATCCCATGTGAACTGGGCACGAAAGGCTCAATCGAAAACCCCTCATGACTCAGCTGGCGACGTCGGTCTGCTGGTGGACTTCTCCGCCCTCGGGGCCCAGGGGCTCATCGAGCAATGCGCTTACTGCCACAGTCATCGTGAGGGCCTGGGCGTTGCCCAGCAACCCGGGCATCCGTCACTCGATGCAGTGCTTCCGGCTACGTTGCGGCCAGATTTGTATCACGCCGATGGGCAGATCCAGGCAGAAGTGTACGTTTACGGCTCTTACACCCAGAGCAAGATGTACGCGGCGGGCGTGACATGCACCGACTGCCATGATCCACACTCCACACGGGTGAAACGCGAGGGCAACAGCCTCTGCCTGCAATGCCATAACCCCAAGCCACCGACCGAGCGATTTCCCACCTTGCTGGCAAAGAACTACGACAGCCCTGTCCATCACCATCACACGCCGTCATCGGCAGGCAGCCAGTGTGTGAACTGTCACATGCCAGAAGCAACGTACATGGTCGTGGATCCCCGCCGAGACCACAGTATACGAATACCTCGCCCGGACCTTGCGCGAGCGACAGGCAGCCCAGACGCTTGCACTCGATGTCACCAGGGCAAGACGGTTGAGTGGGCAGCTGAAGCGGTCAAGGGTTGGTTTGGCCAACCGCAACGTCCACCTCACTACGGTGAAACCTTTCAGGCGGTGCGTACTCGCAGCGCAGAATCCATAGCCCTGCTTGTCCAAGTGATCGATGACCTAGGCAAACCTGCAATCGTGAGGGCAACGGCGGCTGATCGCCTGGCTGACTTTGGCGGGGCTGCGCTACCAAGCCTGAGCAAAGCGTTGGAAGACCACAGCGCATTGGTGCGTGCTTACGCGGTAAGTGGTTTTACGGTGCTTACCCCGGCGCAGCGGGTTGTGCATTTGTTGCCGCTACTCAACGATCCTCTTCGCGCAGTGCGTGACGAAGCCATACGTGCGTTGGCGGATATTCCGCTGGCTGCGCTTCCATCGGCCCGCAGGGCGGGTTTCAGGGCTCAGTTACAGGAATACGAACAACGTTTGCACGCCAATGCCGACTTGCCGGGTAACCGCTTGAACTTGGCTGTGTTCCTGGAGCGTCGCGGTCGCGAACTTGAAGCCATGGAACAGTACCGTCAGGCCTTGCGCATGGATCCTTACTTCTCACCTGCTCGTGTAAACCTGGCGGCACTCGCCAGTAGGACCCTGCACATGGATGAAGCCGAACGGGTGCTGCGCAAGGGTATTTCTCTGCAGGACATACCGAAGGCAGACCGCGCGAACCTGGCTTACATGCTGGCGCTTTTGCTGGTAGAGCGTGGTCAGCCTGAGGATGCAGCCGTATATATGGCTGAGGCAGCTGAAGCCGCGCCTCAAAATACCCGGATCCGTTACAACCAAGGGCTGCTTTTGCTGCAGTTGCGCCAATCCGAGGCCGCGCGCAAGGCCTTGGAAGCCGGCCTGAGTCAGGCGCCGGCCGATTCCGACCTTCTCTATGCATTGATCTACCTACATAGTGTCAGCGGAGGTCGCGAGCAGGCAGTTCGATATTGGCGACAACTCAGACTGGTCTCACCCAATGATCCTAGGCTTATTCCATTACGCCGCGAACTCGGAGTTTCTGAAGGAGAGTAAGTCTGCATTAACGTGGAAGAGGTCTTTACCGGATACCTTTGGCATTTGGAGGCGATAACTGCAGGCCACGGCGGAGCGCTTTTCACCCATTGCGGATAGTGGATGTTCAGTGATGCTTTGACATTTTCAATGAACATCATCCGGATGCAGTGCTTCCTCGTTGTAATAGGCCATTGGACACGGATCTTAGTGACTCCATTACAGCTGGAAGACTTGAGTTATTGGCCCCCCTTTGGGTTCAGATGTCTCTCGTCAGGCTCAGCAGAAGACAGCCCTTCCCGAAATACAGTGCTGCACCTCCCCACCCACCCAGATCGTTCCGTTGATGCATTCGATCTGTAACCGACCGCGACGCCCCATAACCGTGCCCTGGCTGACCGTGTACCGATCACGAAGGATGCCTGCTCCGATCAACCACTGAGCCAGGCCTGCATTGAGGCTTCCCGTGACCGGATCCTCGTTGCATTCCTCCCCCATAAAAGTTCTGACCTCCACATCTGCTTCAGCCTCGGGACCTGCCCAAGGCGCAATGACGCCGACATTCAACCCCTGCAGTGCGGCGTAATCGGGTTTGATCGCCAGGACCTGATCACGACCCGCCAGCAACACTCCCGCCCAGCCAGGACCATTGTCCACCCATTGGCTAGCCAAGATCTGTCCCGCAGCAAGACCGAGCCCCTGCTCGATCTGATTCAGCGTCTTGGCGTCCAACGGGCCGCTGCGCAGCAGTGGGGGAGCAGAGAAAGCCAAATACCGCCCCTGCTTGAGCACACGAATCAAGCCAGCCGAACACTCTTGAATGATCTCAACGTTCTCGCGGTTACCTTGCTGTTTCAACCATACCTCGCAACTTCCTAGTGTAGGGTGCCCGGCGAAGGGTAACTCCCGTAGCGGGGTAAAAATGCGTACGCGATAATGCGCCTCGGGCGCTTCAGGTCTTAGCAGAAAAGTGGTTTCACTGAGTTGCGTCCAGCGAGCGAAAGCCTGCATCTGCTCGGCTGTCAGCTCGTCGGCCCCCACTACCACGGCCAGCGCATTACCCTCGTGGGGACGCTCGGCAAATACATCTACCTGTTCGAATTGCAGATAAAACGGCATCAGACTTCCTTGATAGCTATCGGTTGAATATCGCCAACTGGAGCGCGAGGCTACTCGCTACGCGGAAATAGTGGGAGGGTGCTCCGATCACGAGGTCGCCGAGGATAGCCTCATCCACGCGCAGCCGGTTGATCTCCAAACGACCGTACTTGGCTACGACATGATACCGGTCGTACCACGCCCGCCTGAGGGCAGTGAATCACCTTCGATTTTACGGCTTGATTGACTGACCGTTAGCGACCCAGACTGGGCGGTCTCAGTGACCAAGTGCAACACCCGAGGTAAGGTGCTGCATGACTACTCACTACACCCACTTGACCATCGAAGAGCGCGTAACGCTAATGATCATGCGTATGCAAGGCGCCTCGCTGCGAGCCATCGCCCAAGTTCTTGGGCGCCAACCCAGCACGCTGAGTCGAGAGGTGCGGCGCCAGTCGCAGCCTGAGCACTATGACGCCAGCACTGCCGGTGCTCGAGCCCGTGCCCTCAGACACGTCCCGAGGTGCAGCAAGATTCTTGCCCCTGGTTCTGAACTGTTCCAGGTCGTACACAGCATGTTGGCCAAGGGCTGGTCTCCTCAGCAAATTGCCGCCAGACTCAAGGACTACTGGCCTGATAATCCTGAGCGGCATGTGAGTCACGAAACGATCTACCTGACAATCTATGCATACCCACGCGGCGAGCTTAAGCGTCAACTCATTGGTTACCTGCGCCAGGGCGGCAGCAAGCGGCGTACTCGCAGCACTGCGCCAGCTCGGCGCGAGCGCTATCCAGCTGAACAGAATATTCGCTACCGGCCTGAAGAGGTCGAGGGTCGACAAGTGCCAGGTCATTGGGAAAGCGACCTGATCATGGGCGCGAACAATCGCTCGGCAGTAGCGACGATGGTCGAGCGCACGAGCCGTTTCGTGATCCTGGCCAAGTTGGATGCGCCCACCGCAGACGCCGCGCTAGAGGGGATGACGCGAGAACTTTCGCGGATGGCACCGGCGCTGCTGAAAACCATGACCCATGACCAAAGCAGCGAGATGGCCAAGCATCAAGAGCTGACAGCTCGTACGGGAATGAAGATCTACTTCGCTGACCCGCACAGCCCTTGGCAAAGAGGCAGCAACGAGAACACGAACGGCCTGCTCCGGCAGTACTTACCCAAGGGCACCGATTTGTCGCTGGTTAGCCAGGAGCGGCTGGACGAGATTGCCGACTTGCTCAACACCCGACCTCGTCAGACATTGGGCTGGAAATTCCCTGTTGAAGTGTTGACGGATCATCTGCAACTGCTGGCAACCAATCGGCTCAACATTATCAACTGACTGTTGCACTTGGAACCTGAGGCCGCCAAGCGTTGCACTTCATCGAAGTCGAGCAAACGGCTGTCCACGAAGCCCTCAGGTAGGGCCCACATCAGAGAGGTGAGTTCCATCTGCATCATCCGGCAGAACCGACTTCATTCACATCAATGCCCCATCAAGTAAAGACAGGCGCCCGGAAAGACAGCCGATAAGCTGCAAGAGTTCACGCCTTAAGTCCCCCATCGACTTATTCCAATAGACGTTCAAACAATGCACTGCAGATGATATGAAGTTCAAAACACCTAGTGGCCGATTTACATGAACCTCTCGCCTCACCCACCCCTTTGGTGCTCGCACCTGGAGTGATGGCATTGTGCCTTGGGCGGAAGGTATGATGCTACCTACCATCAAAATCATGGAGGGATTATGCGTCATTTTCTTTTCGCCCTAGCGGGTGCCATTGCTCTATCTCCTACAGCGCACGCTGCTACCTCGCCAATGCACGTGGACAAGGTTACTCAAGGGTACTATCAGATCCACACCGACAAAGGCCGTGAGCGGATTGAGGTCGTATCCACTGACAGCACGGGTAAAGTGACTGGCAGAATGACTGGTGACATCGCGCGCGAAGCCCGTCTCGCGCGTTTCACCGCCACGTTTGGTGAAGACTGCGTACTTGGTTTCACTCCAGCGAAGATGAAGATCTTGGTAGTAGAGGACATCGCGGTTGGCGCTGGCGTTTGTGAAGTCATGCCCCTTCCCACAGCACTTCGTGCTAAATGACCCCGCGTTATAATCGCTGAATTAGTGGCTGGTTTTGCCATCAGGCCACGAATCGCGGCTTCAAAACCTGATGAGGCCGGTCACGCCACAGGTCAAAACCGTCGAGCATCCTGTTAGTTCCTGAGCCGTCAGGGCAAGTGCCTGGAGTCGAACCCCGCCACTTTGAAATCGAGTTTGACCGGAAAACGCTATAGCCGGTGTGTTCAAAATCACATCCGAGCTGAGGACCCGTAGCAACCCCCGGCCAACCTTGGTCTCGATCCTTCGCAAACTGCGCATCGCCCGCGAGCTCTCTTCGGTCTACTACATCTGCGCTTCGACGGTCAGTGCTGCGGCTTCGTGCTGCTCCCAAGCTACGAAATGCTGAATCCTGGCAACGTCGAATGGCAGGACCGGAGCTTCTGTGAGACCGGAGGTGCTGCGGCAACTGCTCAAGGCTTGCTGGGAAAAGCGGCGCTTGGACATCGGGTATGTGTCTTTCAAAACCCCGCAAGTGGAAGGGCGTACGATCGCTCCGCACCCGCTGGTTTAACCGGCATGCGTTGGCACGTTCGTGCCTATTGCGAGAAAAACCGTGACTACCGGGACTTTGTGCTGGGTCGTTGTAGGGGTGAGCCGGAGCTGCTCGACGATCAGACGGACAACGGCAGCGAACACGATGTCGAATGGAACACTAAAATCAATGTTATCTTCAAGCTGGACGAGCGCCTGACGCCGGCGCAACGCTCGCTCATTGAATTGAATTACGCAATGACTGACGGGGCGGTTGGTTGTCGAAAGCTCTCAAGCGGTGGCGAAGTAGGTAGTGAAACGGTTTCACGTAAACCCGAATTTGCATGGCGCACGGCCTCAAGCTCAGCAATTAGTGTTGGCGAACCGGGCTGAATTGAAACGCTGGCTGAGGCTTGACTAAAAGCGTCCTTGGCCGATCTTGGGTTTTTGCCTGGCTTGGCGTTCAAGCCGATGTATAAATCATTACGTTCGAGGAAAAAGACATGGCAGTCGCCCCCGTTTGGTTTGCAAACGCGAAAAAACGCGCCCACGAGCTCGCCAAGGCCTATGAACAACGACACGATAGCTTTGAACGCTTGAAGGATGAACAGTTGCGCATCTTTGCCAGGACGGATGCTGCATCTTACCTGACACTCCTTGGTGAGCATGTTCGCAGCGCGTATGGAGATAATCAGGAGGCCGGCTGGTTACCGTCTGCCGGTTCTACGTATAGCGACCTGGAGTTCTTCGAGACCTTGATTCGCCATGATCGTAGCGCACGCCGTTTCAAGTCGTTGACCGAAGTGCCTGAATTTCTGCGCGAGGAATTTGAGGATTGGAGCGATGCTGATTTTCGCGCGCATGCCGAGGATCTGCGGGAGGCATCTCGTAATGGCTACGCCGGGCTTGAGGAGTCACGGATAATCATGGAAGACGAGCCAGAATGTGAAGACTTTTTTGAGCGCCTTTACAACTGGCCAGGCGAAGCTGGTGCGCCGGAGCGTGAACTCGCCCAGGCGGAAGTTCTGGTGGATAACCTGCATTCCGGCTGGAAGCGTTGCCAGAAAGCCGGGCTCGCGCTCTTGCATCCTGCCAACTATGACAGTCCGGACTATGATCCGTCATTGATAGCTGCACTGATGGAGGAGTGAGTCCTTGCAGTGCAGTCCATCATCTTTCCTTCAGGCGCCATGACAGCCGTGCCTGCCGCGTCGGCAGGCGCGTGAGAACATCTTTCAGATGCGCGTAGGGATCCGGTGTTGTCCAGCTTTTAAGGTGTGAGGTGGCAAGCCTTTCTAGTTTTGCTGCGCAAGCCCGGCCCAGCCATCGCGCATGCCGGCGAACACGTTCAAGCTTGGACATACCAAACGCACCATGCGGTCTGCCTTGCGCCGGAAGTTGAGGTTTTCGTCCTCTGTCCACACATAGGCTTTGAGCCAGATCGTCACGGAGCCGACCTGAAACCGCAGGGCACTCTCCCCATCCAGAATTTTTAGCGCTCGCTTGACCTTTTCGTCGCGCTCGAAAACGGTGGCTACCAGCCCGACGCGATAATCCAGCCCGTCATCCTGCTGCTGTTTCACGGCGCGGAAGTCGGCATCGGAGAAGCGGTAGTAGCCCCCTCGCTCCAGCTCCAGCTCAGTCTTTATCTCATCATCCTGATAGCTATACGGGTGGCTGTGATAATCGCCGAGGAACGTGACCTCGGGGAAGAAGGTATCGATGAAGCTTTGTTTGATTTCCTGCGGTGCATCGCTATAGGAAATCGACCCTTGGTCTCGGGTTACAGAGGTGCAAGTGTCTGCCCACACCACGCGATACATCGTTTGTCCGAAAGAGGATGTTTGAGCGTAACCCCACAGGTGGCCGTACGTTTCCACCCGTGCCGCGAAGTCGCCGTTTTCAAGCTGATGCTCGACTTTGTAAGCTTCCAGCGCCGAGGTAACGATGCTGAAGAATGCCTGTTCGGATATCGATACTACTGAGTTGACCATGGGTTACCTGGTGTTGATCAATCGGTTGTTGGGGCGGCGCTGCGCGCCAACGTATTGGGGAGCCTCGCTGCCAGGCCAAGCTGAAGAGGCTGGCCCAAGCGATACCTATGGTTTTATCAGCCTGGTGTATTTAGCGCAGGAAGTTGAAAAAGCTGGCCCTGTGATCGGTTTTGTCACGCAGGTACTTCGGTGTGAAGGTTTGCAAATTGGCGCTGTAGTGTCAATTTGATGTTGAAGATGGCGCAGCTGTACAGCGCATATGGGCAATTGAAGTCTTCAGGTTTGCTGAGAGGGGGGGGGGGGAGTCGCTCGATATTGGGGGACCGCTCTGCGGTCCTTTCGCGACACAAGGCCGCTCCTACGGAGGGCAATAACGTTTACATAAGCGATCCGCCACTTGTCCTGGGCGACCGGGCAATCAGCAGCTTTGCTTCAGCTAGTCGGATCTTGCCCCAAGACCTTGCTCAACGCCACACGCGCATCTTCAAGCTGCACCAGCGAAGCATGCCGTGCACCCAGCGCGTCGCCGTTCTGGATAGCCGTGAGAATCGCCTTGTGCCGGGGCAGGGCGAGTTGGTTGAAGTTCGGCCGCTGGTTGGAATAGCGCACCGATTCGCGCAGCGCCATCGAGAGCATGTTGCACAGGTAGGCCAGCAGATCGTTGTGGGTGGCGTCGGCGATGCGGGCGTGGAAGTCAAGGTCGGGTTGCAGGCGCTCTTCATGGGTGCGCGCGGCTTCCATGCGCTGGTAGGCCTCGGCGATCGACTCGACATCCTCGGGGCTGGCGTTGGTGGCGGCCAGCGCGGCGGCGGCGGGTTCGATAACCCAGCGCACGCTGGACAGGGTGTTGAAGAAGTCCTTTTGCGGGGTGGCCTGCATCAGCCAGTGCAGCACGTCGGGGTCGAGCATGTGCCAGTCATGGCGGGGCCTCACCAGCGTACCGACCCGTGGGCGGGCTTCGACCAGGCCCTTGGCGGTCAGGGCGCGCATCGCTTCGCGGAACACCGGCCGGCTGATCGCGTAGCTTTCGCACAGGCTGGCCTCGGAGGGCAGCTTTTGCCCGGGTGCGAGTTGGCCGGATACGATTTGCAGGCCGAGGTCCTGGACCAGGGTGGCATGCATGCTTTTGCGCGTGGTGGGCTGGCGGTAGTTCATGGGGGGCGCGGGAGGTCCTTCGAGCGAGGTGGGCATCATAGCATTAGTGGGTGGCGGAGGGCCTGTGGGGCAGATGTCATGCAGGCAGTTGCAGCCATCGGTATGCACTGCCTCAAGGTATGCGTGGGATGTGTAGGAGCGGCCTTGTGTCGCGAAAGGGGCGCGTAGCGCCCCCGGCAATATCAGCCTGATGCATGAATTGTGGGGGCGCTGCGCACCCCTTTCGCGACACAAGGCCGCTCCTACCGGGGGGAGGTGTTGAGGGTTGGTTAGTGCGAATGCTTGGGCACCGCCGCGCCACGGCAGCCAACCAGGAAGTCGAAATCGCAACCTTCGTCAGCCTGCATCACATGGTCCAGATACAGCTTCGCATAACCGCCACTGATCAACTGTGGCGGTGCTTGCAGGTCGGCCAGGCGGCCAGCCAGTTCCTCGGCAGAAATGTCCAGGTGCAGCCGGCCTTCCTTGCAGTCCAGCTCGATCCAGTCACCTTCGCGCACGGCTGCCAATGGGCCGCCCGCAGCAGCCTCGGGTGCCACGTGCAGCACTACGGTGCCGTAGGCAGTACCGCTCATGCGGGCATCGGAGATGCGCACCATGTCGGTCACGCCCTGGGCCAGCAGCTTGGCGGGCAGGCCCATGTTGCCGACCTCGGCCATGCCCGGGTAGCCCTTGGGCCCGCAGTATTTCATCACCAGCACCGAATTGGCGTCCACGTCCAGCTCAGGGTCGTTGATGCGCGCTTTGTAGTCCTCGAAGTTTTCGAACACTACGGCCCGGCCGCGGTGCTGCATCAGCGCTGGGGTGGCCGCCGACGGCTTGAGCACTGCGCCTTTGGGTGCCAGGTTGCCGCGCAGGATGCAGATGCCGCCATCGGCCACCAGCGGTTTATCAAGCGGGCGGATGACTTCTTCGTCATACAGCGGCGCGGCCTGGCAGTTGTCCCACAGGCTCTTGCCGTTGGCGGTCAGTGCGGTGGGGTTGGGCAGCAGGCCATGCTCGCCCAGGCGGCGGATGACTGCGGGCAGGCCGCCGGCGTAGTAGAACTCTTCCATCAGGAAGCGGCCCGATGGCTGCAAGTCGACCAAGGTCGGTGTGCCGCGGCCGACGCGGGTCCAGTCTTCCAGTTGCAGGTCTACACCAATGCGCCCGGCAATCGCCTTGAGGTGGATCACGGCGTTGGTCGAACCACCGATGGCGGCGTTGACGCGGATGGCGTTCTCGAAGGCTTCGCGGGTAAGGATCTTCGACAGGCGCAGGTCTTCGCGCACCATGTCGACAATGCGCATGCCCGACAGGTGGGCGAGTACGTAGCGGCGGGCATCCACCGCCGGGATGGCGGCGTTGTGCGGCAGCGAGGTGCCCAGCGCTTCGGCCATGCAGGCCATGGTCGACGCGGTGCCCATGGTGTTGCAGGTACCCGCCGAGCGCGACATGCCGGCCTCGGCCGAGAGGAACTCGTTGAGGTCGATCTGGCCGGCCTTATAGGCCTCGTGCATCTGCCAGACGATGGTGCCGGCGCCAATGTCCTTGCCTTTGTGCTTGCCGTTGAGCATCGGCCCACCAGTGACCACGATCGCCGGCACGTCGCAGCTGGCGGCGCCCATCAGCAGCGCCGGGGTGGTCTTGTCGCAGCCGGTCAGCAGCACCACGGCGTCCACCGGGTTGCCACGGATCGCTTCTTCCACATCCATGCTCGCCAGGTTGCGGGTGAGCATGGCGGTAGGGCGCAGGTTGGACTCGCCGCTGGAAAACACCGGGAACTCCACCGGGAAGCCACCGGCCTCCAGCACGCCTTTTTTGACGTGCTCGGCAATCTTGCGGAAGTGGGCGTTGCACGGGGTCAGCTCCGACCAGGTGTTGCAGATGCCGATGATCGGCTTGCCCTGGAATTCGTGGTCGGGGATGCCTTGGTTCTTCATCCAGCTGCGGTACATGAAGCCGTTCTTGTCGGCGGTACCAAACCATTGGGCGGAGCGCAGGGGGCGTTTGTTATCAGACATAAGCGGGACACCTAATTAGTATTACTATTTGTCGTTATGAGGCTGACTCTAGCGGCTAAAAAGGCATCTGTGAAGGCTTGTTGTTTTAAATAGTAATACTATATGATCGATTCGCCAGGTTAGCGGTCTGCCAAAAAGCCCCGGCCAGGTGCTGTGCCCATTACAAGAACAATTGGAGACATCGCCATGATTCAGGAGCAGCGGCTCGTCCGCCTGATCACACTGAAACTCATCCCTTTTCTGGTTCTGCTTTA
The DNA here is from genome assembly GCF_977070485.1 of Lelliottia jeotgali. Lineage (NCBI taxonomy): Bacteria > Pseudomonadati > Pseudomonadota > Gammaproteobacteria > Enterobacterales > Enterobacteriaceae > Lelliottia > Lelliottia jeotgali. The sequence continues at coordinate 46,502 of NZ_CDRVFO010000002.1, forward strand.
CCTGGTGGCCTATGTCGATCGTTCGGCGGTGGGCTTTGCCAAGCTGCACATGGGCGCCGACATAGGCCTGGGTGATGCGGCATATGGCCTTGGCGCCGGGCTGTTCTTCATCGGTTATTTTCTTTTCGAAGTGCCGAGCAACCTGTTGCTCGACCGCTTCGGTGCACGTCGCTGGTTCGCCCGCATTTTGCTGACCTGGGGCGCGATCACTGTCGGCATGGCGTTTGTCACGGGGCCCAACGGCTTTTATGTGATGCGTTTTTTGCTGGGGGCCGCCGAGGCGGGCTTCTTCCCGGGGGTGCTGTACTACATCACCCAGTGGTACCCGGTGCGCCATCGCGGCAAAATTCTGGGCTTCTTCATTCTCTCGCAGCCGCTGGCCATGCTGATCACCGGGCCACTTTCGGGTGCGCTGCTGGGGCTTGAGGGCATCTACGGCCTGCATGGCTGGCAGTGGTTGTTCATCTGTATCGGTACCCCGGCAGTGCTGTTGGCCTGGCCCACCTTGCGCCTGCTGCCGGACGGCCCTGCCAAGGTGCGCTGGCTCAGCGACGAGCAACGCAACTGGCTGCAGGAGCAGTTGGCCAACGACCTGCGCGAGTTCGGCCAGACCCGCCATGGCAACCCGCTACATGCCCTAAAAGATGGGCGGGTGCTGTTGCTGGCGCTGTTCTACTTGCCGATGACCCTGAGCATCTATGGCCTGGGCCTGTGGCTGCCAACGCTGATCCACCAGTTTGGCGGTAGTGACCTGGTCACCGGTTTTGTCTCGGCGGTGCCTTACCTGTTCGGCATCATCGGCCTGCTGATCGTGCCGCGAAGCTCCGACCGCCTGAACGACCGCTATGGCCATCTGGGCCTGCTGTACGCCCTGGGTGCCGTCGGCCTGTTTTTCAGCGCCTGGCTGACGGTGCCGGTGCTGCAGTTGGCCGCGCTGTGCCTGGTGGCGTTCGCGCTGTTCTCCTGCACGGCCATCTTCTGGACGCTGCCGGGGCGGTTCTTCTCTGGTGCCAGCGCTGCTGCGGGCATCGCCTTGATCAACTCGATCGGCAACCTCGGCGGTTACCTGGGCCCGTTCGGCATCGGCGCGCTCAAGGAGTACACCGGGCAGCTGTCGTCGGGCCTGTATTTCCTGGCGCTGGTGATGCTGTGCGGGGTGCTGCTCACGGGCGTGGTCTACAACCGCCTGGAGCGCCGCCAGCGCCTGGCTTCCACGCGGGCGGCCGAAGCCTCCCGCTAACCTTCGCAACCGACAAGCGAGCACAAGCATGCGACTGATCCAATTCGAAACCGCCGCCGGCGCGCGCCGCGTGGGCGTGGTGGAAGGCGAGTACGCCCTTGAAGTACTGGGCGCCGCCAGCACCCGTGAGCTGGCCCTGCAGGCCATAGCCGCTGGCCGTGACCTGGCCTGCGAAGTGCAGGCCGCCGGGCTGGGCGAGCGCCATGACTACCTGGCCCTGCTGGCCGAAGGCCGCGTACTGCCACCGCTGGACCACCCGGACCCGGCTCACTGCCTGGTGACCGGTACCGGCCTGACCCACCTGGGCAGCGCCGCCACCCGCGACAAGATGCACCAGCAGCAAGCCGAAGGCGCCGTCACTGACAGCATGCGCATGTTCCAGTGGGGCCTGGAAGGCGGTCGGCCGCCAGCGGGCGAGGAGGGCGCGCAGCCGGAGTGGTTCTACAAGGGCGACGGCGGCATCGTCGTGCGCCCCGGCGCCGACCTGCCGCTGCCGGCCTTTGCCGAAGATGCCGGCGAAGAGCCGGAGCTGGTCGGGCTGTACCTGATCGGTACCGACGGCACGCCATACCGCCTTGGCTACGCCTTGGGCAACGAGTTTTCCGACCATGTGATGGAGCGGCGCAACTACCTGTACCTGGCGCATTCCAAGCTGCGCGCCTGCAGCTTCGGCCCGGAGCTGCGCCTTGGGGCATTGCCGGCTCACCTGGAAGGTACCAGCCGCATCCTGCGCGATGGCCAGGTGCTGTGGAGCAAGCCGTTCCTGTCGGGTGAGCAGAACATGTGCCACAGCTTCGAGAACCTCGAGTTCCACCACTTCAAGTACGACCAGTTCCTGCGTGCCGGCGATATCCATGTGCACTATTTCGGCACCGCCACGCTGTCGTTTGCCGACGGCGTTCAGGCTCGCCCGGGCGATACCTTCGAGGTCAGCCTCGATGCCTTTGGCCAGCCGCTGCGCAATGGTATTGGCGCAGCGTCCGGGCAGCGTCGCCCAGGTGTAGTGAAAAGCCTTTGAGCGTGTTGCCGGTCAGTCGATGAAGTCGGCACGGCTGTGCGGTCCATCGCCGGCAAGCCAGCTCCCACAGGTACCGCGCAAACCTCAAGAATTTGCGCGGCCCCCTCCACCCTGACTGACCGCCATGCGCCACTGAGCCCTCATTCTTTGTTACAGGAGTCAACCATGTCTGGAAGCAACTTCATTGGCGGCCAGCGCAGCGCTGCCGGCAGCGTACGCCTGCAAAGCCTCGATGCACGCACCGGCGAAGCATTGCCGGTGGTCTTCACCCAGGCCACCCCTGAAGAGGTGGCCGCCGCCGCCCAGGCCGTCGAAGCAGCATTTGCCGAATACAACGCCCTGGCGCCAGAGCGCCGCGCGCAGTTTCTGGATGCCATTGCCGACCAGCTGGACGCGCTGGACGATAGCTTCGTCGCCACGGTGTGCCGCGAAACTGCGCTGCCGGCTGCCCGCATCCAGGGCGAGCGTGGCCGTACCAGCAACCAGATGCGCCTGTTCGCCAAGGTACTGCGCCGTGGCGACTACCTGGGGGCGCGCATCGACCGCGCGCAGCCACAGCGCCAGCCACTGCCACGCCCTGACCTGCGCCAGTACCGCACCGGCCTTGGCCCGGTGGCCGTGTTCGGCGCCAGCAACTTCCCGTTGGCGTTCTCCACTGCCGGCGGCGACACCGCCGCAGCACTGGCTGCCGGCTGCCCGGTAGTGGTCAAGGCCCACAGCGGCCATATGGCCACTGCCGAGCTGGTGGCTGAAGCCATCGAGCGTGCGGCGGTGGCTACCGGCATGCCCGCTGGCGTGTTCAACATGATCTATGGCGCCGGTGTCGGTGAAGCGCTGGTGCGCCATCCGGCGATCCAGGCGGTCGGTTTCACCGGTTCGCTCAAGGGCGGCCGTGCCCTGTGCGACCTGGCCGCAGCGCGCCCGCAGCCGATCCCGGTGTTCGCCGAAATGAGCAGCATCAACCCGGTGCTGGTGTTGCCTGCGGCGCTGCAGGCCCGCGGCGAGCAGGTGGCCAAGGAACTCGCCGCATCGGTGGTACTGGGTTGCGGGCAATTCTGCACCAACCCTGGGTTGGTCATCGGCATTGCCGGTGAAGCGTTCGGCACCTTCGTCGCGGCACTGGCTGCGCATATGGCCGACCAGCCCGCGCAGACCATGCTCAATGCCGGTACCTTGCGCAGCTATGCCAGCGGCGTACAACGCCTGCAGCAACACCCGGGCGTGCGCCATCTGGCCGGTGCCGAGCAGGTCGGCGACCAGGCCCGGGCACAGCTGTTCCAGGCCGATGTGAGCTTGCTGCTCAACGGCGACGAGCTGCTGCAGGAGGAGGTTTTCGGGCCTGCCACGGTGGTGGTCGAAGTGGCCGACGAAGCCGAACTGCGCCGCGCCCTGCAAGCCCTGCACGGGCAACTGACCGCCACCCTGATCGCCGAGCCGGAGGACTTCCAGCGCTTCGCCGCGCTGGTGCCGCTGCTGCAGCGCAAGGCCGGCCGCCTGCTGGTCAACGGCTACCCGACAGGCGTCGAGGTGTGCGATGCAATGGTGCATGGCGGGCCTTACCCGGCCACCTCCGATGCCCGTGGTACCTCGGTCGGCACTCTGGCCATCGACCGCTTCCTGCGCCCGGTGTGCTACCAGGACTACCCGGACGCGCTGCTGCCCGACGCCCTGAAAAACGCCAACCCGCTGGGCCTGCAACGCCTGGTCGACGGCCAGCACAGCCGTGATGCGCTGAGCTGAGGCAGGGTGCTAGCGCTGTATACCCGCCGGGCTATGCCCCGGCGGGCTTTCGACCGACACCGTAAAACAACAAAAAGAGGTTGCAGCCATGCCGAGTCGTTCCCTGCCCGCCGACCAGGTCGCGTGGGAGTCACTGGATAGTCGTCTGTTTCGCAAGATCAGCTGGCGCATTGTGCCGTTGTTCATCGTGTGTTTCCTGTTCGCCTACCTAGACCGGGTCAATATCAGCTTCGCCAAGCTGCAGATGCAAAGCGCGCTGGGTTTCAGTGACGCTGTGTACGGGTTGGGTGCGAGCCTGTTCTTCGTCGGCTACTTCCTGTTCGAGGTACCGAGCAACGTGCTGCTGCACCGCATCGGCGCACGTATCTGGATTGCCCGCATCATGATCAGTTGGGGTTTGACCTCGGCGGCAATGATGTTCGTCACCAGCGAAACCTGGTTCTACGTACTGCGTTTTCTGATCGGTGTCATGGAAGCCGGCTTCGTGCCCGGCGTGCTGTACTTCTTCACCCAGTGGTACCCCAGCGACCGCCGTGCGCGCATCAACGCCTATTTCAAGAGCTCGATCTGCCTATGCGGCATCGTTGGCGGTCCGTTGGCCGGGTTTATCCTCGGCCACTTCGACGGGGTAAACGGCCTGGCCGGGTGGCAGTGGCTGTTCCTACTCGAAGGCCTGCCATCGGTGCTGCTCGGCCTACTGGTACTGTGGCTGGTCACTGATCGCATCGAAGATGCCCGGTGGCTTGACGGCGAAGAGAAACGCTACCTGCGAGAGCGTCTGGACGCCGAGCCCAAGCCCAGCGGTGGCAGCTCGATCAGGGCGATTCTGCGTGAGCCCGCTTCGCTGGCGCTGTCGGCGATCTATCTGTGCCTGGTCATGGCGCTGACCGGGTTACTGTTCTGGATGCCCCAGTTGATTCGCAACGCTGGGGTGGACGATGCACTGGATATCGGCCTGCTGACCATGATCCCGTACCTGTTGGCAGTGGTGGGCAACCTGCTGATCGGCCGCAGCTCCGACCTGCGCGGCGAGCGCCGCTGGCACATGGCGGGTTGCGCAGCCATGACTACCGTTGGCTATGCCTTGTGTGCCGGTTTCAACGCCCAGCTGTTGGTACTGATGCTGGGCATGAGCCTTGTCATGACCGGGATCATCGCCTGGATGCCGATCTTCTGGACCTTACCGCCGAAATACCTGGCCGGGTTGGCCGCAGCGGCGGGTATCGCGTTGATCAACTCGATCGGCCAGCTCGGCGGCATCATTGCGCCTTACATGGTGGGCAAGGTCCGCGATGTCAGCGGCTCGGCGACGCCCGCATTGTGGCTGCTGACGGCGGTCAGCCTGCTGGCGGTGGTGCTGATTGTCTGGGCCGTGCCACGCCGCTTGTATGCGGTTCAACCTGAATCGCGCACCCACTGAGGAGGTTGCATGCAACGTGTCGTTTCTTTCGGGCCTATTTCCAGCGCCGAGGTGCTGGCCGACCTCGAACAGCGTTACCACTTCCGGCGTTTCGACCAGCCGTTGGCTGACCGCGACGGCTTCCTTGCGGCCTTGGCCACTGCCGACGGACTGATCGGCAGTACATTACCGCTGGATGCTGAGCTGCTCGACCACGCGCCTTCGCTCAAGGTGATTGCCAGCGTGTCTGCTGGCTTCGACAACTACCCCTTGGGCTATCTGCGCGACCGCGGCATCTGTTTGACCAATACCCCCGATGCGGTGACCGAAACCACCGCCGATACCGGGTTCATGCTGCTGATGATGGCCGCGCGACGCGCATGCGAGCTGGCGCAACTGGTGCGTGACGGCGGCTGGACTCAGGGCATCGATGCCTCGCGCTTCGGCATGGATGTACACGGCAAGACCTTGGGCATCGTCGGCCTTGGCCGGATTGGTGCGGCCGTGGCCAGGCGCGCGCACTTTGGTTTTGGCATGCCGGTGCTGTACAGCGGCAACAGCGCCAAGCCCGAGTATGAAGCGGAGTTTGCGGCAAGGCGTGTGCCGCTGATGCAGTTGCTGGGCGAGGCGGACTTCGTCTGCGTCTGCGTGCCGCTGAGTGCGGCCACCCATCACCTGTTCGGCCGCGCGCAGTTCGCCGCTATGCGCGCCGATGCCGTGTTCGTCAACATTGCCCGTGGCGCGGTGGTCGACGAGCGCGCGCTGCTAAAGGCGCTGGCCGAAGGGCAGATCCGCGCGGCTGGGCTGGATGTGTTCGAGCTAGAGCCGTTGCCCGCGAGTTCGCCATTGCTGGCCTTGCCCCAGGTGGTTGCCTTGCCGCACATTGGTTCCGCCACCGTCGAGGCACGTGCGTTGATGGCGCGTACCGCAGCGGCCGAACTGGCGGCGGTGCTCGAAGGTAGGGCACCAAGGCATCCAGTGCGATAGGGAGCGCGCAGGAGCGGCCAGCTCCTGCGTTGCACGCCTTGGCATTCGGGGCTTGAGGCAGGGTGCCGTCGTGGTCAGTCAACCCACCGCCACAGCGGTTCATCCAGCAACCCAACCCCGCGTAGCTGTGTCTGCCCCTGAACCTTCTCCAGCTCCAGCACATTGCACCCGTCACACGCCGACAGCGCCTCAATCAGCGGCGCACTGTGCGACACCACCCAAACCTGGCTCCGCCGCGAAGCGCGAATGATCAACCGCGCCAGCGCAGGCAGCAGGTCGGCATGCAAGCTGGTTTCCGGCTCGTTAAGCACCATCAGTGACGGCGGACGTGGCGTCAGCAGCGCAGCCATCAACAACAGATAACGCAACGTACCATCCGACAATTCACCCCCACCCAGCGGGCGCAACAGCCCATGCTGATGCAGCCGCACGCTGAACAGCCCACCCGGCGGCGCATCAATCTCCAAGCGGCTACCGGGAAACGCGTCATCCAGTGCCGCTATCAGGTCTTCAACCTCGCCAATCTCGATGATGGTCTGCAACGCCGAGGCAAGGTTACGCCCGTCATGATGCAGCACCGGCGAGCGCGTCCCCAGCTGCGGTTGGCGGCAGGGTGCGTCGCGGTCGATGCGGAAGTGATCGTAGAAGCGCCAGCTGTTGATGAACGCCCGCAGCTCACCAATCTCCGGCGCCTGTCGTGGCCGGCCCACGATGTTGAAAAAGCTCTCGCAGCTGTCGGCATGTTGATCGAGCACCGTCCAACCATTGCCTTCCCGCGCACGAACCATGGCGTTCTTGCGCTCAACCAATAAGGACGATGGGCGATAAGCCCCAGCGCCCCAGATGGCTTCGCACTTGATCTCGGGGTCGAGCATGAATGCGGTGGGATAGGGCAGGGGTATCGGCAAGCCCAGCGAGATGGCAAAGCCGAAATCCTCGGTGGCGAAGCCCAGCCGCAGGCGTTTGGCCTCGCTCGGATGCTGGCCTTGTATGGGCACTTCACCGCGCTTCATGCGCGCACTCATCTCTGGCCCGGCCCACCAGGTCGAATCCAGCCCGCCTTCGCGGGCAAGCGCTTCGATCACGCCGCCCTGGGCGGTCTCGGCGAGCAGGCGCAGGGCTTTGTACAGATTGGATTTGCCGCTGCCGTTGGCGCCGGTCACCAGGTTGAGTTGGCTTAAAGGCAACACAAGGTGGTTGATGGAGCGGTAGTTGCCTATGGCGAGGGTGGTGAGCATGCGGTGCGTCCCAGGTTTAACTCTGTGCCTGATTGTGGGCGAACTGCACGTGCCTTACTACCGTTCAGCACGGTTTCGGGAGGGCGGCGTGGGCCTGCAGGTAGGGGTGTGTTCACGGGGTTTTCATCATGCCCAGTTCGGCATCATCGAGCAGGGCCTTGGCCAGGGCGCAGAGGTAGTGCGAGGCCCACAGCAGCTGGGGTTTGTCTTCCATCAGGCCGTCGATGGTCAGGTCGCGGGCATAGCCCATCAGTTCCGAGGCCTGTTCGCGGGCGCTTTGGCAGGGGATGCCAGGCTCGATGCGGAACAGGGGGTGGGTCTGGTTTTCACCTTGGTAGAAGGTGGTTTTGCCGACGGCGAATGCGGTTTCTTCGGTGGCCATTGTTTGATCTCCCTGAAGGTTTAGATGCCTGGGCTGGCCCTATCGCCGGCAAGCCGGACTCCCACAGGTTTCACCGGGCGCCTGAGGGTCGTCTGCAACCTCAGGGGCGGTGCTGTGCGAGAGAGCTAGCCCGTGAAAGAGCCAGGCCAGGCAGATCATGATGAGGATTAATGCAGCGTCTGCGGGTCGGCTGGCTTTTGTATTTGGGCCAGTGCTGACTCGAGCAATTTGCGCAGGGCATCAAGCTCGTGCATCGAGGTCATGATCATCACGGACACGGGTGATTTCGGCTGCATCAACATCGCGTGTTGGGCAACGACTTCGGCGCAGAGCGCGTAGTCGGCAGCCATCATCAGCGTGTCTTCGAGGGAGTGGGGATTGTGAGGCGGATCGGGGACGATCTTCAACATGGTGTGGCTCCTGTCGTAGTGGAGCAACCACCAATCGCGGCTAAACGAATGGGTGGCAGCTGTACGCGGGTTAGCCGACCGGGACGTCAGGCACCCGGCGCACCCGAAGGTGCCCCACGCACAGCCGCCATAACGGCGCTAATGCCGATTTCTCGGTATTGCACGGCTGTAGTGTCCGACGATTTTTGGGCGGCTAACCCAGTCGTTGAGTGACAACGACGTGCCGAGACTAAAGTCCACTTTTTGCGTGCGCAACGGAAAACAGGCGCCGGCAGTATCTTTGGGAAATGCCCTACAAGAAAGCGGTTAAATCTGATTTTTCAGCTGTTCGATGTAACCGCTTGTAACCTGTTGGCAATCAACATTTAGCTCGCAGAAACTGAGCGTTGCCCAACGGCTCGAGCAAACCGTGACGCGTAGCCCTGCATAAAGCACTGACCGCGGCCCGCAACGAGGCTTGGAGAGAGTCATGCGAGCTTTTCTCGAACCGATTACCGCTCAACACGGCCACGGAGAAGGGGGGTTACTCATCCTCGAGCTGATCCAGCAGCACCCGCACCATCGTATTGAGGTGGTGGGACGCTACGACCATTCGGTGATCACCCAGCATGACGCCCGTGTGGTTCAGATAACGGGCGCACTCCATCAGTTTCGACGCTTGTTCCTTGGCTTTCAGGATGGGTACGTCCGGCGCGGCAGTGAACAGGGTTTGGGGTGTGATTGGGTCTTTTGGCATTGAGCTGTTCTCTTGGCGGTCAGCTGGGCGGGCTGAGATTGCTGGGGCCGCTAGGCGGCCCTTTCGCGACACAAGGCCGCTCCGGGGGGCGGAGTGGGCCTGCAGGTGGGTGTGTGTTCACGGGGTTTTCATCATGCCCAGCTCGGCATCATCGAGCAGGGCCTTGGCCAGGGCGCAGAGGTAGTGGGAGGCCCACAGCAGCTGGGGCTTGTCTTCCATCAGGCCGTCGATGGTCAGGTCGCGGGCATAGCCCATCAGTTCCGAGGCCTGTTCGCGGGCGCTTTGGCAGGGGATGCCAGGCTCGATGCGGAACAGGGGGTGGGTCTGGTTTTCACCTTGGTAGAAGGTGGTTTTGCCTACGGTGAATGCGGTTTCTTCGGTGGCCATTTTTTGATCTCCCTGAAGGTGTAGCTGCCTGGGCTGGCCCTATCGCCGGCAAGCCGGACTCCCACAGGTTTCACCGGGCGTCTGAGGGTCGTCTACAACCTCAGGGGCGGTGCTGTGCGAGGAAGCTGGCCCGTGAAAGAGCCAGGCCAGGCAGATCATGATGAGGATTAATGCAGCGTCTGCGGGTCGGCTGGCTTTTGTATTTGGGCCAGTGCTGACTCGAGCAATTTGCGCAGGGCATCAAGCTCGTGCATCGAGGTCATGATCATCACGGACACGGGTGATTTCGGCTGCATCAACATCGCCTGTTGGGCAACGACCTCGGCGCAGAGCGCGTAGTCGGCAGCCATCATCAGCGTGTCTTCGAGGGAGTGGGGATTGTGAGGCGGATCGGGGACGATCTTGAGCATGATGAAACTCCAACGTCGAACGGTGGAGCTACCACGGCCTTGCTGTCAAACAATGAGGTGGCAGCTGTACGCGGGTTGACAGACCGAGACGTTGGCACTCGGCGCACCAGAGGGTGCCCGCACGTACAGCCACCATAACAGTGTGCACATGTGGACAACGAAGACGGTCTGTCAAAACCGGTCGCTGAATTGGCAGCGACCGGCCGAGACTAGAATCCACATTGGCCATGTGCAACGAAAAATGGGCGGCGGCAGTATCTTTGGGAAATGCCCTACAGGAAAGGGGTTTAATCTGATTTTTTCGGCCGTTCGATGTAACAGCTTGTAACGCGTTGGCACTCAAGAATGACCACCGCGGTCAGGTCATGCCAGCCTTTGTGTAATAGCGGCAGCTGCGTCCCAGCAGCCACCGCACTCCATGCATTGCGCCTGGCTATCATCTCCCGAAAGCCATCACACACCCATTGCGATTTTCCTGGTTTCGGCTAACTTATACAAAAACCTGTACAAAGATGAGAGGTTGTACATGTATTGTAAGTGGCCCCTGACGCTGTACTTCGATGGCGCCTGCCCTTTGTGCGCCCGAGAGATCGCGTTCCTGCGCAGGAAATCGACCGAGGCAAAGCTCATTCTGGTTGACATCAGTGCTGATGATTTCGATGCAGAGTCACTGGGCTTGACGGTTGAGCAATTGAGGTCATGCCTGCATGCAAGGTTCGCGAACGGGCAGTGGGTCACAGGCTTGGACGCCACGTTGTGGAGTTGGCGGGCTGCTGATGTGGGAGGGTGGGTCGCGCCACTGTCCTGGCGCCCGTTACGCCCCCTGTTTTCAGTTTTTTACAGGCTGTTCTGTCGTTTGAGGCCACACTTGGCCTGGCTACCACATCCCGATGGCGGGCACCGTTGTACCGGTGAGGAGACCAAATGTCACATTCGTTAGCCGAGCACTATCATGAGATTCTTGTCGGCGTTGGTGAAAACCCGCAGCGCGAAGGGCTCCTGGACACGCCCAAGCGTGCGGCCAAAGCGATGCAGTACTTGTGCAACGGGTATGGCCAGAATCTTCAAGAGGTAGTGAACGGCGCTTTGTTCGAGAGTCAAAACGATGAAATGATTGTCGTTCGTGACATAGAACTCTACTCGTTGTGCGAACACCACATGTTGCCATTCATTGGTAAAGCTCATGTCGCCTACCTGCCAACAGGGCGCGTATTGGGGCTTTCCAAGGTCGCGCGCGTTGTTGACATGTTTGCCCGTCGTTTACAGATACAGGAAAACCTGACGCGGCAAATTGCGTATGCCATTCAGGAAGTCACGGATGCCGCAGGGGTTGCGGTCGTGATTGAAGCCAAGCACATGTGCATGATGATGCGCGGTGTAGAGAAGCAGAACTCGGTGATGATTTCATCGGTGATGTTAGGTGAGTTTCGCGACTCCGCTTCGACTCGCCACGAATTCCTCAACCTCATTGGCCGACACAATTGAAATCCGATGCTGAGCCGTCGCGAAGGGGTGTCCAAATGAGTTCAGTTACTGCTGCTTTACCTTCAAGCCGCTTTGCGGTGCTGGGTTACGGTGGCTTGCTGCCCTTTGTTGGCTTGACGCTGCTCATCGTTTTTTTTGCTGAATACCGAGGTTTTGCCTCGATCATGCTGGTCAGCTATGGCGCTGTGATATTGAGCTTCGTCGGCGCTCTGCACTGGGGTTTCGCCATGACGTTAGAGGGTTTGCTCGCCAAGCAGCGTCGCGAGCGACTCGTGTGGAGCGTCATACCGGCGCTGATCGGTTGGGTTGGCACGCTGCTACCTGTGCCATTGGGTTGTTTGGTGTTGACCTTTGGTTTTATCGGTCATCTTTGGCAGGATCGCCAACTGGCGCAAGCTGTGCCTGGGTGGTTTATGCCGATGCGAGTCCATTTGACGGCTGTCGCAAGCCTCTGTTTGCTGCTCAGTGCACTTGCGATAGCAATGGATTTTTGAAACCAGAAGCACTCCTTGATGAGTGATTTCAAGCGCTCAGATCCAGACGTCGTTCAAAGCAGTGCGCTCCCCACCTTCATGGCCGGTATTCAGAACGCCTCGCGGCTCGATCATCATCAGTTTTGCTTCGCCCTCGGCGGCTGTTCTGTGCTCCACGCCACGTGGCACCACATACAACTCGCCCGGGTTCACGTAAACGCAGCCCTCCGGTAGATCAATGCGCAGGGTGCCTTCGAGCACGAGAAACGCTTCGTCGGTTTCCGGGTGTGAATGCCAGATGAATTCACCTTCTATTCGCACAACCTTGAACTGGTAGTCGTTCATTTCGGCGACCACTCTCGGGCTCCACTGCTGGTCGATCAGCGAAGCTTTCTGGGCAAGGTTTACAGGGCATGTTGCGCGTTGCGGGTTGGAGTTAAACATGACGGATCCTCATGGGTTGAAGTGGCCAGCCTATCGAACCTACACAAGGCGTTCTTGTACGATCCTGCACGTCAGCGGGCAGGTCGCAAGCGCTCCATCCAGCGCAAAGGTGACACGCCATAGCTACGTGTGAAGTGGCGTGTCATGTGGCTCTGGTCGTGAAAGCCTGCCGCCAGGGCTGCATCAACCAAGGTGAAGCCATCGAGCATCAGCCTGCGCACAGTGTCCAGGCGTCGCAGGGTCACAAAGCGGTAGGGGCTGGTGCCGTAGAGGGCGCGAAAGTCGCGGGACAGGCTCCATTGTTCGCGGCCGCTGGCCTGTTCCAGCATCTGCAGGGTGATGCCCAGGTGAAGGTGCTCCATGATGAATGCCCTGGCGCGCTCGGCCGCGCGGTAATCCAGGCGTTTGCGGCCGCGTGGCTTACCGCCCACCGCACGCAACGCCATCGCCAGGTCGTACACGGCGTCCTGTTCCTCCAACGTTTCCAGCGGGTGGTCCAGTGCCTGCACGAAGGCTTCACTGGCGCGGTACAGGCGCGGGTCGCTGGACAGCCCGCCAGCAATGAAGGGCAATGGTTCACCGCCGAGCACGTTCTGGATCAGCGCCGGGTCGATGTAGGCCATACGGTAGCGAAAACCCGCTTCAGTCCCGGCCATGCCGTCGTGCACCTCGTCAGGGTGCAGGACCAGCGTATTACCCGGTAGGCCATGGCACAGCGCCCCTTTGTAGTGAAAGCTCTGTACGCCGGCGAGGGTGCGGCCGATCGAGTATGTGTCGTGACGGTGAGGGTCGTAGCCATGGCTACCGAACCACGCTTCGATCCGTTCCACACTGCCAGGGTGAGCGCTACGGATGACCCAGTCGGGGGTGGCTGCGTGGCTTGCTTTTCGTTCCATGAATAGACGCTCTGCGACCCAACACTATGCATCCGTCTGTGGCTCTGCGCCCTGTTGCGGCTGAGCGGCTGAGCGCTGGGCGGCAAGTACCTGTTGCGCCGTCTGTTCGATATAGTCGAACACTGCCTCGGGGACCCTGTACAGGTACTGCTTACGCCGATTGTTCGATACGCTCCCGCCATTGCTCAGGCACATCATCACCAGGTTTGCGAGGTCGCTGCCGCGAACATCGAATCGCTCATCTACGGCCCTGTAGACGGCGTCATAGTTTTCCAGAAAGGCCGTCTCATCGCGCAGCTCGACCTCTAGCGCCCGCTTTGCCATCAGGCAGGTGAATACAACGCACTGCGTTGCATCCCAGAATCGATAGATCGCGTCAGCGCCGATGAACTCAAATGTAAACTGCTCGTGATCGATCCAGTGCACTTGCCAGTATTCACGCACGGGCCCGGAGTATCCTTGAAGTGTCTCCAGATACAGGCGCTCTTCGCGTTTCATCGCAACCGAAACTGGAAGCAACAGGCCGTTTTCAAGCGCCCCGGAATGGCAAAGAGCCTGGTGGATCAAAAAGCGCGACAAGCGCCCGTTCCCATCCATGAACGGGTGGAGGAACACGAACCCAAATGAAATGATGCTTGCCGCCACAAGCGGATCGATTTGGGTAGGGCCTTCATTGGCGAAGCGCATCAGGCTTTCCATCAACTCGCGGCACAGGCCCGGGGGAGGGGGTACATAGGTCACCCCGGCTGCTCCATGCATGCCATTGCTAAGGTGGTTCTGTTCGTGTCGAAATGCCGCCGCAAGGTCCAGAGGGTTTGCCACAGTGGCGTTCTGTAAAGTAACCAGATAATCCTCAGTCAGTGGGTGGCGCTCATGGGCCTGGCGCAAGAGCTTGATGAAGCGGCGGGATTTATCTTCGGTTGGGGCTTCCTTTTCGATTGCAAACGAGTCCTGGGTCTCGTGCAGATACGCCCAGTTGATAGCCCTGTCCATCATCAGCGGAGGGAGTGAACCGATGAAGTTCTTCGCCTTGCCGAGAATGTCATGCTCGAGAAGCTCTGTAACTTGCGCAGTGCGCTCTACGGTCGCGCAGTAAGTCAGATCTCCGAGCCCGTTGAACTCCACCCGCCACTTCGAATTTCGCTCACCTGGTCGCGTAATGTACTGTTCTGGGTCGAATAGCTGAGCGAAGCCGCCGCGTACAGGTGAAGGCTGCTCAATGTCTTCACCGGTGAAGGCTTCCCGGAGATAGCAGGCCTTACGGATATAAACGCCATTGGGTGATGCTTCCAGCGCTTGCGAAAAACGTTCAGCAGGGATCTGTGGCAGAGCCTGGGCGAGAATTGAAAGGTTGATACCTTCATGCTTGAGCGCAAAAAGCACATTCCCAAGCAGGTCGTCCTCTGCGGGCGCCATTCGATGGGGCACCGCGAGCGTGTTCCCGATTTTTTCAATACGGGTGACCGGTTGTACGATCGCAGGGCGCTTGAGTGCGACCGCAGAGATCTGCAGCCTATCGAGTAGTAGCGAATATCCCGCTGCCCGCATGTACCTTTCCTTCAGTTTGGGCGTGAGCGCTGTGTTTTTTTTAAGTCAGCTCACAAAATCTTCAGATTTCGCGATTATGCCGTTTTTTTCTTCACTTTCCACAGGGCATGTGACGTGGGCTCGCAACGTCCGAAATCTGTGCTTGGATTTTTCTTCAGTTCTGACCAGTGTGGCGAAATTTTCTTGCCGAGGATGCGAAAATCTTCAGTTTTGCAACCGAAGCAGTTTTTTTCTTGAGTTTTGATGCGCCGCGCGGGCGGCGCCCCGCTGAAGAAACTGTGGCAATCACTGCTGCGGCCCACCCCATACATCCCGACCAACACACACAACCCCATCAAACAGCAAACGCGCCGTCCTCACCAACCCACACCCCGTGATCGCGCCACGTTCCAAGCTGATCTCCACTGTAAATTCGCCGCTAGGATGCTCCACCGCCAAACGCTGAATATCACCGCCGGACATGCTGGCAAGCCCCTGTGCAATCGACCCTTCGATCAAACAGGCCGTGGCGACACTCACCGCGCCAAACACCCCGATGGACGCATGGCAACGGTGCGGAATGAACGAGCGGGTATTGACCGTGCCGCCGTTGCGCGGTGCCGACAGCAGGCACATCTTTGGCACATTGCGCTGGCTGACATCACCCAGGTTCATGCTTGGGCCCAGTTGCAGGCGGATGGCTTCCAGGCGCGTTTTCAGTGCACTGTCGGCATCCAGCGTTTCGCACGGCTCGTAGCCGGTCACGCCAAGGTCTTCGGCACGCAGCAGCACAACCGGCATGCCGTTGTCGATGCAGGTCACTTCCACGCCATCGACCCGGTCGCGGCTGTTGCCTGTCGGCAGCAGGGCTCCGCAACTGGCCCCGGCCACGTCGGCAAACGTCACCACCAGCGCCGCCGCCCGGCCCGGCACCCCATCGATACGGGTATCGCCGGCATACTCCACCTGGCCATCGGTGGTCGGCACCTGGGCGACGGCGAGCTGCCCGGTGTTTTCCATGAATATACGCACCGGTGTGCTTGCGCCGCTGGCGGCCACCAGGCCGCGCTCGATGGCGAAGGGCCCTACGCCGGCCAGAATGTTGCCGCAGTTCTGCCCGTAGTCCACCCGTGCTTCGTCCACCACCACCTGCGCGAACAGGTAGTCGACGTCGGCGTCCTCGCGCTGCGAGGCGCGGATGATGGCGACTTTGCTGGTGAGCGAGTCGGCGCCGCCAATGCCGTCGATCTGCCGGGCATCGGGTGAGCCCATCACTGCCAACAGCACGCGGTCACGCAGCGGGCCAGGGGCGGGCAGGTCGTCATGCAGAAAATAGGCACCCTTGGAGGTGCCGCCACGCATCAGCAGGCAAGGTATGCGGGTCTGGCCCATGTTCAGCCTTCCAGGTCAGTGAGGTGCTCGACATAACGCAGGCCCTTCGCCGTCAGGCGCGTGCGCATCTCGTAAATGTCCAGGCCAAGCTCGCCGGCGGCCAGGCGCAGGCGTTTGCGTTCTTCCAGGTCGGCGCGTTGGGTGGCGGCTTCGAGTACCGCCTGGGCTTCGCCATGGCGCACCACCACGACGCCGTCGTCATCGGCAACCACGATGTCACCGGCATTGATCAGCTGCCCGGCGCACAGCAGCGGCAGGTTCACCGAACCCAGCACTTCCTTCACCGTGCCTTGGGCGTTGATGGCGCGGGCCCACACGGCAAAGCCCATGTCGCGCAGTGTCTGGCTATCGCGCACGCCCGCGTCGATCACCAGGCCGCGCACCCCGCGGGCCTGCAGCGAGGTCGCCAGCAGGTCGCCGAAATAGCCATCGCTGCACGGCGAGCTGGGCGCTACTACGAGTACGTCGCCCGGGCGGCACTGCTCCACGGCCACATGGAACATCCAGTTGTCGCCAGGGGCCACCAGCACGGTAACCGCGCTGCCGGCCACTGCCACACCTTGCTGGATGGGGCGCACGGCGGTATTGAACAGCCCCTTGCGACCTTGGGCTTCATGCACCGTGGCCACGCCCAGCCGGCCCAAGGCATCGATCAGTTCCTGCTCGACGCGCGGGATATTACGTACCACGATGCCGGTCTTGCCGATGAGCCCGCTCATGCCAGGGTCTCCGTCACCCGTGGGAACACGCTCTGCAGGCCTTCGGCGTAGAGGATGTTGCGTGCGCTGGTGATGCCTACGTTACGCTTGGCCTGCACGCCGCGCTGCAGAGCCACGCGGGTGTAGTACTCCCAGAGGTGTTCCTGGCCGGCCATGCACTGGATGGCGGCATACTTTTTGTCCCACACCGGGGTGATGTCTAGGAAGGTGTCCGGGCGCCATTCGCACTGCTCAGGCTGGTGCGGCTCAAAGGCGTACACGGGCGGTGCGCCAACGATTTTCTCGCCCGGCTTGTAGCCTTCGGCCTGGGCGATGATGCGGGCCTCCTGGGCCAGGTGCATGGCCAGCGGGTGGTCGTAGTTGTAGGGGTCTTTCAACGAATGGCTGAGCACGAACTCCGGTTGTACCCGGCGATACACATCGGCCAGGCGGAACAGGGTGTCCTTGTCGGCGCGCATCGGGTAGTCGCCGATATCGAAGAACTCCACGCTGGCGCCGAGGATTTCGGCTGCTGCCATGGCTTCCTCACGGCGTGCGTCCTTGACCTTGGCTTCGGTCATTTCACCCTTGCGCCACAGCTTGGCAGACTCGCCACGCTCACCGAACGACAGGCAAACCACGTGCATGGCATAGCCTTGCTCAGCGTGCAACGCAATGGCGCCACCGGCACGCCAGACAAAGTCGGCGGAATGTGCACTGACCACCAGGGCGGATTTTTGTGGGGTATTCATTGTGCGTTGGCTCCTGCAGTGGGGTTTTACGCAGGATGTCATCGGCATGGGCGAGGCACTAATGCGTTCACTTGCAGCGGCTATGCGTTTTATTTATTGCCTGGCAAGCAGGGTAGGGGCATAGTCGCCCCAGTCACGAGCCGGGCGCCAGGGAAGCCTTATGATCGACGTCGAACTGCCCAACCTGATGCAAGTACGCGCGTTCATCCGGGTCGCCGAGTTGGGCAGCGTTTCGCGGGCGACGCAGGTGTTGTTCCGTGCTCAGTCCGTGGTCACCCGGGCCATCGCCGAGCTGGAGGCGCGGTTCGCTGTTCCGCTGTTCGAGCGCCATGCCAATGGCATGCGCCTGACCGACTATGGCGAGTGCCTGCTGCCGCGTGCACAGCGCGTGCTGGCGGAACTGGACGGCGTGCCGGGGTTGCTGGGCACCGCGCAGGGCGAGCCCCTGTATCTGTTTCAGGCGCGGCGCCTGCAGGTGTTCGTGAAACTCTGTGAAACACGGCACATGCAAACCGTGGCGCGGCACTTCGGCCTTAGCCAGCCGGCCGTCAGTGCTGCTTTGAAAGTGCTCGAAGGCGGGTGCGGGCAGCCCTTGTTCGTGCGCACGTCGCGCGGCCTGCAGCCCACTGTGGCCAGCCGGGACATTCTTTTCCCCATCCGCCGGGCGCTGAACGAGTTGCGCCACCTGGACAGTGACCTGAGTGCGATGCAAGGCACCCTGCGCGGGGTGGTGCATGTCGGCGCGTTACCCTTGGGCCGCTCGCGCATTCTGCCGGAGGCCATTTTGCGTTTTACCGCCCAGCATCCACAGGTCCGGGTGGTGACCAACGAAAGCCCGTTCGACCTGCTGGCAACCGAATTGCGGGTAGGGGATGTTGACTTCGTGCTGGGCGCCTTGCGGCCTCACGACTATGCCAGCGACCTGGTGGGCGAGCCGCTCATCAACGAGGAAATGGTGCTGCTGGCCCGTCGGGGGCACCCGTTGTTGCACACACCCCTTACGCTCAAGGGCGTGCACCAGGCGCGCTGGGTGTTGCCGCGGGCCGGCTCGCCGGCGCGCGGGCTGCTCGACAACTGCTTCGCCGCCGCAGGCCTGGCAGCACCGTGGCCGGTGGTGGAAAGCGCTGATCTGGCGGTTATCCGTGGCCTGCTGGTGCGTTCAGACATGCTGGCGGCGGTGTCTGCGCACCAGTTGGCGTACGAGATTACCAGCGGCGAGCTGCAACGCCTGCCGCTGGCACTGCCCGGTACTGCCCGCGCCATCGGCCTCATGCAGCGCAGTGGCTGCCTGCAGTCGCCGGCGGCGGTCGCGCTGATGGCTTGTATCCGCCAGGTGATCACCGAGCATGCCTGAGCCGGACTGGGGCCTTGGAGCGGGCTCAACGGGCTGCGTCGGTCAGCTGGACGCCTTGCCAGCGACCGAGTAGCGAACCTGCTGGTTGCGGGTCTTCATGAAGTCTTCGATGCTCTGCCCGCGCATGGCGGCGTAGATGTCCAGGTTGGACACACCCAGCACGGCGCCCAGCTTCTCCAGCACGAAGAAGATCACCCCATAGTGGATCAACCCGCGCCAGTCGCGGCGGCGCAGCAGGTCGCTTTCCTCTTCGCTCAGGCCTGCCTCGCGGTAAAGCGCTTCGGGCTCGCTCAGGAACCGCTGGCGCCACTGCGGCTCGATCATCCGGTGCAGGAACTTGTTCAGGCGGTAGCCTTTGGCACTGCGCTCCAGGGTGTAGGGATAAGTGCCTTCAAGCCGTTCCGCTCCCGCTAGCTGATGCTGCATGTGCTGTCGGTGGCGTTCGTTGACCGGCGCCGGCAGTGCCTGGTCGCGGTTTTCCAGCAGCAGGGTGGCGATGCCGGTCATCGACGGCAGGTAGTAGCTCTGGTGCTTGCGCTCGACATTGCTAGACAACGCGCCACGCATGATCAGCCAGGTGATCACCTCGGCGCCTTCCATACCGCCGAGCGCGGCGTACTCGGCCAGCGTCATCTCGGTAAGGCGCTGCGGGTCGTTGACCAGCAGGTCGAGGAACTGCGCGTCCCACTCAGGGTTGTTGAAGCCGCAACGCTCGCCATGCACCTGGTGTGATACTCCGCCGGTGGCGACGATCGCCACCTTGAGGTCCTCGGGGTAGCTTTCGATTGCGCGGCGTAAGGCTTGGCCCAGTTTGTAGCAGCGTCGCGCCGTGGGGATCGGCAACTGCAGCACGCCGACCTGCAGCGGCACGATCTGTACAGGCCAGCTTTCATCGCAGGGCAGCAGCGCCGACATGGGCGAGAAGAAGCCGTGGTCCAGCGGCTTGTCGCGGAAGAAGCTCATGTCGAACTCATCGGCCATCAGGCTCTGGCCGATGTGCCGCGACAGCGCTGCGTGGCCGCCTACTGGCGGCAGATCCCGTGGGTTACCGCCCTCATCGGCCACGCCGTATTGCTCGTCCACGCCCAGGATGAAGGCACTGTAATGGTCAAAGAAGAACGAGGTGACGTGGTCGTTGAAGATGTAGAAAAGTACGTCCGGCT
The DNA here is from genome assembly GCF_977070485.1 of Lelliottia jeotgali. NCBI lineage: Bacteria > Pseudomonadati > Pseudomonadota > Gammaproteobacteria > Enterobacterales > Enterobacteriaceae > Lelliottia > Lelliottia jeotgali. The sequence goes on from NZ_CDRVFO010000002.1 coordinate 66,633, forward strand.
GGCGCTGCTGCAGCCAGTTGCGGATCGGCTCGAAGCTTTCGAAGATCGGCGCCCAGGCGGCTTCTTCCTGTTTGTCGTGGTCGACTGCGAAGCCGATGGTCGGGGTGTGGGAGACGGCCAGGCCACCAATGATACGAGCCATGCGAAAGTCCTCTGTTACAGGTTACGGCGCGGTTACTGCAGAGGGCGTGCGCTGCCGGGCGTGGCCGTTGGCCAGGATCGCCAGGGCAGCGGCGAATGCCGGCAGGCCGCCCTGGGGTAGCCAATTACCCGCCGGGCTACGGCGAGACGGCGACTGTAATCCCACGGTTCAGGCAGCGCCTGCGGGATTTTCTTAACGAGATATCCAATTTTCTTATCGCAGCCATCTGGCGGTGTGCCGGCAGGTGGCATTGCAGAATGCGCTGCCCTCAGCGTTGCGCCGATACGCCGTTGAGCTCACCCTGTTGCAGGCTTTGCACGCTGTTGCCCAATGCATCTGTTGCTTCGAAATCAGCGCCATGGGCGGTCAACGCGTCGAGCAATTCCTTGCGCTGAAACATGGCCGCGTACATGGCTGCCGTCTGGCCTGCGCCATTTCGCTGGTCAGGGTTGCACTTGGCCTCGATCAGGCGCCGGGCAATACGCACCTCGCCTTTGAATATCGCCCCCATCAGTGCGGTGTTGCCCCGCTTGTCTTGGGCGCATGGGTCGGCGCCGGCCGCCAGCAGTTGCTCCACGGCCGCTCGCTGGCCGTGGTAGGCCGCCAGAATAAGGCCGGTGTAGCCCTTTTCGTCAGGGGTATCCAGTTTGTAGCCCGCCTGGATGAATGTCTTGAGCATCGCCTCATCCCCACGGCGTGCGGCCCCGAAGAAGTAATCGCGCAACCGCTGCTCGGTGTTGGTGTCTTGCCCTTGGGGCGGCAGTGGCTCTTGTGCCTGGGCGGTGAGGATCAGCAAGCCGCACACGGCTGCCATCATCCATTTGTGCATGGTGTTTACCTGCGTAGAAACGAAGAGCGGGCCGTCGGCCCGCTCAGTCATTGCAATCAGTCCTGCAGCTTCGCTGCCAGCTGCTGAACGCGCTTGAGGTCTGCCTTGGCCACTTTGGCCAGGCCTGCACCGTAGTCGCTATCGGCCTTGTAGAAGAACGACAGCATGATGTAGCGGCTTTCCTCGTCAGTCACTGCCAGGGCCTGGCCCAGGCTGTTGATCAGGTCGGTCTGTTCCTTCTTGTTGTAGGAACGGAACAGCTCGCCGGTCTGCTTGAAGTTCTGCTCGCGCTGGATCTTCGCCTGCTGGGTGCTGCCCACCAGCGCGGTCGGCACATAGCGGGCGCTGGCCTGTTCTTCACGCGGCTGCAGGCGGCTTGGCTGGTAGTTGACCCCCGTGGTGGTGTGGCCTGCGTTGGCCTGGCCATCCTGGTTGACGTTATTGACCGGGAGGCGCGGCTGGTTGACTGGCAAGCCCAGGCCGTTGGCGCCAATGCGGTACATCTGGGTGTCGGCATAGGCGAACAGGCGGCCTTGCAGCAGGCGGTCTTCAGACGGTTCGATACCTGGCACCAGGTTGGACGGCGCCATGGCGACCTGCTCGGTTTCCTGGAAGAAGTTGTCGACGTTGCGGTTCAGCACCATCTGGCCGATCTTGCGCTCTGGCACATTCGGCCAGATCTTGGTGGCATCGAGCGGGTCGAAGTCGAACGTGGCCAGGTCTTCGGGCTTGAGCACCTGGATGTACAGGTCCCATTTGGGGAACTTGCCGTCCTTGATCGCGCTGACCAGGTCGTTGGTCATGTGGCTGTAATCACGGCCCTGGACCTGCTCGACTTGTTTGGGGTCAAGGTTCTTCTGGCCTTGCAGGCTCTTCCAGTGGAACTTCACGTAGTGCACTTGGCCTTTGCTGTTGACCAGCTTGTAGGCATGCACGCTGTTGCCGTCCATTTCGCGGTAGCTGGCCGGGGTACCCTCGTTGGAGTACAGCAGGGTCAAGGTACGGGTGGCTTCTGGTACGTGGGAGAAGAAGTCGAAGCGGCGGGAGTCGTCATCGAGGTTGGTGCGTGGGTCAGGCTTGAACGCGTGCACCATGTCCGGGAACTTGATGGCGTCGCGGATGAAGAAGGTCGGGAAGTTGTTGCCTACCAGGTCCCAGTTGCCGTCTGCGGTGTAGAACTTGGTGGCGAAGCCGCGTGGGTCACGCAGGGTTTCGGGCGAGTGGTTGCCGTGCACCACGGCAGAAAAGCGCACGAACACCGGTGTCTTCTCACCTGGGCGGAAGACTTTGGCGATGCTCAGGTCGCTGATGTCGGCGCTGGCGGTGAACTCACCGTGCACCCCGGTACCACGGGCGTGCACCACCCGCTCTGGAATGCGCTCGCGGTCGAAGCGCTGCAGCTTCTGCAGCAGGTTGGCGTCTTGCAGCAGCACCGCGCCGTTGGCGCCGGCCGTTTGCGAATTCTGGTTGTCACCAACCGGTGCACCGCTGTCGCGGGTTAGGGTCGCGGCCTGGACGGACATCGTCAGCAGGCTGGCGGCCAGGCTTGCTGCAATCAGCAGGCGGCCGGGTTGGAAATGCTTTAGCACAGGGGTCATCGAGAAGCTCCATAGGCTCAATCGGGCGTTTTTGAATGCGCCCGCAGAGGATAATGAGCGTTGCATGCCCCCCTAAATTGATACTGCGCATCAGCACGATTGGCAATTTCAATTCAGCTTTTTATGCACTTGTTGCTAGGTGAGGACTGACGGTACGTCGGCAATCTCACTTGAACTGCCCTCTCACAGGAATGCCTAACGCACATCAACCCGAGGGCAAGCACCATGACTGAGCACAAAGACGACCCGAAACAAAGCCAGGTTCCGGCCCATTCCACGGAAGAGGAAAAGGCTAGGCTCAAGGACAAGAACAAGGACGGTATCCCGCCTGGCGCTGAGTGAAGCCTTGAGGTTGGGGCCGCTTTGCGGCCCATCGCCGGCAAGCCGGCTCCCACAGGTCTAGCGCGCAGCTCAAGAACTGCGCGGTCCGTGTAGGAGCCGGCTTGCCGGCGATGGGCTGCGTAGCAGCCCTGAAACGCGTAAGGGTAACCAATCAGATTGAACGTTTCAGCAATCCGCCCCGTCGGTACTTCCAAGTCGTTCGCATTTGGAGGCACTACCCATGAAGTACCGCGCACTCGGCAACACTGGCCTGCTGGTTTCTGAACTGGTGGTCGGCACGGTCCCGTTCGGCGGGCGTGGCGCATTCGAGAAAACCGGCAGCGTGGACGTGGCACTGGCCCGGCGCATGTTCGACATGGCCTTCGACGCGGGGGTCAACCTGGTCGACACGGCAGACCTGTACTCCCACGGCCTGGCCGAAGAGATCGTCGGCCAGGCGCTGGGTGAGCGGCGCCAGTCGGTCATCCTCGCCACCAAGGCGCGCAGCCCGATGGGGGACAACCCCAACGACAGCGGCGCCTCGCGCTATCACCTGATCCGTGCCTGCGAGGCCAGCCTCAAGCGCTTGGGCACCGACCATATCGACCTCTACCAGATCCACAACTGGGACGGCATCACGCCTGTGGAAGAGACCTTGGCCGCCCTTGAGCACTTGGTGCAAAGCGGCAAGGTGCGTTACTTCGGCACGTCCAACTACACCGCCTGGCAGATGATGAAAACCCTCGGCAGTGCTCGGCTCAACGGCTGGCAGCAGCCGGTATCCCAGCAGATCTACTACACCCCCGAAGCCCGTGAAGCGGAGTACGAGCTACTGCCGATGGCACTCGACCAAGGCCTTGCCACGCTGGTGTGGGGGCCGCTGGGGGAGGGCTTGCTGACCGGCAAGGTGCGGCGCGGGCAACAGACGCCGGCCGGCACGCGACAGGGCAATGATTGGCCGGAACCCTACGTGCACGACAAGGAGCGGGCCTACGACATCATCGAGGCGCTGATCGAAGTTGGGCGCCGGCATGGCTGCTCGCCGGCGCGGGTGTGCCTGGCCTGGCTCAAGGACCGACCAGGCATCACCAGTGTCATCACGGCCGGTCGCACCGCCGAGCAGTTGCACGACAACCTGCAGGCGGTGGAGCTGGTGCTGACCGGCCAAGACCTTGAGCAGATCGAGCGGGTGACGCGGATCGCGCCGCAGTATCCGTACTGGCATCGCATCGCGGCGAAAATGGACCGCATCGACCCGGCGGAGGCACCCTTCATTGCCCTGCATCGGCAAACGATGAAGCAGCACAAACCTTGATCCGCAATCAGCCCGATGTACCGCTGGCCTGTGGCATGCACGAAAGCTCGCCTTCAAACGGCAGGTCCGGCCCGGCCCTGGAACAGGTCACCGCCGCCGCCCCAATGGCGTAGGCCAGCATCGCATCGACCGTCTCGCGCGTCAGCATCGCGACACCCATCGGGCTGTCCGCACCCAGCCGAGCCAGGCAGGCCAGCACGGCCGCCTGGAACGTATCCCCGGCCCCCACGGTGTCGCGAACCGGCAGTGAGCTGTCCGCCGGCCGGTGCCAGGACCCGTGCGCACAATGCACGCTGGCACCCTCGGCCCCGTGGGTCACGAACACCAGCCGGCAGCGCTCGTTCAACCAGCCACGGGCTACCTCGCCAGCGTCGCGCCCCGGGTACAGCACCTGCAGGTCTTCCACGCTGGCCTTGATCAAATGTGCATGCGCAGCAAACGCTTCAACGCGCCTGCGCCACAGCGCCACATCAGGCTGCGGATTCAGGCGTACGTTCGGATCCAGGCTGATCAACCGCTGGTCGCGTTCGCGTTCCACCAGTGCCAGCAACGTGTCGCCCACGGGTGTCACCACCAGTGTGTACGATCCCACGTGCAGCCCTCGTACGCGCTCATCCAGTACCGGCAGATGCTCCAGCCGCACCTGTCGGTCGGCGCAGCCTTCGCCGCGGAACTGGTACTGCGCCGAGCCGTTGGCATCCAGGCCGACCATGGCCAGGGTGGTGGGTGCATCGCTGGTCACCAGGTGCTGGCAATTCACGCCTTCTTCCTCCAGTACCCGGCGCAGCCGTGCGCCAAGGTGGTCGCTGGACAGTCCGCCGAACAACCCTGCGGCAACGCCCAGCCTGCGCAGGCCGACGGCGACGTTGAACGGCGAACCGCCGGCAATCGCGGTAAAGCCCAGTTCTGCGCTGCGCGTGCTGTTTTCCAGGCTGAACACATCGAACAATGCCTCGCCACATACCAAATACATGAAGTTCTCCCAAACAGAAAAGCGTAAGGACAGTACCGCGATCAATGCGCAGGCAGGTGATCCAGGTAGCGTCTGTAGGCCACACCATAGGCGGCCTGCTGCGCCAGACGTGGCAGGGTGCGGGTGCTTTCGTCCAGCTCGACGCAGCGTTCGCACAGGGCCTGGAGGCTGTCGCCGTGGCCCAGTTGGCGGCCAAGGCTCCAGGCAGCCTGAATTGCCGCCCCCAGCGCGGCGGCTTCGGTCTGGCGCGGGCACACCACTGGCAGGCCGAGCAGATTGGCCAGTACCTGGCGCCACAGCTCGCTCTTTGCCGCCCCGCCCACCAGGCGGATTTCGCTGCCCTGCAGGCCGCTGGCGTGCAGCAGGTCCAGGCCATAGCGCAGGCTGAAGCAAGTGCCTTCGAGCACGGCCCGGCACAGGTTGGCGCGTGTCAGGTTGGCGCTGGTCATACCATGCAGGCTGGCGCTGGCAGTAGGCAGCGCGGGTACCCGTTCGCCATCGAAGAATGGCAGCATCAACAGGCCTTCGGCACCGACCGGGGCTTGGGCGGCGAGGGCCGTGAAGCGGGTGAGGTCCAGCTCCAGCAGGTCACGTACCAGCGCGCAGGCGTTGGTCAGGTTCATCGTGCAGATCAAGGGCAACCAGCCACCGCTGGAGGCGCAGAAGTTCGCCACCTCGCCCTTGGGGTTGAACTGGGCATGGTCGGCGTAAGTTGCCAGGGTACCCGAGGTGCCCAGGCTGAGGGTAATCATGCCAGGGCTGATATTGCCGGTACCGATGGCGCTGAGCATGTTGTCGCCGCCGCCGCTGGCCACCCAGGCGTGAGGGTTCAGCCCCAGGCCTGCGGCGGCCTGCTCGCGCAGCGGGCCGATGCAGTCGCCGGGTGCGAGCAGCTCGGGCAGTGCCGCCAGCAGGCGCTCGCCCGGTTCGATGTGTTGCAGCACATCGGTTGCCCAGGTGTTGTGGTGCACGTTGTAGTAACCGGTGCCAGACGCATCGCCCGGCTCGCTGCAGGCGCGGCCTGTCAGCCAGTAATTGAGGTAATCGTGGGGCAGCAGCACATGGGCCAGGCGGGCGAACAGGTCGGGGAAGCTGCGTTTGCTCCACAGCAGTTTGGACACGGTATAGCCCGGCGCAATCACCAGCCCCAGGCGTTCGATCGAGCCCTGCGGGCCGCCGAGCACGTTCAGCAGCGTCTGGTTTTCTGCCGTGGTTTCGGTGTCGCACCAGAGCTTGGCCGGGCGCAGTACCTGGCCTTGGGCGTCCAGCATCACCAGGCCATGCTGCTGGCCGGATACCGCCAGCGCACGGATGGCCTGGCCATTGACGCCGGCCCCATGCAGCGCGCCAGCGACTGCCGTGTGCAGGGCGGCGAGCCAGTCGGCCGGGTCTTGCTCGCGGCGCCCGTCGCGGCCCCGTGCAGGGGCGTGCGCGGCACTACCAAGGCCCAGCACCCGGCCGCTGCCGGCGTCCAGCACCAGCGCCTTGGTGCCCTGGGTGCCGCAATCAATGCCGAGAAACAGTCCTTCCATTGCGTGTGCTCCGGGTCAGTCGCCAAGCACTCGGCGCAGCGTTTCGCTCACGCCAACCTCACACAGGCTGTCATACAGGCGCTCGAAAGCGCTGACGAAGGCACCGGAGGCGGGGATGACCGTGCCAAATATCGTCTCGTCGCCCAGCACCCGGGCAGCAAGCCCATCACGCTGCACCACCCGTGCCTGGCACTGGGCCGCGCGTGGGTCGGGGATGGCATAGGCGCTGCCCTGTTCGTCTACCCCGCCCAGGTACAGGGCCCAGGCCGCTACCACCAGGGCCACGCGGTCCAGCGGTTGGCCCTCGGCAATCAGCTGGTTGGCGGTGGGGACGATGTACTTGGGAAACTTCGATGAGCCGTCCGAGCACACCCGCTCCAGCTGGTCGGCGATGGCGCGGTTGGCGAAGCGCTCGGTGAGGCTGTCCTTGTAGCGTTCCAGGTCGATGCCGGGCGCCGGGGCAAGCTGTGGCGTCACGTCCAGGTCCATGAACGTGCGCATGTAGCGGCGCAGCAGAGGGTCGGCAAGGGTTTCGTGGACCAGGCGGTAGCCCTGCAGGAAGCCCAGGTAGGTCAGTGCCAGGTGGCTGCCGTTGAGCAGCTTGATTTTCATTTCTTCATAGGGCGTGACGTCGTCGGTGAACTGCACACCGACCTTTTCCCACGCTGGGCGCCCGGCTACGAATTTGTCTTCCACCACCCACTGCAGGAACGGCTCGCACACCACTGGCCAGGCATCCTCGACGCCGTGGCGCTCGAACAGTTGTTGGCGGTGGTCGCTGCTGGTCATTGGCGTGATGCGGTCGACCATAGCGTTGGGGAAGCTCACGTTCTCACCTATCCAGCGGGCCAGGTGCGGGTCGAGCAACTGGGCGAAGGCCAGCAGGGCCTTGCGCGCGACCGCACCATTGTGCGGCAGGTTGTCGCAGGACATCACCGTGAACGGCCCCACGCCGGCTTCGCGGCGCCGCCGCAGCGCTTCGCATAGAAAGCCGAACACGCCTTGCGGGGCCTGCGGGTTGGCCAGATCGTGCCGGACCTGCGCCAGGTCAGCGCGAAACTCGCCGGTGCTGTCGTCGATGCAGTAGCCGCCTTCGGTGATGGTCAGCGAGACGATACGTACGTCGGGCTCGGCCAGTTTGGCCAGCAGCGCTTGGGTGTCGTCTTCGGCCAGGAGCATGTCACTGAGGGCACCAATCACCCGCACTTCGGTGTCGGGTTGGTCGTCCAGCACGAACAGGGTGTACAGGTAGCCCTGCGCCGCCAGGGCGTCGCGCATGGCGCGGTCTTCGCTGCGCAGGCCGGCGCCGCAGATGGCCCAGTCCAGGCCTTCGCCGCGGTTCATCAGGGCGTCGGTGTAGGCCGCCTGATGGGCACGGTGAAACCCACCTACGCCAATGTGCACAATGCCCTGGCGCAGCTGCGAGGGCGCGTAGGAAGGGCGGGCGACCGTGGGCGCCAGCAGGTCGAGGTGGTGCGGGTCGAGTTTCATCGTGTGTGTCCTCAGGCCGCTTGCTGCAGGCGTTTGTCCAAGGCCTGGCCGTTGCTGTCGAACAGGTGGCAGTGGCCTGGGTCGAAGGTCAGTTCCAGGGGCTCGCCGAAGGCCGGCGCAAAGTCGCCGCGCACCCGTACGGTAAGCATTTCCCCGGAGCCGGCACGTACATGGCAGTAGCTGTCGCTGCCCAGGCGCTCACTGACGTCGGCAGTCACCTGCAGCAAGCCGGGTGTGCCTTGCCCGGCGCTGGCGATGTTCAGGTGCTCCGGGCGGATGCCCAGTGTCACGGGGCTGCCAGCGGGCAGACCGTCCGCGCACAGCGCCAAGCTGACACGGGCGCCGCATTCAAGGGTGACCTCGCACGATGTGCCCTGGCTGTGGCTCACGTGGCCGCGCAAAAAGCCCATTTTCGGGGTGCCGAGAAAGCCTGCGACGAACAGGTTGGCCGGGTGGTGGTACAGCTCCAGCGGCGAGCCGACCTGCTCGATGCGCCCGCCGTTGAGCACCACCACCTTGTCGGCCAGGGTCATCGCCTCGACCTGGTCGTGGGTCACGTAGATCATGGTCGCGGCCAGCTCCTGGTGCAGGCGCGCGAGCTCCAGGCGCATCTGCACGCGCAGGGCGGCGTCAAGGTTCGACAGCGGCTCGTCGAACAGGAAAATCTTTGGGTTGCGCACGATCGCCCGGCCGATCGCCACCCGCTGACGCTGGCCACCAGACAGTTGGCGCGGCTTGCGTTCGAGCAGCGGTTGCAGTTCGAGGATGCGCGCGGCGTTGTCGACCTTGGCCTGCACCTCACGCTTGTCCACGCCGGCCAGGTCCAGGGCGAACGACAGGTTCTTGCGTACGGTCATGTGTGGGTAAAGCGCGTAGGTCTGGAACACCATGGCCAGGTCGCGTTTGGCCGGGGCGGTGTCAGTGATGTCGACGCCGTCCAGGGTGATGTGGCCGCCGCTGACTTCCTCAAGGCCGGCGATCAGCCGCAGCAGTGTCGACTTGCCACACCCGGACGGGCCGACGAACACCACGAACTCACGGTCGCGCACCTCCAGGTCGATGCCCTTGATGATGGCGTGGCCATCGAAGCCTTTGTGCAGGTTGCGGATCTTCAGGTCAGCCATGGCGAATGTCCTCTGCGGCGGCCCGCAATAGGGGGATTGAGCAGGTGTCGTGGGGGAGCCGGTTCATTTCACGGCCCCGAACGAAAGGCCGCGCACCAGCTGCTTCTGGCTGATCCAGCCGAAAATCAGGATGGGTGCGCAGGCCAGGGTCGAGACGGCCGAGAGCTTGGCCCAGAACAGCCCCTCCGGGCTTGAGTAGGAGGCCACCAGCGCGGTTAGTGGGGCGGCAGCCGAGGAGGTCAGGTTGAGCGACCAGAACGCCTCGTTCCAGCACAGGATCAACGACAGCAGCACGGTCGAGGCAAGCCCGCCGCGAGCGATCGGCAGCAACACGCGGACGATTTCCTGCCAGGTCCCGGCACCGTCCAGGCGCGCGGCTTCAAGGATGTCCACCGGGATGTCCTTGAAGTAGGTGTACACCATCCACACCACGATCGGCAGGTTGATCAGGGTGTAGACGATGATCAGCGCCAGGCGCGAGTCGAGCAGGCCGAACTGTTTGGCCAGCAGGTAGATCGGCATCAGCACGCCCACCGGCGGCAGCATCTTGGTCGACAGCATCCACAGCAGCGTGCGCTTGGTGTGGCGGGTTTCGAAAAAGGCCATGGAGTAGGCCGCCGGCACTGCGACAAGCATGCACAGCGCGGTTGCCGAGAAGGCGATCAGCACCGAATTCCAGGCGTAGGCGAAGTAGTCGCTGCGCTCGTTGATGTGCAGGTAGTTCTCCAGTGTTGGCGCGAAGATGAACTGCGGTGGTGTAGCGAAGGCGTCGAGCTCGGTCTTGAAGCTGGTCAGCAGCATCCAGAAGATCGGGAAGAAGATCACCAGGGCGATGCCCCAGCACAGCAGGCCGATCAATGCGTCGCGCAGGCGGCGGGTTTGCTTGAGTGGCAGCATGGCGGGCTCCTCAGCGGCGCTCGGTCAGGTTCTTGCCGATCATCCGTATCAGCACGATGGCGGCGATGTTGGCGATCAGCACGGCGATCAAGCCGCCGGCCGAGGCCATGCCGACGTCGAACTGCAGCAGCGCCTGGTTGTAGATCAGGTAGGCGAGGTTGGTGGATTCATAGCCCGGGCCGCCGCTGGTGGTGGTGAATATTTCGGCGAACACCGACAGCAGGAAGATGGTCTCGATCATCACCACCACGGCAATCGGGCGGGCCAGGTGCGGCAGGGTCAGGTGCCAGAAGATCGCCAGCGGCCCGGCGCCATCCAGGCGCGCGGCTTCTTTCTGTTCCAGGTCCTGCGACTGCATGGCGGTCATCAGGATCAGGATGGCGAACGGCAGCCACTGCCAGGAGACGATCAGGATGATCGACAGCAGCGGGTAGTGCGCCAGCCAGTCCACCGGCTGCGCGCCGAACAGCCGCCACACGGCGGCGAGGATGCCCGACACCGGGTGCAATATCAGGTTCTTCCACAGCAGCGCGCTGACCGTGGGCATGATGAAGAACGGTGAAATCAGCAGCACCCGTACCACGCCGCGCCCCCAGAACTCGCCGGCCTCCAGCAGCGCCGCGATGAGCACGCCGAACACCACGCTGATCGCCAGCACGCTGCCGACCAGGGTCAAGGTGTTCAGGGCGCCGGGCATGAAGCCTGGGTCGGTGACGAAGTACGCGAAGTTCTCCAGGCCTACGTATGCATTTTCGCCCGGGTACAGCAGGTTGTAGCGGATAAGCGAAAAATACAGGGTCATGCCCAAAGGTACGACCATCCACAACAGCAGCAGCGCCACCGAAGGGCTGACCAGGAACCAGCCCGGCCCGACGCGGCGTTTGCCGGGGCGTGCAGTGGCGAGGGTCGGGGTATCGAGGGCCGAAGTGTCCATGGCGACTCCGTGTGCAGCGAAAAGGGCGGACGGCAGCCGTCACCGCGCCAGGCGTTGGCGCGGCTCAGGCCACGGGTGGGCTACTTGGGGTAACCGGCGCGCTTCATCTCGCGTTCGGTGGATTGCTGGGCGGCGGCAAGTACCTGGTCGACCTTCATCTGCCCGGTCAGGGCGGCGGAGAACAGCTTGCCGACCTGCGTACCAATGGCCTGGAACTCGGGGATGGTCACCAACTGAATACCCACGTACGGCACGGGCTTGAGCGTGGGGTGGTTGGGGTCAACGCGCTTGAGCGACTCCAGCGTCACCTTGGCGAACGGCGCTGCGGCCAGGTAGGCGTCGCTGTAGGTAGAGGCGCGGGTGCCGGGTGGCACGTTGGCCACGCCTTCCTTGTCGGCCACCAGCTTGCCGTAGGCTTCGGACGTGGCCCAGGTGCTGAAGGCCTTTGCCGCGTCCTTGGCCTTGGAGCTGCTGGGGATAGCCAGCGCCCAGGAATACAGCCACGAGGCGCCCTTGTCGGTGACCTCTTTTGGCGCAAATGTGAAGCCGACCTGGTCGGCGACCTTGCTCTGGGTCTTGTCGGTGACGAACGAGCCGGCAACGCTGGCATCGACCCACATCGCGCACTTGCCGCTGTTGAACAGTGCCAGGTTTTCGTTGAAGCCGTTGCTCGACGCGCCTGGCGGGCCGTACTGCTTCAAGGTGTCGACGTAGAAGTTCAGGGCGTTCTTCCACGCGCTGCCGGTGAATTCCGGCTGCCACTGTTCGTTGAACCAGCGTGCGCCAAAGGCATTGGCCACGGTGCCGATCAGCGCCATGTTCTCGCCCCAGCCGGCCTTGCCGCGCAGGCAGATGCCGTACTGGCCCTGGTCGGGGTGGTGAAGTTTGGCGGCATATTCACCCAGCTGGGTCCAGGTCGGTTGCTCGGGCATGTTCAGCCCTGCGTTCTGGAACAGGTCCTTGCGGTAGTAGGTGATGGAGGCTTCGGCATAGAAGGGCAAGGCGTACAGCGTGCCGTTGGCCGACAAGCCATTGCGCACAGACGGGAACACGTCGTCGAGGTTGTAATCGGTCGGCAGGTCCGTCATCGGCTCCAGCCAGCCTTTGGCGCCCCACAGCGCGGCTTCGTACATGCCGATGGTCAGTACGTCGAACTGCCCGCCCTGGGTGGCGATGTCGGTAGTCAGGCGCTGGCGCAGCACGTTTTCTTCAAGCACGACCCACTTGAGCCTGATGTCCGGGTGTTGCTCTTCGAACACCTTGGCCAGGCGCTGCATGCGGATCATGTCGTTGTTGTTGACCGTGGCGATGGTCAATCTCTCTGCGCCCTGGGCCAATAGCGGCAGGCTGAGGCAGGCAGCGGCCAGGCAGGCCTTGATCGCGTCGTTCATCTATGAACTCCCTTACCGGGCCGGCTGACGGCACGGAAGACATTATTATTTTTGTGTCGCTGGCGCTGATTACACCCCCGCGTGGCGCTGCCGACAAAGCTTGGGCTGCACGCTGGCTGATACTTTTTTGCAGTTGTTGCGCTCAGTGATGGTTCTGCTCGGTCAGCCGCTGGATAACCAGGCTGCGATAGTCGGAGGGAGTCATGCCTTTGAGCTGTTGAAAGCGCCGGTTGAAATTGGACAGGTTGCTGAAGCCTGATTCGAAGCACACTCCGGTCACCGGCAGGTCGCTTTTGGCCAGCAGTTCGCAGGCCTTGCTGACCCGCAGGCGGTTGACGAACTCGACAAAACCGCGCCCGGCGGCCTGTTTGAAGAAGCGTGAGAAGTACGTGGGGGTCATGCCCAGGTGCTCGGCCACTTCGTTCTGGGTCAAGTCCTGGGCGTAGTGCTCGAAGATATAGTCCACCGCCCGGTTTATGCGCTCGACGTTGTGCTCGTCAGCCAGGTACGAAGAGGTGACTGTGGACAACAACTGGTAGTCCTCGCAGCCGGCCAGCTGTTCCATGAGGATAAAAAAGTATCCAAGGCGGGTCATGCCGCGGCTGTCCGCTATGCATTGCAACAATTTGCGGCTCTCGGCGATCAGCGCCGGGTCACGGAACTCGATGCCGTAGTGCGCGCGGGCCAGCAACGGGCTGAGCTGGTGCAGCTCAGAAAATACCCGGCTGCCGCTGTGCAAAACCTCGTCCGTGAAATTGACCAGCATGTCGCGCTGGCTGAACACCTCCCCGGGGCCGGCCTGGCTGATCCAGTTGTGCGGCAGGTTGGGCCCTGTGAGGAAAAGCGTGTTCGGCGCGAAGCTGCCGATGTAGTCGCCGATGAACACTTTGCCGGCGCTGGCCACGATCAGGTGCAGTTCGTATTCCTTGTGGAAATGCCAGCGTACCAGCGGGCTGGGAAAACCATGCTGGCGGTAGATCAGTGAGTCGCCCTCGTGATCGTCCATCAACTCGTAGGACGGGTCGGTGACTTTGCTCGTTCTGGGCATGGCGCTGATGGGCTCCGAAGGACGAAGTATCATCGTAGCCTGAACAGGGCAGGTGTCACAGGCCGCCAAGCGCGCCCGCGCTTGCGGTATGATTGGCGCTTCTGTCTCTGGAACCTCCCTGGATGAGCAAGCCCGGTCAAATGGTGCTGATCGCGTTGCGCAAGATGATCGCTTCGGGCGAACTGGCGGCTGGCGCGCGGCTGATGGAAGTGCCTACCGCCGAACGTTTCGGCGTCTCACGCATGCCCGTACGCATGGCGTTTCGTACCCTGGAGCAGGAGGGCCTGCTGGTGCGTTGCGGCGGCCGTGGCTTCCAGGTGCGTTCGGTCAGCGCCGATGACATTGCCGGTGCGGTGGAAGTGCGTGGTGTGCTAGAAGGCCTGGCTGCCCGCCAGGCCGCTGAGCGTGGCCTGCTGCCCGCGGCGCGCGAGGCACTGCAGCGCTGCCTGGTCGAAGGCGACCTGTTGTTCGACAAGGGGTATGTGACCGAAGAAGACTTGCACGCCTATCACGACCTGAACATGCGCTTTCACCAGGTGATCGTAGAGGCCAGCCACAACCCGGCCATCGCCGATGCGCTGGCGCGCAACGACCACTTGCCGTTCGCTTCGGTCACTGCGCTGGCGGTGGACCGTCACGACCTTGCCCGTGAATACCGGCGCTTCAACTTCGCGCACATGCAGCACCATGCGGTGTTCGATGCGCTCACCCACGGCCAGGGTGCCCGCGCCGAGGCGATCATGCGCGAACATGCCAATGCCACGTTGCGCTATGCCGAAACCTTTGGCGCGTCCACGGCGGACGAGGGCATGAAGGTGATCCTGCCCTCGTCCTGAGGCGTTTTACAGGTCCAGTACCAGCAGGGGCGTCTTCGCCCGCGAACAGCACGGCGTGAACTGATCATTCAGGGCCTGTTCCTGCTCCGTGAGGAACAGGTCGCGGTGCTCTGGCGTGCCCTGCAGCACACGCGTCAGGCAGGTGCCGCAAATACCCTGTTCACAGGAGACGGCGATCTCGATGCCATGGCGTTCCAGCACCTGCACCACGCTCTGGTCGGCCGGCACCTCGAACACTTGGCCGGTGCTGCCTACCTGCACCGAGAAGCTGCCGTCGTCGCTGTTTTCAACCGGCGCTGCGGCGAAGTATTCACGGTGCAGGTTGGCCTGCTGCCAACCCAGCTGCTTGGCAGTGTCCAGCACGTGCTGCATGAAGCCGCCAGGCCCGCACACGTAAAGGTGCACATCGCCCTGCGGGCTGCCCAGCACTTGGGCGATGTCCAGGGCGGTCTCCGGCTGCTCGTCAAAATGCACGAACAGGCGGTCAGCGAAGGGGGCGGCGCGCAGGCGCTCGACAAAGGCTGCGCGGTCGCTGGAGCGTGCGCAGTAGTGCAGTTCGAAATCGTCGCCGTTGCAGGCCAGTTGCTCAGCCATGCACAGCAGGGGCGTGATGCCGATGCCACCGGCGAACAGCAGGCTGCGCCGGGCGCCCTGGGCCAGCGGGAACAGGTTGCGCGGGGCGCTGATGCGCAGGCGGTGGCCTGCCTGCACCTGCTCGTGAAGGCTGCGTGAACCGCCGCGTGAGGCGGGGTCGTTGAGCACGCCGATCAGGTAGCGGTGGCGTTCTGCTGGGTGGTTGCACAGGGAATACTGGCGCACCAGCCCGTCCGGCAGGTGCACATCGATGTGCGCGCCGGCGCTGAAGGGCGGCAGTGGGCTGCCATCGGCGGCCGCCAGCTCGAAGCTGCAGATGCCCTGGGCTTCGTCGTTGCGGGATACCACTACGGCATCGATCATGGCGCGGGCTCCTCAGGCGGGGGTGGTGTGGGTGGCGATCATGTGCGGTTTGGGCGCGTGCTCTTTGGCGATTAGCCGCTCCAGCACCTTGCGCGCCTGTACGCCGCCGGCGTCGATGTTGAGCTTGAGCAGGTTGCGCTCGGGGTAGGCGAGCAGGTTCTGCTGCTGGCGTTCGAGCATTTCCAGGTCTTCGCTGAAAATCTTGCCCTGGCCTTCGCGGATGCTCGCGGTCAGGGCCTGATCGTGGGCGGCAAAATTGCGCGCCATGCCCCAGAAGTACCAGATCGAGGTGTCGCTCTCGGGAGTGATGAAATCGACCACGATGCTCGAGGCCTTGTGCTCGGCCGGGGCGTGGTAGCCGCCGTGGCCGGCATGGGCCACGCCCACCTCGATCAGTACATGGCTGGGCGGGGTGAAGCGGCAGATCTGCCAGCGGTCCACCGGCACATCATCGGCCAGGCCGTTGCCGCGCAGGGCCATGCGCCAGAAGGGCGGGGGCATGATGTTTTCCATGTGCCGGGCGGTGACCACTTCGTCGCCGCTCACCGTGGTGACCGGGGGCGCCTCGTCGATTTCCTTCTGGCCGATGCTGGAGGCATGCACATAGGTTTCATGGGTGAGGTCCATCAGGTTGTCGATCATCAGGCGGTAATCGCAACCGATGTGGAACAACCCGCCGCCATAGGCCCATTCGTCGCTGGCCGCCCACGGCAGGTGCGGGATCAGGGCCGGGTCAGCCTGGGCCTGGTCACCGGGCCAGACCCAGATGAAGCCATGGCGCTCGATCACGGCGAAGGCTTTGTTGCAGGGAAAACCCCGCACCCGTTGGCCCGGCATGGCGATGGTCTTGCCATCACAGCCCATCACCAGCCCGTGGTAGCCGCACACCAGGTTGCCGTTTTCGACAAAGCCCAGCGACAAGGGCGCGCCGCGGTGCGGGCAAAAGTCTTCCACGGCGGCGACGCGGTTTTCGTTACCACGGTAGAACACGATCTTCTCCCCGCAAATCTGCCGGCCCAAGGGCTTCTCGGCGATTTCGTCAGGGGTGCAGGCGACGTACCAGGTGTTTTTCGGGTACATGGAGGACCTCCGATTGTTGTTGTTATTTAATGGATCCATTAAGACCTGATCCGAAAGACTGGTCAATGGTTTATCCCAACAAAAATTGGAGGTCTTACGATTATCGTGCGTCTAATGGATCCATTTAGTGGTTTGCGGATGAATGGCCCTATTCCTTGTAAATTTTCGTCAGCAGCCGCAGCAGTTCCGCGCGCTCATCTTCTTCGAGGCTGCCGGTAGCCTCCCGATCGCTGTCGCTGGCGATCTGCTTGAGCTCCTTGAGCATCGCCTCACCCGATTTGCTCAAGAAAATCCCGTAGGAGCGCTTGTCCGGCTTGCAACGCACACGCACGGCCAGCGCACGCTCTTCCAGTTTGTTCAGCAGCGGCACCACCTGCGGCGGCTCGATCGCCAGGGCACGCGCCAGGTCCGCCTGCATCAGGCCAGGGTTTTGCTCGATGATCGCCAGCGCTGAAAACTGCGCCGGGCGCAGGTCGTAGGCCGCCAACCGGCCGATCAGGTGCTGGAACAGCTTCAGCTGGGCGCGGCGCAACGCGTAACCGAGCAGGTCCTCAAGGACCGTGTCGCCAGGGGGCGTGGGCAGGGAAGCGGTGTCGTCGGTTCGGGCAGACCTTGCCATCGGATTGCATGCTCCTGTGTCATGAGTAAGAAAGTTACCCAGTTTGCCTGCGCTGGCTTAATCCGGCTAGTGAAGCTCAGGCTAAAAAGCTTCTCAACCGGCCGGAAGGCAAAGATAATTTTCATAATAGTTAATTGACATAACTAATTTGCCGGATTAGCTTGGTGTCACCACCTCGAACAACAAGAGTGCAGAACCATGAGCAAATACGAAGGCCGCTGGACCACGGTGAAGGTCGAACTGGAGTCGGGCATCGCCTGGGTAACCCTCAATCGCCCGGAAAAACGCAATGCCATGAGCCCCACCCTGAACCGGGAAATGGTCGACGTGCTGGAAACCCTGGAGCAGGACGCTGACGCCGGCGTGCTGGTGCTGACCGGGGCCGGTGAGTCGTGGACTGCAGGCATGGACCTGAAGGAATACTTCCGCGAGGTCGACGCCGGCCCCGAGATACTTCAGGAAAAAATCCGCCGTGAAGCCTCGCAATGGCAATGGAAGCTGCTGCGCATGTACGCCAAGCCGACCATCGCCATGGTCAACGGCTGGTGCTTTGGCGGTGGTTTCAGCCCGCTGGTGGCGTGCGACCTGGCGATCTGCGCTGACGAGGCCACCTTCGGCCTGTCGGAAATCAACTGGGGCATCCCGCCCGGCAACCTGGTCAGCAAGGCAATGGCCGATACCGTTGGCCATCGCCAGTCGCTGTACTACATCATGACCGGCAAGACCTTTGGCGGTACCAAGGCCGCCGAAATGGGCCTGGTCAACGAGAGCGTGCCGCTGGCCCAACTGCGCGAGACGACCCGCGAGCTGGCGCTGAACCTGCTGGAGAAAAACCCGGTGGTACTGCGTGCAGCCAAGAACGGCTTCAAGCGTTGCCGCGAACTGACCTGGGAGCAGAACGAAGACTACCTCTACGCCAAACTCGACCAGTCCCGGCTGCTGGACACCGAGGGCGGTCGCGAGCAGGGCATGAAGCAGTTCCTCGACGACAAGTCCATCAAGCCGGGCCTGCAGGCTTACAAACGCTGAGGGCCGGGGCGGGCTGTGCCGCCACTGGCCACAGCCTGCGGATATTTCTCTATAACCACAACAAGAGGGATGAGCATGTTGCAGGTGCCTTTGCTGATTGGCGGGCAGTCGCGCCCCGCCAGCGATGGACGAACCTTCCAGCGCTGCAACCCGGTCACCGGTGAGGTGGTGTCGCAAGCCGCTGCCGCCACGCTGGCCGATGCCGATGCTGCGGTGGCCGCCGCCAGTGCAGCGTTCCCGGCCTGGGCCGCGCTGGCGCCCGGTGAGCGGCGCAGCCGCTTGCTGGCCGGCGCCGACCTGTTGCAGGCGCGGGCTGCCGAGTTCATCGCCGCGGCCGGCGAAACCGGGGCCATGGCCAACTGGTATGGCTTCAACGTGAAGCTGGCCGCCAACATGTTGCGCGAAGCTGCGGCCATGACTACGCAGATTACCGGTGAGGTCATCCCCTCGGATGTGCCCGGCAGCTTTGCCATGGCCCTGCGCGCCCCTTGCGGTGTGGTGCTGGGCATCGCACCGTGGAACGCCCCGGTGATCCTCGCCACGCGAGCCATCGCCATGCCGCTGGCCTGCGGCAACACCGTAGTGCTCAAGGCCTCCGAGGTCAGCCCGGCGGTGCACCGGTTGATCGGCCAGGTGCTCCACGATGCAGGTTTGGGCGAGGGCGTGGTCAATGTGATCAGCAATGACCCGGCCGATGCTCCCGCCATCGTCGAGCGGCTGATCGCCAACCCTGCGGTGCGCCGCGTCAATTTCACCGGTTCCACCCAGGTGGGGCGCATCGTCGGCGAGCTGGCTGCACGGCACCTGAAGCCTGCCTTGCTCGAACTGGGCGGCAAGGCGCCGCTATTGGTGCTCGATGACGCCGACCTGGACGCCGCCGTCGAAGCTGCAGCGTTTGGTGCCTACTTCAACCAGGGCCAGATCTGCATGTCCACCGAGCGCCTGGTGGTCGACAACCGCATCGCCGACACCTTCGTCGACAAGCTGGCGGCCAAGGTCGGCGGGCTGCGCGCAGGTGACCCGCAGGCCAGCACGTCGGTGCTCGGTTCGCTGGTCAGCGGTGCGGCCGGCGAGCGCATCAAGGCGCTGATCGACGATGCCGTGGCCAAGGGCGCACGCCTGGTATGCGGCGGCCAGCTGGACGGCAGCATTTTGCAGCCCACCCTGTTGGACAACGTCGACGCAAGCATGCGCCTGTACCACGAAGAGTCCTTCGGGCCGGTGGCAGTGGTGCTGCGCGCCGAGGGCGATGAAGCTTTGCTGACGCTGGCCAACGACTCCGAGTTCGGCCTGTCGTCGGCCATCTTCAGCCGCGACACCAGCCGTGCGCTGGCCTTGGCCCAGCGTGTGGAGTCGGGTATCTGCCATATCAACGGCCCGACCGTGCATGACGAAGCGCAGATGCCCTTCGGTGGGGTCAAGGCCAGCGGCTACGGCAGCTTCGGCAGCCGCACCGCCATCGATCAATTCACCCAGCTGCGCTGGGTCACCCTTCAGCACGGCCCCAGGCATTACCCCATCTAGGCAACGCGCACCATCGGCCGCCGCCCGCACCGCCGGGCCGCGGCAGGCTGTACAACAATAACAAGGAGCAACCTGCGTGAATAACCAAGCCCGCACAGGGTCAACCGACCCTGGCCAAAGCCCGCGCTATCGGCAGGTGTCCATCGGGCATCCCAAGGTGCAGTTCAGCGAGGCCGACGGCATCTTGCGCATGCAAGCCGTCGAGCCCCTGGCGCCGCTGCCGTCGCGCCTGCTTGACCGGCTGCTGCACTGGGCCGCACAGCGCCCGGACACCACCTTCATTGCCGCGCGTCAGCCCGATGGTGCCTGGCGCACAATCACCTACGCACAAATGCTCGCGCAGGTACGCACCATCGCCGCCAACCTGCTGGGCTTTGGCCTGAGCGCCGAGCGGCCGCTGGCGCTTTTTTCCGGCAACGATATCGAGCACCTGCAGGTCGCCTTGGGCGCCATGTACGCCGGCATCCCGTATTGCCCGGTGTCGCCGGCCTACGCACTGTTGTCCCAGGACTTTGCCAAGCTGCGGCATGTGTGCGAGGTACTGACGCCGGGGTTGGTGTTCGCCACCGACACCCAGCCGTTCCAGCGTGCCTTCGACGCCGTGCTGGACCCATCGGTGGCGGTGGTGAGCGTGCGCGGCCAGGCCCCGGGCCGCCGGCACCTGAGCTTCGACAGCCTGCTGCAGCCGGGCGACCTTGCGCCAGCCGATGCGGCGTTTGCCGCCACCGGGCCCGACACTATCGCCAAGTTCCTCTTCACCTCAGGCTCCACCAAGCTGCCCAAGGCGGTCGTCACCACCCAACGCATGCTGTGCGCCAACCAGCAGATGCTGTTGCAGACCTTTCCGGTGTTCGCTGAAGAGCCGCCGGTGCTGGTGGACTGGCTGCCGTGGAACCACACCTTTGGCGGCAGCCACAACCTGGGCATCGTGCTGTACAACGGCGGCAGCTTTTACCTGGACGCCGGCAAGCCGACCCCGCAGGGCTTCGGCGAAACCTTGCGCAACCTGCGCGAGATTTCCCCAACCGCCTACCTGACCGTGCCCAAGGGCTGGGAAGAACTGGTCAAGGCGCTGGAGCAGGACGCACAGTTGCGCGAGGTGTTCTTTGCCCGCATGAAGCTGTTCTTCTTCGCCGCAGCGGGGCTTTCGCAAAGCGTGTGGGACCGCCTGGACCGCATCGCCGAACAGCACTGTGGCGAGCGCATCCGCATGATGGCCGGCCTTGGCATGACCGAAGCGGCGCCGTCCTGCACGTTCACCACCGGGCCTTTGTCGCTGGCAGGCTATGTGGGCTTGCCTGCCCCGGGGTGCGAAGTGAAGCTGGTGCCGCTGGACGGCAAGCTGGAGGCACGCTTTCGCGGCCCGCACATCATGCCCGGCTACTGGCGTTCGCCGCAGCAAACGGCCGAGGCGTTCGATGACGAGGGCTTTTACTGCTCGGGCGATGCCTTGAAGCTCGCCGATGCGCAGCAGCCCGAACAGGGCCTGATGTTCGATGGGCGTATTGCCGAAGACTTCAAGTTGTCGTCCGGGGTGTTCGTCAGTGTCGGGCCGCTGCGTAACCGTGCGGTGCTCGAAGGTTCACCCTATGTGCAGGACATCGTGGTGGCTGCGCCGGACCGCGAGTGCCTGGGCATCCTGGTGTTCCCGCGTCTGCCCGAATGCCGTCAACTGGCCGGGCTACCGGCTGCAGCCAGCGATGCCGAAGTGCTCGGCAGCGACGCGGTGCGCAGCTGGTTCGCCGCTTGGCTGGAGCGGCTGAACCGTGACGCCCAGGGCAACGCCAGCCGGATCGAATGGTTGTCACTGCTGGTAGAGCCGCCGTCGATCGACGCCGGGGAAATCACCGACAAAGGTTCGATCAACCAGCGTGCGGTGTTGCAGCGCCGGGCTGACACGGTAGAGGCGCTGTACCGTGGCGAAGACCCGACCGTGCTGCCCGCGCAGGTACGCCCGTGAGCAGCGCCGGGCTGTGCACTGTGTTCGACGATGTGGCCATCGTGCAGATGGTGCGCACGCCGTGGGTCGACCTTGGTGGTGCGCTCGCCGCAGTTTCACCGATCGACCTGGGCATCAAGGCCGGGCGTGCGGTGCTTGCGCGGGCCGGTATCGCCCCGCAGGCGGTGGACAGCGTGCTGGCCGGCAGCATGGCCCAGGCCAGTTTCGATGCGTACCTGCTGCCGCGCCACGTCGGGCTGTACTGCGGTGTGCCGCAGGCTGTTCCGGCACTGGCCGTGCAGCGCATCTGCGGCACCGGCCTCGAGCTGCTGCGCCAGGCCGGGGAGCAGTTGCACAGTGGTGTGCAGCAGGTGCTGTGCGTGGGCGCCGAGTCGATGTCGCGCAACCCGATCGCGGCGTATGAACACCGTGGCGGCTTTCGCCTTGGCGCGCCGTTAGGGTTCAAGGATTTTCTCTGGGAGGCGCTGTACGACCCGGCTGCCGGTGTGGACATGATCGGTACTGCAGAAAACCTGGCACGCGTGCATGGCCTTGGCCGAGAGGCGGTGGACGCCTGGGCGTTGCGCAGCCATCAGCGTGCGCTGCAGGCCCAGCAGCAGGGCTGGTTCGATGAGGAAATCGTTGAGGTCACGGCAGAGGCTTTCAGTGCTGAAGGCTGCCTGCCACGTGGCATCGGACTGCCACGCGGCGTGGCCCAGGTCAGCCACGACAGCCACCCGCGGCCTACCGATGCCCCAGCGCTGGCCCGCCTGCGTGCGGTGCACGCCGGTGGCGTGCAAACTGCCGGCAACAGTTGTGCGGTGGTCGATGGCGCGGCGGCGGCGTTGGTGACGCGTTTTTCCGCCTGCACCCAGCCACCGTTGGCACGGTTGCTGATGGCCACAGCCGTGGGCGTGCCCCCCAGCACCATGGGCATTGGGCCGGCCCCGGCCATTGCCTTGCTGCTCGAACGCAGTGGCCTGCGCCTGGAGCAGATCGACCGTTTTGAAATAAACGAAGCGCAAGCCGCCCAGGTGCTGGCGGTGGCCCAGGTGCTGCAACTGGATGTGGAAAAACTCAACGTGCATGGCGGCGCCA
This sequence comes from Lelliottia jeotgali, assembly GCF_977070485.1. Classification (NCBI taxonomy): domain Bacteria; kingdom Pseudomonadati; phylum Pseudomonadota; class Gammaproteobacteria; order Enterobacterales; family Enterobacteriaceae; genus Lelliottia; species Lelliottia jeotgali. The sequence goes on from NZ_CDRVFO010000002.1 coordinate 89,310, forward strand.
TCGCCCTGGGCCACCCCTTGGCTGCCACCGGCCTGCGCCTGGTGCACACCCTGGCCCGTCAGTTGCGCCAGGGCAACCTGCGTTATGGCATCGCTGCGGCCTGCATCGGCGGCGGCCAAGGCATGGCGGTGCTGATCGAAAACCCCCACTTCGTGGCTTGAATCTGAGGACTCCCATGGCTTGGAAGGCTCCCCTGCAGGACATGCAATTCGTGCTGGAGCACTGGTTGAGGGCCGAGCAGGCCTGGCAGCGGCTGCCGGCCTACGCAGACGTTGATCTTGAGCTGGCCCTGCAAGTGCTGCAGGAGGCCGCCCGCTTCAGCGAACAGGTACTGGCGCCGTTGAATGCACCGGGCGACCGCCAGGGCTGCCGCCTGGAGCAGGGCAGGGTGCGCACACCGGACGGCTTTGCGGCGGCCTATCGCGCCTACGTGGACGGCGGCTGGCCGGCGCTGGCCTGTGAGCCCCGGTGCGGCGGCCAGGGGCTGCCGTTGGTGCTGGATGCAGCGGTTCAGGAAATGCTCTTTGCCAGCAACCATGGCTGGGCCATGTACACCGGCATCGCCCATGGCGCTTACCTGTGCCTGAAGGCCCATGGCAGTGCCCAATTGCAGGCGCGTTACCTGCCCGGCATCGTCAGCGGCGCAAGCCTGGCCACCATGTGCCTGACCGAGCCGCAGGCCGGCAGTGACCTTGCCTTGCTGCGTTGTCGTGCCGAACCGCTGGGCGACGGCAGCTACGCGGTCACCGGCAACAAGCTGTTCATTTCCGGGGGCGACCACGACCTGACCCGCGACATCCTGCACCTGGTGCTGGCGCGTTTGCCCGACGCACCGGCAGGCAGCCGTGGGCTGTCATTGCTGCTGGTGCCCAACGGGTTGGAGGGCGCTTTGGGCAACGGGGTGCAGTGCGATGGCCTTGAGCACAAACTGGGCATTCGCGGCAGCGCCACCTGTGCGCTGCGCTTCGAGGGGGCCAAGGGCTGGCTGGTGGGGCAGGCGCACGGTGGCCTGGCGGCCATGTTCGTGATGATGAATTCCGCCAGGTTGCATGTCGGCCTGCAAGGGCTGGGGCACGCCGAAGCGGCTTGGCAACTGGCCCGTGACTACGCACTGGAGCGTCGCCAGATGCGCGCACCTGGTCATTCGCCGAGCGCCGGGGACGCCGCTGCCGACCCCATCCACTTGCACCCCGCCATGCGCCTGACGCTGCTGGAATTGCGGGTGCGTACCGAAGGCATGCGCACCTTGGGTTACTGGACGGCGCACTGGCTGGATGTGGCCGGCGCCTCTACCGACCCTGCGCTGCGTGCAAAAGCGTCGACTCTGGCGGCGTTGCTGACGCCGATCATCAAGGCGGCGTTCACCGACTACGGTTTCAGCCTGTCGAGCAAAGCGCTGCAGGTGTTTGGCGGCTATGGCTACACCTGCGAATTCCCCATCGAGCAGGTGCTGCGCGACAGCCGGATTGCGATGATCTACGAAGGCACCAACGAAATTCAGGCCAACGATCTGTTGTTGCGTAAAGTGCTGGGCGATGGCGGTGAAGGCTTTGCGCTGCTGTTGGGCGAACTGCGTGCCGAGGCCAAGGCTGACCAGGGCGCCGCTGCCGAGGCGCTCGGTACGGTCTGCGACCGGTTGCAAAGGGTGGTTGCCGAGGTCGAGCGCAGTGCTGCGCATCGCCCGCAATACCCCTACCGCGCAGCGGGGGCCTTCTTGCAGTTGTGCGCCACGGCGCTGCAGGCCTTTGCCTGGGCCCGCACCGTTCGCTGCCTCGAGGCGTTGCCGGCCGAAGCGCCGCTACGGCGCGAGAAGCACGAAAGCGCCACCTTCTTTTTCAACTATCTGCTGCCAGACTTCGACCGGCAGGTGGCAGCCATCGAGGCGGCCGCCTGCCCATTGCCGTTCATTGGCGAACCGTTCTGAACCCTACGTGCGAAGTCGCGATAAAGACCGGCTGCGGCTGGCGTGCCGAGGGCCGGTAGCGCATACACCGGTCCGCTGAGCACAGGTGCGAGCCGCCTTTGATCACAGCGACCGGTATGCCGGGTTCGGCCGGGTCGTAGCTTGCGCTCAAGGCGGGGCCGGACGGGTCCAAGGCCGCGTCGCGTTGCGCATCGTGGCCCGGGCGATAACCCGTGCGGGTCAGCTCCCAGACATTGCCCCCTGCATCGAATACACCGAACCGGTTGGCCGGGAAGCAGCCCACCGGTGAGGTACCGGTGAAGCCGTCAGCGGCCATGTTGTTATAGGGGAACTGGCCTTGCCAGGTGTTGGCCATCAGCTTGCCCTTGGGTAGTTCAGTGGTGCCCCAACTGAAGTCGGCATCGTCCAGCCCGCCACGCATGGCGTATTCCAGTTGCGCTTCGCTGGGCAGGGCACGGCCAGCCCAACGCGCGTAGGCCTGGGCATCTTCCAGTGTCACTTGCACAACCGGGTGGTTTTCAAGCCCTGCCAGGTCACTGCCAGGGCCCTGCGGGTGTCGCCAGCTGGCCCCCGGCACAAACTGCCAGCCGGGGTCGAGCACGCTCGGCCCTTGCTGGAACACCATCGCGCCCGGTACGCGCAGCGTGTCGGGCAGGGTGGGGTCGGCCTCGCTGCTGATGCCCCGTTCGGCCTGGGTAAGGTAACCGGTAACTGCCACGAACCGGGCGAACTGGGCGTTGGTGACCGGGTGCCGGTCGACCCAGAAGCCCGACACCTTTGCCGCGTGTGGCGGGCCTTCTTCATCATAGAAACGGTCTGAACCGAAGGTGAACACGCCACCCGGCAAGCGCACCATGCCATCGTGCCTGGCGGGCAAGCCGCTGTAGCCCTCGCACAGCAGCACCGGCGCCGGGGTTTGTGGCCAGGCGCCGTAGGCCGCGGCGAGTACGCCGGCGGCGACCAGCGCGCAGCCGGCAACCCGGGCAATCATGGCTTGCTGGCCAGGGGCATGGCGGGGCTTGCGGGGCGCCCGTCAGCGTCGATGGCGATATTGCTGCGTTGGGCATAGGCCTTCCAGTCGCGCAGCAGGTCGCTCACTTGCCGGGGGTGTGCGGCTGCGATGTCATGGTGCTCGCCAGGGTCGTTGCTCAGGTCGTACAGGTGCCAGGCCGGGGTGCCATCGGTTGCATCCCACAGCAGTTTCATCGGCCCTTTGCGCAACGAGGCGCTGCCATTGATTTCCCAGCCCAGGGCCTCGTCATGGGCGTGGATCCGGGTGTCCTTGCCTTGCAGGTAGTCCAGTGCCGAGGTGCCCTGCGGCGGAACGATGGCGCGGTCGCGGTAGGTGATGCCGGGCATCGGCGCGCCTGCCAGTTGCAGCAGCGTCGGCATGATGTCTCTGACGCTGGCCAGTTCATCGCTGCGCCCGGCCTTGATGGTGGCCGGGTGGTAAACGAAGGCGGGCACGCGGATGCCGCCCTGGTAGGTGGTCATCTTGTAGCGGCGGCTGGGCAGGGCGCTGACCTGGGCCCAGGCCGAGCCGATCATCAGGAACGAATCACGTCGGCCGTAGTTGGCCAGGCGGGTATCGAAGTTTTCCTTGATCCAGTTGGGGTCGACGCGGGTGGCATTTTCCGGCCCGTTGTCGGACATGAACAGCACCAGTGTGTTGTCCAGTTCACCGGTTTTGCGCAGGTGGTCGACCAGGCGCCCGACCTCGGCGTCCAGGGCCGCCACCATGGCCGCGTAGACCTCCATGGTGCGCGCCGATTGCTGTTGCTGCTGTTCTGTCAGCGATGCCCAGCCTGGTACGCCCTCCAGTTGCGGCTCGAGGGGGAAGTCCGCCGGCACCAGCCCGGCCTTGCGCTGGCGCGCCAGGCGTTCGCGGGCAATCACCTCATAGCCTTGGTCGTAGCGGCCGCGGTATTGCGCCAGGTATTCATCCGGCGCCTGCAAGGGCCAGTGCGGCGCGGTGTAGGCGGCAAAGGCAAAGAAGGGTTTGTTGCTGGCCTTGCCGTCGTCGATGGCGTCGATGAGACGGTCGGTGAACCAGGTCGTGGAGTAGAAATCATCGGGCAGTTCGATGGGCTCGCCATTGTGGCGGAAGGTCGAACTGTAGTTCGGCTGCAGCGCCATGTGGGCCTGTTTGAAATGTGCGGCGCCCCCTTCCAGCAGCACGTAGGCCTGGTCGAAACCACGGTTCTGGGGCTGCTGCGCGGGCTGCATGCCCAGGTGCCATTTGCCGGAAATGTAGGTGCGGTAGCCAGCATCGTGCAGCAGTTCTGCCAGGGTGGCGACATTGCTGCCCAGTACCCCTTCGTAACCGGCGCGCACCTGAGCGCCGGCCGGCAAGCGCTTGCGTGCTTCGGCCATCATGCCCAGCCCGGCCAGGTGCGGGTCGTTGCCAGACATCAGCATGGCGCGTGTAGGGGAGCAGCTTGGCGCGGCATGGAAGTCCAGCATCAGGCGGCCGTCGGTCAGCAGTTTGTCCAGGTTGGGTGTCTGGATTTCGCTGCCCAGGGCCGACAGGTCCGAGAAGCCGAGGTCATCGGCGACGATCAGCAGAATGTTTGGTTGTTTAACGGTTGGCGAGGCCAGGGCCTGGCTTGCGCCGAGCATGAGCAAGCCGAGAGCGGCAAGAGGTTTGAGGCAGTTCATGAGGATGCTCTTTTTGTTTTGATTAGAGTCGTGGCGGCGTTCCCGCAAGGTAGAGAGCCCGCAACGTCCATGTTAACGGCCATTTCTGCGGCTGCGCAGGCACCTGCGAAAAAAACGTTCGATAAACGAACGCTGGATCTGCCTGATATCAGGTAGTTTCAATCCGCCTATTGACGGCAATATGGTTAACAAAAATAATCGTTAACAGAGTTATCCAATTTCATAAAAACAAGTAAAGGGAAATTCTGATGACCAGGCCGTTGAACCGGTGGTGGGTGCCCGTTGTACTGCTTTCGATAGGCCAATGCGTGCAGGCGGCCAGTCCACTTGAACAGAGCCGGCCAGGCCGGCCCGGTGCGCCTCGCTGGGTCGAGGACTATCGGTTCCTGGATGCCCCGGCCAAGGCCAGCGACCCATTCGATGGGGTGCGCTACCATCGCTTGTCCGAGTCGGCCTGGCTGCAGTTGGGGGCCGAAGCCCGTTACCGGGCCGATGTATTCAACAAGCCTTTTTTCGGCTTGCGCGGTTTGAACGACGACTCCTATTTGATGCAGCGCTTGCAGGCGCACGCCGACCTGCATCTGTTCGATGATGCTGTGCGCACATTCGTCCAGGTGGAGAACACCCGGGCTTTCGGCAAGGACCTGTACTCCCCAAATGATGAAAGCCGCAATGAAGTGCGCCAGGCCTTCGTCGATTTCAATCATGATTTTGCCCAAGGGCGTTACACCACCCGCATCGGCCGCCAGGAGATGGGGCTTGGCGACCAGGCTTGGGTCACCTACCGGGACTCGCCCAACATCCGCCTGAGCTTCGACGGCGTGCGTGCCAGCCTCAACCTCAAGGACGGCCGCAAGCTCGACGCCTTCGCGTTCAGGCCGCTCAAGACCGGTGAGGACAGCTGGGACGATGGCAGCAACAACGCAGTGAAATTCTATGGCCTGTATGGCACCTTGCCGCTGACGGCAGCCTGGAACATCGACCTGTTCGCCTTCGGCCTTGAAACCGATGACCGCAGCCTGGCCGGTGAAGCGGGCGATGAGCAACGCTATACCTTCGGCACGCGGGTGTTTGGCCGCCAGCAGGCGCTGGACTGGAGCTGGAACCTGGCCGTGCAGACCGGGCACCTGGGCAATGCCTCGATTCGTGCCTGGGCACTGTCCAGCGATACCGGCTACACCTTCGCACATGCCTGGCAGCCCCGGCTGGGCATGCGCATCGACGCCGCCAGCGGTGACCGCGAGCTGGGCGATGGCAAGGTCAACACCTTCGACCCGCTGTTCCCGCGCAACGGCGTTTATGGCGAGGCCAGCCTGACCACTTTGAGCAACATCATCGTGGTGGGGCCGACGTTCGGCTTTTCACCTTGGCGTACCTTGCGCTTCGAACCGGGCGTCTTCGAAGTGTGGAAGCAGCGTGCAGAAGACGGTGTGTACATGCCCGGCATGAGTCTGTTGGCCAATACCCGTGGCACCGGGCGCCATGTGGGCACCATCTACCGCGCCAACACCCGTTGGCTGGCAACCCCCAACCTGACCTTGGATGTCGACTTGAAATACTACGACGTCAGCTCCGCCATCAAGGACGCCGGTGGGGAAGATTCTTCGTTCATCTCGTTACGTGCCACGTTCAGGCTTTGATCCCAACCCAACGCATAACAACAAAAGGGCCTACCCATGCGTGATTCATCCTCATCTTCAAGCAAGCCGGTGCTCACCATCGGCCTGTGTTTTCTCGTGGCACTGCTCGAAGGCCTCGACCTTCAGGCTACCGGCATCGCCGCACCGCACATGGCCAAGGCGTTTGCACTGACACCGGCGATGCTTGGCTGGGTGTTCAGTGCAGGGCTGCTGGGGTTGCTGCCCGGCGCATTCATCGGCGGTTGGCTTGCCGACCGGCTGGGCCGCAAGAACATTCTGATCGTGGCGGTGCTGTTGTTCGGCGGCTTCTCGCTCGGTACCGCCCTGGCCGACAGCTACGCCTCGCTGCTGGTTGCACGGCTGATGACCGGCTTGGGGCTGGGTGCCGCGTTGCCCATCCTGATAGCCCTGGCCAGTGAAGCGGCGCCCGAGCGGCTGCGCAGCACCGCCGTGAGCATCACGTATTGTGGCGTGCCCCTGGGCGGCGCCATCGCTTCGATCATCGGCATGGCGCCGTTGGGCGAAGACTGGCGTGTGGTGTTCTACGTGGGTGGTATCGCACCGATCGTCATCGCCCTGGTGCTGGTGGTATGGCTGAAAGAGTCCCAGGCGTTTCGTGCTCAAACCGGTGAGAAGGTTGCCGGCCAAGGCATGCTGGCCCAGTTGTTCGGGCCGGGGCATGCAAGCCGCACCCTGCTGCTGTGGGTGGCGTGCTTCTTTACCCTGACCGTGTTGTACATGCTGCTCAACTGGTTGCCTTCGTTGCTGATTGGGCAAGGTTTCAGCCGCCCGCAGGCAGGCACGGTACAGATCCTGTTCAACCTCGGCGGTGCGGCCGGCTCGTTCCTGACCGGGCGCATGATGGACAAGGGCCACGCCCGCCGCGCAGTGTTCATCGCGTATATCGGCATGCTGGCGGCGCTGGCGGGGCTTGGCCTGTCGACCAGCTTTGCCTTCATGCTCGTGGCCGGGTTCATTGCCGGCTACTGCGCCATCGGCGGCCAACTGGTGCTGTACGCACTGGCACCGACCCTGTATTCGACTCAGGTACGGGCCACTGGGGTGGGGGCTTCGGTTGCCATCGGGCGCTTGGGTTCGATGGCCGGGCCGTTGGCGGCGGGGCAGATCCTGGCAGCCGGGACGGGGGTGGGTGGGGTGCTGCTGGCGGCTTCACCAGGCTTGGTGGTGGCTGCTGTGGCGGCACGGGCATTGCTGGCCAAACGTAACCGGCAACCGCAGTAAGCCGGCCCGCAGGCGATTCAAGGTGCCAGGCAGTTCGGTGAACCTGCCTGGCGATTCTTGAGCTCAGTGTGTGCCTGCGTTCATTTCCAGAACCCCTTGTGCGCAGCCGCTGCTTCGTCCTCCAACAGTGGGCCGTGCACGATCACATCACGTTGGCCCCGGGCGAACACCTCACGGCATGGCAAGGAAAACGTCGGGTTTTCCGGGTGGTCACCGGTCAGCCCGAGCAGGGTATGTTCCGACAGCGCATACACCACTCGGCCAATGCCGGTCCAGTACACGGCACCGGCGCACATGCAGCAGGGTTCTGCGCTGGTGTAGAGCGTGCAGTTGGCCAGTGCTTCGGGTGGCAGGGCCTTGGCAGCCAGGGCCGCGGCGACCAGTTCGGCGTGTTGGGTGGGGTCGCCTTCGGGCGGCATTGAGTTGTTGCCGGCGCTGGCGATCACCCGGCCTTCGGCATCGGCGACAATGGCTGCAAAGGGGTGACGACCGCGTGCTTTGGACTGCTCTGCCAGGCGCATCGACTGGCGTAGCAGGTCCAGGTCGAGGGCGGACAGGTCGGTGGCAGCTGGCGTGTAGGGAGTGGTCATGGATGCTCCTGGGGATAGGCAGGGGTAAAAGGGCTCACTCGGCCACGCTGGCATCGGCGTGGTCGGGGTCTGTGGTCTTGTCGTTGTTGAGCAGCAGGTTGAGCGTGATCGCCGTGATCGCGCCGAGGAAAATGCCGCTCTCCAGCACCAGCTTGAGCGGGCCGCTCAGTTGATGGAAAAGCGCCGGGAAGGACATTGGCAGCACGCCGATGCTGATCGAAACGGCGACGATGATGCCGTTGCGGGTACCTTCGAAAGGTACGCGAGAGAGCGCCTGGATGCCGGCCACTGTGGTCATGCCGAACATGACGATGGCGCACCCGCCCAGCACTGGCGTGGGCACGGCAGCGATCAGCGCGCCCAGTTTCGGAAACAGCCCCATCAGCACCATGATTGCGCCGGCGGCGGCGACCACAAAGCGGCTCTTGACGTTGGAAAGCGCGATCAGCCCGGTGTTCTGGGTGAAAGCGTTGTACGGGAAACTGTTGAACAGCCCGCCAAGCATCGTCGATAGGCCGTCTGCCCGGAAAGCGTTGCCTAGTGTGCTGGTGTCTGTGGGCTTGCCGACCAGTTTGCCGATGGCCAGGCAGTTACCCGTGGTCTCGGCCATGATCACCAGCATCGCCAGCACCATGATGAGGATTGGCGTGGTGGAGAACTGCGGCGCACCGAAGGCCATGGGTGGGCTCAGCTCGAACCAGGCGGCTTCGCTGACCTTGCCGAAGTGGGTCATGCCAAAGGCTGCGGCCAGCAGGCTGCCGCACAGCAGGCCGATCAGCACGCTGAGGTTGCCGATAAAGCCCGAAAAGCGCGCATACACCAGCAGCGTGATGGCCACCGTCGCCATGCCCAGCAGCAGGTTGGCGGGGTTGCCGAAGTCCGGCGCCCCCGGGTCGCCGCCACCCAGCCAGATGGCCGCCGCAGGCATCAGCGAGATACCGATGATGGTGATCAGGCTGCCGATCACCACCGGCGGGAAGAAGCGCAGCAGTCGGCTGAACAGCGGCGCGAGGCCGATGGTGATGGCGCCGGCGGCAATCACGGCGCCAAACACCTCCTGCAGGCCGTACTGCTTGCCGATCATGATCATCGGTGCCAGCGCGATGAACGAGCAGCCCTGGATCAACGGCAGGCGCGCCCCGAAGCGCCAGAAGCCCAGGGTCTGGATCAGTGTGGCGATGCCCGAGGTGAACAGGTTGGCGTTGATCAGCGTCACGACCTGCGCCTGGGTCAGGCCCAGTGCGCTGCCGAGGATGAGAGGCACCGCGACCGCGCCGGCATACATCACCAGCACGTGCTGCAGGCCAAAGGTGAACAGTTGCCGCAGCGGTAATACTTCGTCTACAGCGTGGACCTTGCTTGGGCTCATGGCGTGAATCTCCTGAAGGTGCGGCTCTTTTCGTTGTTTTCGGCGCCTGGAGTGACACGCAGCGCAGGGTGTGAACAGGGCAGCTGCAAGCGTGGTCGAGGCCGATGATCCGGCGAAACAAACGATGGAACAAATGAGTAACCATCGTTAGCATCGATGGTTCATGTGGCAGGGCAGGGGGTGGGGATGCGCTTTTCGCTGGAGCAATTGCAGGTGTTCGTCGCCGCGGTACAAGCGGGCTCGTTTTCGGCAGCGGCGCGGCGCCTGGGGCGTACCCAGTCCACCGTCAGCGCTGCAATCAGCAACTTGGAAACCGACCTGGGCGTGGAGTTGTTCGACCGCAGCAGCCGCATACCGGCATTGACCGCCGCCGGGCATAAACTGCTGCTACGGGCCGAGGGCATCCTTGAGCGTTGCTATGCCCTGGAGGGCAGCGCCGACAACCTGGCGCAGCAGGCCGAACCTGCGCTCACGCTCGCCATCGAGGTGCCGTATGGGTCACTGATCCCGGTGTTCAAAACGTTCGACCAGGCGTTCCCGTTCGTCGATTTGCTGATTCGCCACCCGGTGCACGGTGATGTCAGTGAAATGGTGCATAAAGGTGAGGCAGACCTGGGCATCGCTTTTTCCCAGCCGGGCTACCCGCCTGCATTGGCCTTCCAGCAGTTGGGCAAACTGATCATGGCTCATGTCTGCCACGCCACACACCCGCTGGCGCAACTGCAAACCTGCACCTTCGCCGACCTGCACGCCCACCGCCGCCTGGCCTTCTTCGCCCACGCGCAAAAGCTGCCCAGCAGCGAATACTTGCGTACCGCCCAGCTCTGGCAGGCCGAGAGCTATCTGGCGCTGGTAGAGATGGTGCGCGGTGGCCTGGGTTGGGCGACCCTGCCACGGCAGCTGGTTCAGCGGGAGCTGGACGCCGGTGAGCTGATCGAACTGCAGCTGCAGGCCTATCCGCACACCGACTGGCTGGTCGGCGTGGACCTGCTGTGGCATCAGCAGCGCCGGCCGGGCAGGGCTGCCCTGTGGTTGCGCGATTGCCTGCAGCGCACCAAGGTGTTCGAGCTGGACCGGCGCGGCATGCCTACCACGTTGTAGGCGCCATGTGCTGAGCTTCCCAGGCGCGCTGGCCTGCTGTCGATGATTGCAATGTCGTCTACATTTCAACAAACCACTTCACCGCAAAGGATGCTCTCATGGCCAAGTTGAAAGCTCTGATTGCCGCTGTAACGTCAGTGGCATTGCTCGCGGCGTCGGGCGCTGCGCTCGCCGACCCGGGTAACGGTAAAGGCAACGATAAAGGGCATGGGCAAGGCAAGGGGCAGGCTCCGCATGCCCAAGGCCAAGGCAACGCTGGCGGCAAAAAGGGTGGCTCGGGTGGCAATGACTGGCATGGCGGGCCGTCGATCGACCGGGGTGATGTGCTGGGTATTCTGGGTGGCCACCGCAGCTATTGGAGCCCGGGCCCCGCATTGCCGCCGGGCATCCAGAAGAACCTGGCGCGGGGCAAGCCACTGCCGCCCGGTATCGCCAAGAAGCTCGATGGCCGGCTGCTTGGGCAGTTGCCGCATTACGACGGTTACGAGTGGATGCAGGCCGGCGTCGACCTGATCCTGGTGGCTGTCGCCACGGGTATCATCTACGAGGTGGTGAACGGGGCGTTCGATTGAGCCCGTTGCGTGTCTGGAGCCGTGGTGGCCCGCGGTAATACCGCTGCGCTCATGTGATCGAAACACGCCACGGGGGCAGCCCATTTCTACGGCTTGGCGCCGCAGGGCAATGCTGCCGAAGATTTTCCCGCCAGCTTGGAGCACTGGGCTGGCGGGAGGGACGTTGGTGTCAAATGCTGACCAGGCGCTGATAAGCCGCCTGATCAATGCCCGCATCTGTGGGGGATCAAGCGGCAAGCTTGCCGCGAACTTCCTGGGCATGCTCCAGCTCTTTGTGGACGCTGTCCTGCAGGACCACGTCCTTACCGTTTTTCTTGCCGGCCAGTGCGCTCTGCACCAGTTGGCTCAGCAGTTTGACCAGCATGATATTGTTGGACAGCAGGTCTTTTTCATCCTGGCTGAATGCGTTGTAGTCTGTGGTGCGCTGGACCAACTGCTCCAGGCTGGTGACGTGTTTCACGTACAGGCTGAATGTAATGGTCAGTTCGCCAATGACTTTGTCGCTGATGAGCTTGAGCTTCTTCAGATAAACAGTCGATTCCTTGATCAGGTCGACAGTCTTGTTCACTTCCTGGCGGATCTCTTCAGCCTTTTCGAGGCTCGAGTTGCCCTTGGCATTGAGCAGCAAACCACCCACGGCAATCACCGGCCCCGCTACTGCGCCGCCCAGTACCATCGAGCCCAGCGCCATGCCGCCGCCACCCGCAGAAAGCGCGCCGCCGCCCAGGGCCGCGAGCGTAGCGTTGTAGGCTGCCACACCAGACAGCGAGCTGATCGCCGTGCCGGTCGACGCCACACCCAGTGCCATGGTGCCACCGTAGGCTGCAAAGCCTGCGAGTGCGCCAGCGCTTGCAGTCAGTGCCGAGCTGCCGAGAAGGTCGATTGCCGAAATGGAGATTTCCTTGATCTGATCCAGATCGTGCTTGTCGAAGCGGATGTCCTCGCCGTGAAATTCTTTGAATTGCGGCTTGTTCTTGATTTTCTCGTAGGCGGATGCAAAACGTCCAAAGCTACGGCTGATGTCGAGCTTGAGTGCACCCAGAGCCTCAAGTGATTGCTCGGTGTTCTTCTGGTCACCATCAAGTTGTTCGCGGGCGCGGTCATAGCGTTCCTGGGCGTCGGCCACGATGCCCTTGGCTTCGGAAATTTTCTTGGCGCCTTTCACGCCGCCGGCGATCCCGGCTCCGCCCGCGACTACAGCTGCACCGATCAACAGAAACGGTAATGGCATCTCTAACGTGTCCTTTTGCTTTTGAGAGTTTCACAGGCAGCCTGATTGAGCTCATGGAAGTGCGCTCGGCTCATGTGGCTTGCGTAAATATGGTCGTAGCTGTCGTCGATCCGGCACTTGAGCGGTCGTTGCTCATAAATGCCGCAGCGGCTGCTGGTTTTGTCGTAGTGGCGGCAAACCCCTGTCCCGTCGTCCAGGTCGCTGTACAGCGGCTGCCCTGCCAGGTTCTGGCAGCACAGCCCACAGGCATCGCAGTTGAACCGCGACATTGGCGTTTAAAACACCAGCACAGCGTCTTTGTCGTTCATGAAGTCGTCCAGGCCTTTGCGATCTTGGTAGGGCATGTCGATTTCGCAAGTGGCCATTGCACTGAACAGTGCGTCATTGAGGTCAGCATGGGTTTGCGCCAGCACCAGGCTGGCATTGACCTTCTGCAACGTGTCCAGCTCGGCTTGCAACTGCTTGAAATCAATACCCGCGAGTTCGGCGGTGTAGGCTTCCAGGCGCTGGTTGACCAGCTTGTAGTAGTCCAGCGTGTGGTCCAGTGTCGACTTGAGGCCGTTGGCAAACTCGACAATTCGGTTCACCAGCGGCGAGTGGTCGATGAAGTACAGCAAGGAGATGTTCAGCAAGCCGCTGGCCAGCGCACCGACGAAGGTGGAAAGTATTTCTCCCAGCACTGGCACCTGCATGCCAGGCACTTTGGCGATGGCTTCTTGCACCAGCACCCCGGTACACACCGACACGCCGGTTGCAACGATCTTCGAGACCGCGCGCAGCAACTCACCGAATGGCAGCCGCTGAGGGTTGAATACCAGCGTGCGCACCGCTTCAAGGATGGCTGCCCAGGATTCACGCAGGATCTTGGCAACGTTTTTGGCCGTGGTGAAGAAGATATTGATCAAGGTGGTCATCACTGACGACAGCACGCCGGCCAGCAGGCCGTCCTTGAAGCGTGTCAGCAGTTCACCGCGCCGGGCCTGTACCCCTTCAAACGCGGCCTTGCAGGCATTACCCAGGTGCTGCAGGAAGAGGCCGAGGTCGAAGTTGCCTTTCATGCTCTGCAGAATGTGCGGCAGTTCCTGGCGTAGCGCATTCCACGCCTCAAGCAGGACCAGGCCGAGCGTTTCCCGGGCGCCCATACGAACCCCTTGGTTGAGGCTGGCACTGGCAGTGTCGGCCAGGAATGCAGTGCTGGTGTAATAACTGTTGGCCAGTTCGCGTTCGTAGGCTTCACGGGCGATCCGGTCTTTTTCACGCAGTTTGCCCGGGTCGACGGCGTCGAGTTTTTCCAGCTTGTTTAACGTTTTGCGTTCTTTATCGGTGAGGCCGACACTACGCTGTTTCGACTGAAGGTCGCTGATTTCAGCCTTGCGTTGCGCTTCATTCTGGTCGAGATAGCGAATGAACTCGTCAGCGCTCTTGTCCTTTTTCGATGTATTGACAGACCCATCGGTGGCGTTGAGGTTGCTGCGCTGGTTGGCCAGTTCTACACCATCACGGTTCGCCAGAACCCGGGCAGGGTCGTCGTGGATCTTTTTCGCCGAGATGGTGTGGTCGCGATGTACATCGGCGTTCGGCGCGAACGTCTTGCCCGTATAGGCATCCTGCAGCGTGCCGGATTGCTTGCCAGCTTTGTACTCTCGGCCTACTTGTATGTAAGTGTCGGTGGAGTGGTAAGCCGCGCTGTCATAGTCGCCGCGCGCCGCATAAGCAGCCTCGTTCGCTGCAGATGCATATCCAACGGACTCGTCGCGCACGGTATGCAGGGTATCTACATGGCCACCACGCCGATCGTTGGCCAACAGGAAGTCCAGACCAAATGAAGTGAGCAGGCTCTTGATGACGACTTGCTCATACTGGTGCACAAGCGTTGCGCCGACATCGGGGGTGGCTTGGTGGACGGCTTGGGCCAAAGGGTCCAGGGCGAGTTGGGTCATCGAACATGCTCCTTGCACGGGTAGGGCGTCTTGCGGCGATTGGCAGATATACCTGAACCGGAACGGAATATAGCGAAGTGCCATCTTTGCTTCAAGGCGCGGCGCCAGTACTTTGATAGCATGGCCGAAGGAACGTGACCTCAGGCGGTGGTTACCCCGCTGGCACCGCCTTGCCCCGGTCAAGAGAACGGGCTACCGAGCCCGTTGTTCATTCATTCGTACAGCCAAGGCTTCAACGCCTCCAGGTTTTTCACCACGATCTGCTGTGCCGATGCCTTGGGCTCAAGCTTTTTCGGGTCGATCTGATAGCGCTGCAGCACATAGCCCACCAGTGCGCAGCGTGTCGGGATCACCAGCTCACCGGCTTGCATACCCAGGTCAATTTCGATGATCGCCTTCTGTGCGGGTTTGAGGCGCGAGTCTGGCTCGATGACCACATCGATCATCGTGTTCCATTCCTCATCGTCATCGATCAGGTTCTCGCTCATGCGCTCGAACTCTGGTACACCCCTGAACCTGCTCAGCACAAAATCCCGGTACTTGCGATTCTTCTCGCAATACGCGCGCACGTGCCAGCGCATGCCGGTGTAGACCAGGGTGTGGGGCGAAATCAGCCGTGTTTCCGGCACCGGGTTGGCCAGCGACACGTATTCGATGGAGAGCACTTCACTGTTGCGGCAGGCCTTGAGCAGAGGGCGCAACACGTCCGGGCGAATTGTCCTGTCGGGAACTTCCAGCACCTTGGTATGGGCATACGCCAACGCCAACCCCTCCACGTGGGGCGCCCGCGAGTGGGTCTGATTCAGCAATTGCAGATAGGCATTGGCACTGTCATCGATGAACAGCGGCTTGAACTGCTTGCCGGGTACATAACCCTTCAGTTGCTTGTCATATGTAAGGTTTTTAGGCGCATGCTCGCTGATGTAGGTATTGATGTCCTTGGAGGCCTGTTGGCGGCTGATGCCAAAGCTCTGCATCAAGTGGCCCGTGGTCAGGCGGCCCTCCCACCAGGCCACGGTTTCGATCAGGCGATAGCGAAGTGCCAGGTCCCAGCGGACCTGGTCTATTTGCTGAGTACGTTTCATGGCCCGTCCATGTGTGCGAATTGTTTACCTGTATAAGTCTACAATCTATACGTGTAAAAAATCACTACATATCCTTTGGCTGTCCTCGAAACAAACTGACCTGGCAAAAGGATTGAACAATGGCTACGACGGATATGATTTGGGCAGCGGCGCTTCTGATGATGCTGGTGATTGCGGTGCTGTTGTTGGCCCAATACCTGAAACTGCAGGAAGTGTGGGAAACCCTCGTCAATTGCCGCACCACCCTGCGTTGGGCGCGGATTCAACAATCGGAAAACAATGAGCTGCGCTCGGCACTGCGTGCGCACAAGGCGCATGTCGACCAGTTGCAGCGCAAGGTGACCCTGCTGCAAGCGCTGGTCCCTGAAGGCAAGTAGATCTGGCCTTTACTCTGCCGTGTTGTCGAGTTCGGCAAGGCTCACTGGGTGCTCGACAACCCTGGCACCCAACGCCCTGTTTGCTACCCCGAACGGCACATGCACCATCGGCAGATTCCCCGCAGCCGAAGTCAGGTGAGTGCGCTGATCATCGAAGAACATGTGCGGCTTGAGAATCGACAGCACGCGGTCTTTTGCCATTCCGCCCAGGAAGAACGATTCATCCGGTGAAACACCCCAGTTCTTAAGCGTCGTCACCACGCGTTCATGGGACGGTGCATTGCGCGCCGTGACAATGGCAATACGCAAAATGCGCTTGTATTCAGGGTCGAGCGACAACTTGCGGTCTTCAAGCTGGCGAATCAGCGAAAGCTTGCGATACAGGTCTGCCAACGGCCCCGGCTGATGCGGGATGGTCTTGTGGGCATGCTCATGGGCCTGAAACTCGGTCAGGTCCTGGCGCTGCTTGTACACGCTTTCCGCTTCGTCATCGGCAATCACCCCATCGAAGTCGAAAGCCACCCGCAATTCGGTGTCGATCTCGTCATCATAGATCTTGCTCGGCAGCACCAGGCCGGCGGGGTAATCGGCGTCGATGGCGCGCTGTACGTCGCCTTCGTGGGCGCTGAGAAACAGCGAGGCGTTGAAGGCGGGGATGTATTCGTAGGGCGAGCGGCCGGACATGAACGCCGCGCGGGTGATGTCCAGGCCGTAGTGATCGATCGAGCGGAACACCCGCAGGCCGGTTTCGGGTGAGTTGCGTGACAGCAGCACCACTTCTACCGGCAACTGCTCGGGGAAGGCCTTGTTGATGCTCAGGAAGCGGCGGATGAAAGGGAATGCCACACCTTTGGGGAAGGGCACATCGAGGTTGGCCTCTTGGTGCAAGCGGTAGGCTTCTACGCCATCTGCCTGGTAGATGTCGTCCGAGACGGTCAGGTCGAACAGTGCACTGGAGGCGACGCCGACGACGAGTTTCTGTTCGATGGGGTAGGGCATGGCGGGCTTCCTGGTGATGGAGCAGGGGCGCCTTGTCAGCAGGCTAGGCTCGAATCCTAGCAAACCCGGGCACCTACCGTCACAGACCCTGACCTGCAGCAAGTCCTGTGGCCAAACCACCACTATGCTGAACCCTTCAACTCAAGCTCATTCAAGTAATCAAGGAGGCATTCATGAAAGCTGCAGTTGTTGCAAAAGGGCGCCGCGTGGAGGTGGTGGAAAAAAACCTGCGCCCGCTCGCGCACGGTGAAGCGTTGCTGAAGATGCAGTGCTGTGGCGTGTGCCATACCGACCTGCACGTCAAAAATGGCGATTTCGGTGACAAGACCGGCGTGATCCTCGGCCACGAGGGTATTGGTGTGGTGGTGGAGGTAGGGCCGGGCGTCACTTCGCTCAAGCCGGGCGACCGGGCCAGCGTGGCGTGGTTCTTCCAGGGCTGTGGGCACTGCGAGTACTGCAACAGCGGTAACGAAACGCTGTGCCGTGAGGTGAAGAACTCTGGCTATACCGTCGACGGCGGCATGGCCGAGGCGTGCATCGTGGTGGCCGACTACGCGGTAAAGGTGCCCGACGGGCTCGACTCGGCTGCCGCCAGTAGCATCACCTGCGCCGGTGTGACCACCTACAAAGCGGTGAAATCGTCCAACATCCGCCCCGGGCAGTGGATTGCAGTTTACGGCCTCGGCGGGCTGGGCAACCTGGCCCTGCAGTATGCGAAGAATGTCTTCAACGCCCGGGTCATCGCGATCGATGTGAATGATGAGCAACTGGCGTTCGCCCGTGAAATGGGCGCCGACCTGGTGGTCAATGCGCGCAGTGAGGATGTAGCCAAAGTCATCCAGGCGCAAACCGGTGGCGCGCATGCGGCCGTGGTGACGGCGGTGTCGAAAAGCGCGTTCAACTCTGCGGTCGATGCGCTGCGTGCCGGCGGCCGACTGGTGGCTGTCGGGCTGCCGCCAGAGGCCATGAGCCTGGACATTCCGCGCCTGGTGCTCGATGGCATCGAAGTGGTCGGTTCACTGGTCGGTACCCGCCAGGACTTGGCTGAAGCCTTCGAGTTTGCTGCGCAAGGCAAGGTTGTGCCGAAGGTGACCCTGCGTCCGATCGAAGACATCAACGACATTTTCGAAGAGATGCTGGAAGGTAAGATCAAGGGTCGGATGGTGATCAACTTCGCGGATTGAGCAGTGCGCTGCCAGGTGCATGGGGCGGGTTATTCAGCGCTGTATAAAGCGAGCGTCAGAACACTCAAGCCATGCACCCGTCCTTGTCTTCAACCTTGGCAACATCACCAGGTAATCGGCTGACCATCCCACGCCCAGAAGCTGCCACTGTCCGCCGGCCCAAGCCGGCCAATCTGCTCAAGGATGCACTGCGCAGCGAACGCAGGTTCAAACAATTGCTCGGCGGGCACATTCGCCTGAAACGGTTGGGAAAGCTGCGTATCGGTAGTGCCGGGGTGCAGCACCAGCACCGTGGAAGCCGGGTTGATGCGTTTGAGTTCGATGCTTGCCGTATGCAGCAACTGGTTCAGCGCGGCCTTGCTGGCGCGGTAGCTGTACCAGCCGCCCAGTCGATTGTCGCCGATGGACCCGACCCTGGCCGACAGCGCGGCAAAGGTGCAGGGCTGCTTGCGCAGCAGCGCCAGCAGGTGCTTGAGCAGCAGCACCGGCGCGAACGCGTTGGTCGCGAAGCTGGCCTGCAGGCCAGCCAGGTCAAGTTGGGCCAGGGCCTTTTCCGCCTTGGCACCGTCGCGCTGCAGAATGCCCAAGGTGCTTATGACCAGATCAAGGTGCGTGCAGGTGCGGCTGACCTCACGGGCCAGTGCTTCAAGGGACTGTTCGCTGCGGGCGTCGCAATCGATGCGCACCAGGCGTTCGCCATGTGCAGCGGCGAGCGCGGCCAGGGCTTCGCTGCCCCTGGCCTGGCGCGACACCGCCCACACCTGCGCCACGTCATCGCGTGCCAGCAGCTGTTCACAAAGCGCCAAGCCGATGCCCTGGCTGGCGCCGCAGATGAGTGCGTTCAGCGTCATGGTGCAGCAGCCCTATTCGCTTGCCAGGCGCTTGAGCAGCGCCGTGGCCACCGCCTCGGACGATGCCGGGTTCTGCCCGGTGATCAGGTGCCCGTCCTCGACAACATGGCTCGCCCAGTCCGGGCCCTTGGAATACTCACCGCCATTGCGTTTGAGCATGTCCTCGACCAGAAATGGCACTACATCGGTCAGCCCGACCGCGTCTTCCTCACTGTTGGCGAACCCGGTCACTTTCTTGCCCTTGACCACAGGATGGCCGTCTGGCGCGTTGACGTTCTTGAACACACCCGGCGCATGGCACACGGCGGCAATCGGTTTGTTGGACGCATAGAAGGCTTCGAGCAGCGTCTTGGAGTCCTTGTCCTCGGCCAGGTCCCACAGCGGCCCATGGCCACCGGGATAAAACACGGCGTCGAAGTCGTAAGGGTCGATTTCGCTCAGCGGTACTGTGTCGGCCAATGCCATCTGCCCCTCGGTGTCACTGCGAAAACGCCGGGTCGCATCGGTTTGCGCATCGTCCTCGTCGCTCTTGGGGTCCAGCGGCGGCTGCCCGCCTTTGGGCGATGCGAGGGTGACGTCGGCGTTGGCGTCGATGAACACGTAGTAAGGTGCGGCAAACTCCTCCAGCCAGAAGCCGGTTTTCTTGCCGGTGTCGCCCAGCTGATCGTGGGATGTCAGCACCATCAGGATCTTTTTCATCTGTGCCAGTTCTCCAAGCGTGAATGGGCAGCGCGCCGTTCGCCCTGCGTTACTGTGGGAGGGCGCAGCAGGGCAGACGTTCCCTGCGCACCATCATCCTGTTGTTCTCAGCTCTGTGCAGTCTGGCCCTTGGCGCTCGGCCATGCCACCGCCTGGCAAGGTAAGTATGTGCGATATCCTGCGGCAGAATGCAGCATCGTCCTTACTAGTGATGCAGGCGCTGCGGTGCCTGTCGAGCTTCAGCCATTACGCCGGCCTGGTCCTGCGATGAACCACTCCCGCCGCACACTTGAGCGCAAAGCCCAGCACGATCGCCGCCCCGGCACTCACGAAAATCATCTCCCGCCCCGCACTCTGCTGCTGCACGGCGACAAACGCTGGCGCCGCGGCCGCCGCCGCCACTTGCAGAGTGCTCACCCACGGGGTCAGCGTGCCCTTCGGGTCATTGGTGGCGATTGCGCCCATGTAGTAGGTCAGCGCCAGTACCCAGCCAAAGTTCATCAGCAGCAATGCCCCGCAAAGCTGTTGTGCATCGTGGCTGTAGCGCGCCAGCAGCATGATCGACAGCAACACCAGCAGCGAACCGAAACCGATCATCGGCCCACGCGGCACTCGCCCGCCGAGCACGCTTGGCAGCGCCCCGCCGGGCAGGCCGCCGAGTATCCCCAGGCCGAACGCCCAGCCCACGTCCACCGGCGCGATCCCACGCTCACGCGACAGCGGGTCGACGAAGCCCCAGATGCAATAGATGGCAAGCTGCAAGCACAGCATACCCAGCAAGGCATAGCGCCCGAGCATGGCCGAGCCGCAACCGCCCTGCGCCAGTTGCCGGGGTGCCTCGCGGTGCATCCGGGTGGGGATGGCAAGCGCTGCCAGGGCGATCAATACGAACCAGAAGCCGATCGACGCGATCGCCCAACGGTTGCCAAATACCTCAGCCAATTGCGGCATGCAGGTGGCGTACAGGGCAAACACGGCAGTCTGAATCAGCAGCGACAGCCCATACGAGCGGTCCTGCCCAGGCAGGCGCCCCAGTCCACTGATCGCCCCGGCATACAACAGGCCCGTGGCCACGCCACAGGCCAGGCGGCAGGTGATCAGCGTCGGCAGTGAGTCCAACGCGCCACTGAGCAGGTTCAATGCCATTGCCACTAGCGCGCAGGCCACGTAGAAGCCACGGCCACCAAAGCGCCGCCCCAATGCCGGCAGCAGCAGGCTGCCGAGCAAAGTCCCGATCATTTCAACCGACAGCACCCAGCCTTGCTGGCTGAGGTCCAGGTGCAGCCGTTCGCCGACCAGGCCAATGAAGATCGGTTGCACGCCAATGATGATCAGCGCCGTGGCGGCGATGTAGATCAGGGCGGCACGCAGAAGCAGGGTATTTTTATTGTTGTGCATCGAGGGTTTCCCGGGTGAAGCAGGTAGCGCGGCCCGCAGGCCGCGGCGCTCAGGTCAGGCGTGGGGGAGGGTGCCTGCATCGTGGGTAATACGGCCGTTCATCAAGGTCATGGCCACGTCCGTTTTACCGATCTGGTAGCGGTCCAGCTCGAACAGGTCCTGTTCCATGATGATGATGTCTGCCCGTTTGCCCTCGGTAATCGAACCAATCTCTTTTTCCAGGCCCAGCTGGTAGGCGCCGTTGAGGGTGTAAGCGGCGATCAGTTGGGGAATGCTCAGGCGCTCGTTGGCATCAGGCATCACCGGTGCATCGGGCTCGCCGCTGAGCTGGCGGGTGTGGCCCGACTCGATGTGCTCCACCGGTTTGTGTTGGCAGCGGCACTGGCACACCAGCCCGTCCATGCCGATGGACACGGTCACACCCTGGTCGATGAAGGTACGGAATTTGTACATCGAGGCCCAACGCTTGAACCCGTACGACTGCTGGATCGCCTCGGCATAGGCATCGACCACACCCCATTGCAACTGGGTGTTGGCCATGACGCCAATGCGGCGAAAACGCGGGATGTCGTCGGGGTGGGTGAGGAAGGCGTGTGTGATCACATGCCGTCGGTCGCGCGGCGGGTTGCTGGCGAAGGTGCGCTCGAACACGTCCAGGGCCATGCGCACCGCTGCATCACCCACCGCATGCACCATCACGTCGATACCGTTGGCGTCGGCGTTGCGTACATGCTCTTCGAACACCGCCTCCGGCATGGTCGTCGAGCCACAGCTGTGGGGTTTGTCGCAGTAGGGCTCGAGCAGGAATGCGGTGTGGTTCAGCTCGGTGCCGTCGAGCATCAGCTTGAGGGTCTGCGCCTTCACCAGCGGCGAGTTGTAGCGCTGGCGCAGGGCCTGCAGCTGGATGACCGGGTCGGGCTCGGTGCCCATGTTGATGTAGCTGCCCACCACACGCAGTTTCAGGCGTGCTTCGCGTTCCAGTTGCTGCAGGGTTTCATACAGCAGCGCCTGGTCGCCGCTGGGGTCGAGGAAGCCTGCGTCGAACACCGTCGTGATGCCGGCAGCCACCAGCTTCTCTTGCCAGAACGGGATCGAGCGCAGGTACAGGTCGATCCCCGTCGGCAGGTAGCCGGCCTCGCTCAGGCGTTGCATCAGCAGCGAGTAAGCCGCGCAGTCAATGATGATGCCGGTGGGTTCGCCGGTGACCGGGTCTTTTTCGAACCAGCTGGCGCCTTCTTCCACCGCGGGGGTGTCGCGGTCGATGCCCGCCGCTTGCAGGGCAAAGCTGTTGACCCACATGGTGTGGTAGTCGGTGGACAACAGGCACACCGGCTTGTCCGGGCAGATGGCGTCCAGCACTTCACGGCGCAGCATGTCGGCCGGCATCAGCGGCTGTATCCAGCCCATGCCGGTGATGGCCTTCTCGGCGGGGTTGGCCTGGACGTACTGCTTGAGCAGGGCCAGCACCTGGTGTGGGTCTTCATGGTTGACCAGGGCCTGGAAGGCGAACGCGGTGCTGGAAAAGTGCCAGTGCGATTCGACGAAGCCAGGCAGCACCAGCTTGCCGTCGGCATCCAACAAACGGGTGGATGGGCCGGCATGGGCCATGACACTGGCCTTGTCGCCCACGCGCAGGATGCGTTCGCCCTGGATGGCCACGGCATCGGCCCAGGGCTGGTGCGGGTCGACGGTGTAGATGCGGGCGTTATGGATGATGAGCTCTGCAGCGGCGGTCATGGCGACTCCCTGGGTCAAAATGCCGCGCTAGTTTTGCGTCGATAAAAAGTTTTAGTCAATAAAATATTTTCCCGGTTCAGCGATGTTGTATGCTGGCCCTCCCGACCAATCGGGTTCGACAAAGGTAGTGACGTGAGCGGATTACGCGAACAGCAGAAGGCCATGCGCCGGGAGACGATCAGCCGTACGGCGCTGGGCCTGTTCGAGGCGCAGGGCTACCAGACCACCACCATGGAGCAGATCGCGCGCCTGGCGGCGGTGTCTGTGCCCACGGTATTCGCCTATTTCGGCAGCAAACAGGAGATCCTGCTGGAGAAGCTGCGCGAGGCGGACCACCGCGCCGTCACCCAGGCGCGCCGCCGCCTGCCCGAATTCGAGGATGCGCTGGATGCCTTGTGCTGTTACGAGGAGCACCTCACCGATTACGCCTTCGCGGTGCTGCCCGCGCCACTGTGGCGCGAGATCCTGCCGCCCTTGCTGCCGCTGCTGGGCGGTGACCAGCAGGCGTTGCCCGCCGCCTACAAGCGTGTCAACGACGCGTTGGTCGAGGAGCTCAAGCACCTGCTGCAGGACCTGTGTGACAGCGGCAAGCTGCGGGCCGATCTCGATGTCGGCTATGCGGCGTTCCTGATCAACGACTATGGGCACTTGCAACTGCTGCGCCTGTGCAACAGCGAGACGCTGGACATGCCTGCGCATCGCACGCAAGTGCGCATGTTCATGGCCATCTTGCTGGCCGGCATGCGCGGTTGACGGTTCCCCCTACGCCATCCCGTTACGGCCATGGGCCAGGAAGCCCGCACGCTCGCTCAGCCGTTGGTAGTAATCCCGCACAGCCGGCAGGTGAGGGTGCTCGAAGGGCGTTTCGAACCAGCGATTGACCGAAAGCCCGATGGGGATATCGGCCAGCGTAAAGCTGTGACCGGCCACATAAGCACCGGTCGTAACCAACTGCTGCTCGAGGATGCGCATATGGCGCGACCAGTCTGCGCACCCGGCGGCCAGCGCCTGGGCATCCTGGTGCGCGGGTGAGTGGCGTACCAGCGACATGAACGCATAGCTCCACGAGCGGTTCAGGTCCGAGGCTTGCCAGTCGATCCATTGATCCACCCTGGCCCGAGCCGTGACCTCGGTGGGGTACACCGGCGCATCGCCATAACGCGTGGCCAGGTAGCGGATGATGGTGTTGGACTCCCACAGCGTGAAGTCGCCGTCCTGAATCACCGGGACCATGGCGTTGGGGTTCAGGGCCAGGAACGCAGGCGTGTCGGTGGGCTGGAAGCCTGCGCCCCAGTCTTCGCGATCGAAGGGAATATCGAACTCAATGCAGGCCCAGAGGACCTTGCGCACGTTGATGGAAGAATCCCTGCCCAATATCCGTAGCATGCTGTAGTCCTTTTCCGGGAAGAGCCGATCGTCAACCACGGCACTTCTTCGGTCAAGCGTAAAAGCGCAGTGGTCAGTAGCGGGCCTAAATCCCCACCTAGGCACCGATTCGGTCCCCCGGCAAGAGGCCGCCACCGAGGCCTTGTCAGCCTTGGTGTTCCGGCAATTGGGGAGTTTCGTATTCGTATGGGTCGCGGGCAAGAAGCCCGGCAGCCGGCTACGCTCACTACTTGAGAAACATTCTGCAACATTAGGCCAGCAGGCCCTGAAGGATCATGTTCACCGCTGCTGATGGATGGCCGCGCTGGTTGGCAGGTCGCCCCATGGGGGAGGCCGCAAATCACAGGTTGCCGCAAGCAATCTGTGCAACTCCAAGCGGAGGGTCATCATGCTCGGGAAATGCTTGTTGGCTTTGGCCATCGGGGCTGTGTTGTCGGCTTCGGCGGTATTGGTGCCTGACACTATCGGCATTACTTCGAATGCGTATGCGAAGGATGGTGGTGGTGGTGGTGGTGGTCATGGTGGCGGTGGTCATGGTGGCGGTGGTGGCGGCCACGGTGGGGGTAGCGGTGGTGGCGGCCACGGTGGGGGTAGCGGTGGTGGTGGCCACGGCGGTGGGGGAGGTCACGGAGGCGGCGGCGGTCACGGCGGTGGAGGTGGTGGGGGGCATGGAGGCGGCAGCGGTGGCAGTGGCGCAGGCCACGGCGGTAGCGGCCACAGCGGTGATGGGGGCGGTCATGCTAGCTCAGGTCGCGGTGAAAGTGGCCGCAACGGGGCGGATGATGGAGCCAACCATGAAGCGAATCACGAAGCCAGTCATGGTGTGGGTGAGGCCCACGGCGTAGGGCATGGTGCTGATGATGGGGTCAATCATGATGTCGGGGATGATCATGGAGGTGATCGGACCTGACATTCACTCACCTCATGCAGCGGGGTGCCTGTTGCCGGCAACCCGGCCACAGGCACCCCGCTGCATGTCAGCTGTTGCAGGCCTCATCGCTGGAATGTTTGCGCAGCCATGCCAGCGATGAGAGGCACCAGTCAGACGCGGAACTGGTCCATCAATCCCTGTTGCTGGTTGGCCAGGCTGTTGAGCGACTGGCTGACCCGTGCAGATTCATTGGCCTGCCCGGACAACGACTCGGTGACATCGCGGATGGTCGCGACATTGCTGTTGATCTCTTCGGCCACGGCGCTCTGTTCTTCGGCGGCGGAGGCGATCTGCAGGTTCATGTCGGTGATCACGGTCACGGCCTGGCCGATGCGCTGCAGCGCGGTGACGGCCTGGCCGACCTGCTCCACACCGCCCTGGGCCTGGCGATGGCTATTATCCATGGCGCCGACCACCTCGCGGGTGCCGGCCTGCAGGGCTTCGATGACCTGACGGGTTTCTTCCACAGACTCCTGGGTGCGTTGGGCCAGGTTGCGCACTTCGTCGGCGACCACGGCGAAGCCACGGCCGGCCTCACCGGCACGGGCAGCTTCGATCGCGGCATTGAGTGCCAGCAAGTTGGTCTGCTCGGCAATCGAGCGGATCACCTCCAGCACCGAGCCGATCTTCTCGCTGTTATGTGCCAGCCCTTCGACCTCGGCCATCGCATGGCTCATGTCTGCTGCCAGTGTGTCGATGCTGCGGGTGGTGCGGTCGATCACTGCCAAGCCTTCGCGGGTTGCCTGGTCTGCTTCACGAGCGGCCTGTGCCGCCTGGGCGGCGCTGCGAGCGACGTCCTGAGCCGTGGCGCTCATTTCGTGCGAGGCGGTGGCCGCCTGGTCGACCTGACGGTATTGC
Source organism: Lelliottia jeotgali (assembly GCF_977070485.1). Lineage (NCBI taxonomy): Bacteria > Pseudomonadati > Pseudomonadota > Gammaproteobacteria > Enterobacterales > Enterobacteriaceae > Lelliottia > Lelliottia jeotgali. The sequence continues at coordinate 115,082 of NZ_CDRVFO010000002.1, forward strand.
TGTTCCATGCCGGCGCTGGTTTGCGTGGCAATCGCCGAGGACTGGTCGGCGGTGCTGCGTGCCGCCTGCACCGAGCGTTTGACCTCGGCGATGGTCGGCTGCAGTTTGTCCAGGAAGCGGTTGAACCAGCCGGCCAGTTCCCCGAGCTCGTCGCGTTTGTCGTAGGTCAGGCGGCGGGTGAGGTCGCCTTCACCGCTGGCGATGTCTTTGAGCATGGCCGCCACCCCGAGGATCGGCCGGGTCACGCCACGGGCCATCAGCCACACCAGCAGCAGGCCGGCAATCGCAGCGCCCAGGCCAAGGCCCAGCTCCAGCAGGGTGCCGCTGGTGTTCAGGGCATCGAGCTCTTGTTTCAGCGCCTCGGCCGGGCCGGTCAGGGCGTTTTCCGGCACATCCAGCAGCACACCCCATGGCTGGGCGCCAGGGATTGGCTGGAACGCCGCGAGTACCTTCAGGCGTTGCTGGTCGTGGTGGACGCTCAATTTACCTTCGGCCAGCTTGCGTACCAATTCGGCGCCTTTGCTGGTGTCGACCTGGTCAAAACGCTGGGCCAGCTTGCTGGCGTCGGCACTGTAGCCGGCCAGCAGGCCCACTGGGCTCAGGATGCCTACGGTGGTGCGGCCTTCGTACAGGCTGCGGCTGGCTTCCTGGCTCAGGGCCTGCAGGCTGTTGAGGTTGATGTCGATGGACAAGGTGGCGATCACCTTGCCGTTGACCGCCAGCGGGAACACGATGCTGGTCATCAGCACGCGCTGGCCGTCGATGTCGTAGAAGTACGGCTCCACCACGCAGACCTTGCCGCTGCTGCGCGGGCACACCCACCAGGTGTTGGCGGGCTGGCCGCTGGGGCCGATCTCGGTGTTGGCCATGTCGTGTTCGGGCAGGGCCATGGCGGTCAACTGACCGACGCGCGGCTGCGACCAGTACAGGGCGAAGCGGCCGGTCTCGTTGCTGCCAAGCTCGGGTTGGGCGGTGAAGAGGCTGTCCTTGCCGTCCAGGGCATTGGGTTCGAACACCAGTGACAGGCCCAGCAGTTCGGGGTTGGCCTGCAGGGCTGCACGAACCTGGCGGGTCATGTCTTCACGCAGGTCGTAGGCATCCAGAAAGCGCTTTTCCGCCTGCTCACGCAGGAACAGCACCTGGCGGGCGAACCCGGCACCGTACTGGTAGGCATCCATGAACTGGCGGCTGATGTTCAGGGCCTGGACCTCGCCTTGCGACTCGATACGCGCCTGCGCTGCCTCACTGAGCATCTTCTCGCTGCTGGCTTTGACCAGGTCCGAGCTGTGGTCCATGCGGTACAGCGAAAGGCCGACGAGCAGTGTGACGATGCTGGCCAGGCACAGGCCGGCAAGCAGGGTGATCTTCCACTGGATGGAAAGTTGTCGCAAAGGCATGGGGCGTCCCTTTTTTGAGGGTAAGGGTTTGGCTTTGGATCTTGGGTGGGGCTTAACCCCTCTGCTATATCGGCTCCCCGGTTTTTTTCTTTATTCAAACATTCAATTTAAATTTACCGGCCCGCGTAATACGCCGCAGCCCGGCGCTTTTGACATCTGTGCCCCACTGCTGCAGAGTGCGCGCTTTTTGTCTGCAGCTACGAGGAAAGCCAAACCATGAATGCAGTGATTGCCGCGGTAGGCATCATGCTCATACTCAGCCTGTCGCGCGTGCACGTGGTCATCGCGCTGATCATCGGCGCCCTGGCCGGTGGCCTGGTCGGCGGCCTGGGCATCGAGGGCACACTCAAGGCCTTCAACGGCGGCCTGGGCGGTGGCGCCACGGTGGCGTTGTCCTATGCCTTGCTCGGCGCCTTCGCCGTTGCGATCGCCAAGTCCGGCCTGGCCCACGCCCTGGCAGACCGTGCGCTGGCGATGATCGACCGCCAAGGCCATGCCAATGGCGGCAAGGTCAAGTGGCTGCTGATCGGCCTGATGCTGGTGGTGGCGGTGTCATCGCAGAACATCCTGCCGATCCACATCGCCTTCATCCCGCTGCTGGTGCCGCCGCTGCTGTACGTGTTGACCCGCCTGCGCATCGACCGCCGGCTGATCGCCTGCGTGATCACCTTTGGCCTGATCACGCCTTACATGTTTCTGCCGGTGGGGTTTGGCAACATCTTCCTCAACGAGATTCTGTTGGCCAACGTTGCCCGCGCAGGCGTCGACGTGAGCGGTGTCAACGTCACCCATGCCATGGCCATTCCCGCGGCGGGCATGCTGGCCGGCTTGCTGCTGGCGGTGTTCTTCAGCTACCGCAAGAAGCGCGACTATGACCTGGCGCGCATTGAGCAGGTCGAGCAGGTCAGCGTGCAGTACAACCCGCTGACCCTGCTGGTGGCGGGGCTTGCTATCGCTGCGGCGTTCATCGTTCAGTTGTGGCTGGACTCGATGATCATCGGCGCCATGGTCGGTTTCCTGATCTTCTCGCTGTCGGGCATCGTGCGCTGGAAAGACACCGACAGCCTGTTCACCGAAGGCATGAAGATGATGGCCATGATCGGGTTCATCATGATCGCAGCTTCGGGTTTCGCCGAGGTGCTCAAAGCCACTGGCGAGGTCAAGGGCCTGGTAGAAACTTCGGCGCAATGGATCGACCACAGCAAGGGCGTCGGTGCCTTGCTGATGCTGTTGGTGGGGTTGCTGGTGACCATGGGCATCGGTTCGTCGTTCTCGACGGTGCCGATTCTGGCGGCGATCTTCGTGCCGCTGTGCGTGCAGCTGGGCTTCGACCCCCTGGCCACCGTGTGCATCGTCGGCACCGCCGGTGCCCTGGGTGATGCAGGCTCGCCGGCATCGGACTCGACCCTGGGGCCAACCTCGGGGCTCAACGTCGATGGCCAGCATCACCATATCTGGGACACCGTTGTACCGACCTTCATCCACTACAACCTGCCACTGCTGGCGTTTGGCTGGCTGGCGGCGATGACGCTCTAGGGCATCAGCCCTTGTCGGGCGGTGGGGAGATGCTGTTGAGGACGGTGCTGCCGTCCTTGCTGCGGGTCAGGTACACCGGCAGCACCTTGGGCAGGTTGTCCACCAGGCGCTTGACTTCACGGGTGTTGTAAATGCCGCTGATGCGGATGCGGCCGGTGCTGGCATCGGCCAGCAGCAGGGGCGCATCGAGGTAGCGGTTGATCACTGGCAGGGCCTGTTCGAGGCTGAGATTGTCGAGCACCAGCTTGCCGTTGCGCCAGGCCAGGCTGCTGCCATGGTCTTCGCTCTGGGCCAGTTGCGGCTCGAAGTCGCCGGTGCGATAACTGGCCTGCATGCCGGGGCCAAGGCGGTAGCCGCCGGTGCTGCCGTCGCTGCTGACCAGTACCGAACCCTGCACCAGGGTGACCTTGACCTGGTCCTGATACTTCCACACGTTGAATTGGGTGCCAGTGACCCGGGTCTGGCCGTGGCCGGCACGGACGATGAAAGGGTGGGTGCTGTCATGCTGCACCTTGAAGAACGCCTCGCCTCGCTTGAGCGTGACCTGGCGCTGGTCCTTATAGTTGAGGTAGGTCAGTTCGGTGTTGAGGTTGAGCTCCACCGTACTGCCGTCGCTCAGCTGTACGGTCCTTGCCTGACCGCCTGCTTCAACGTGCTGGTAGTGGTTTGGCAGCCAGCCTTGGATCCAGCCAATCCAGCCCGCCAGAGGCAATACCAGCAGGGCGACGGCTGCCGCCGAGGCCATTGGCCTCCAGTGTTGGCGTCGCCGCGCCACCTGGCGCACCGGTGGGTTGAAGTCGACGACCGTGGCGTTGCGCGGCAGCAGGTCGGCGGTGAACCAGATCTCCAGCATCGCCTGGTATTCGTCGGCGTGGCGCGGGTCCGCTGCCAACCAGCGGGCGAATGCGTCGCGCTCGGCCTGTGTGCAATCGTCGGCGTGCAGGCGCATGCACCACTGCGCGGCGGCGTCGGCGATGGCATCGTCAGGGCTGGGATTGAGGCGGTCTTGGTTCATTGCGGCTCCGGGTTTTGCGCATTCTACTCCTGCGAGGGGCTCCCGAGAACCGAGGTAATGGCGAATGACTATCAGTTGTGTGTGTTTTTCATCGGGTTCGCAAGTGTTTTCCAGCGTTTGAGAACCTTTCCCGCTACCCATCTAGCGTGTTTCCCAAGGCTATTTCCATAGCCCCCTAATGAAAGCTTTGACATTTGCTGCTTAGGCAGTAATATTTTTACACAATTGCCCGGGCTGCTGCCGATGTCTCATTTCACCCCGCAAAACTTCCAGTCCTGCGCCATCGGCATGCTGCTCGGCCGTGCGGCCATTCTCAAGGACCGTATTCTCGACTGGCACCTCGAATCAGAAGGCGTGACCGCGGCTCAGTTCAAAGTGTTGATCATCGTCACCCAATACCAGGTGGATACGCCGGCAGAACTGTGCCGCTACCTGGGCCTGGACAGCGGCTCGATGACCCGCATGCTCGACCGCCTCGAGCACAAGGGCCTGATCTTGCGCAACCGCTGCGCCAACGACCGTCGCCAGGTACGCCTGGCCCTGACCGCCGAAGGCCAACGCCTCGCCGACCGCTTGCCCGAGATCGGCGCGGCGGCGATGAACGAGCTGGTCGGCGTGCTGCAGCCTGACGAGCTCAAGACCCTTGAAGGCCTGCTGGCCAAAGTCCTGCTCGGTGCCGGCGACCCTCTGACGATCCGCCGCTTCGGCGATCGTTGATTCCTGTTTCATATTCCAAGGTATTGTCATGGCCAATAACGCAGACACCTCGACTCCCTCCGCCGCACCCGAACCGTCGCGCAAGCGCAAAGTCTGGCTGCTTGGCCTGTTGCTGGTGGTGCTGCTTGCCGGCGCTGGCGCCTGGGCCTGGTACAGCCTGATCGGGCGCTGGCATGAAAGCACCGACGACGCCTACGTCAATGGCAATGTGGTGGAGATCACCCCGCTGGTCACCGGCACCGTCATCAGCATCGGCGCCGATGATGGCGACCTGGTACACGCCGGCCAGGTGCTGCTGCAGTTCGACCCGGCCGACAGCGAGGTGGCCCTGCAGGCCGCGCAAGCCAAGCTGGCCCGGACGGTGCGACAGGTCCGTGGCCTGTACAGCAACGTTGATTCACTCAAGGCCCAGTTGCAGACACGCCAGGCCGAGCTGCAGAAGGCCCGGCAGAACTACAACCGGCGCAAGGTGCTGGCCGACAGCGGCGCGATTGCCGCGGAAGAAATCTCCCATGCTCGCGATGACCTGACCGTGGCCCAGGCCGCCGTCAACAGCGCGCGCCAGCAGCTCAATACCAGCACGGCGCTAGTGGACGACACGGTAGTGTCTTCGCACCCTGAGGTCATGGCCGCCGCCGCCGACCTGCGCCAGGCTTACCTGGACCACGCACGCACCACGCTGGTGGCGCCAGTCACCGGTTACGTTGCCAAACGTACCGTGCAGCTCGGCCAGCGTTTGCAGCCGGGCACCGCGACCATGGCAGTCATCCCGCTGGACGAGGTGTGGATCGACGCCAACTTCAAGGAAACCCAGCTGCGCGACATGCGTATCGGCCAACCAGTGGAAATCAGCGCCGACCTGTACGGTAGCGACGTCAAGTACAGCGGCACGGTCGATAGCCTGGGCGCCGGCACCGGCAGCGCGTTCGCCTTGCTGCCGGCACAGAACGCCACCGGCAACTGGATCAAGATCGTCCAGCGCGTACCGGTGCGCATCCACCTCAGCCCGGACCAGCTCAAGGACCACCCGCTGCGCATCGGCCTGTCCACCGTGGTCGAGGTCGACCTGCACGACCAGAGCGGCCCGGCCCTGGCCCAACAGCCGCCGCAGCAGGCCAGCTACACCACCCAGGTGTACGACCGTCAGTTGGTCGAAGCTGACCATCTGATCGCTCGGCTGATCCACGACAACAGCGCCCCCGGCAAGACGGCGCAACGATGAGCAACAACGCTGCGGCGCAGTTCACCCCGCCGAGCCTGCTGCTGACCACCATAGGCCTGTCGCTGGCGACGTTCATGCAGGTGCTCGACACCACCATCGCCAACGTCGCCTTGCCGACCATTTCCGGCAACCTGGGGGTGAGTTCCGAGCAGGGCACCTGGGTGATCACCTCGTTCGCGGTGAGCAATGCCATCGCGTTGCCGTTGACCGGTTGGCTCAGCCGGCGCTTCGGTGAGGTCAAACTGTTCATCTGGGCCACGCTGCTGTTCGTACTGGCGTCTTTTCTGTGCGGTATCTCGCAGTCGATGCCGGAGCTGGTGGGCTTTCGTGTGCTGCAGGGGGTGGTGGCCGGGCCGCTATACCCGATGACTCAGACCTTGCTGATTGCTGTCTACCCGCCGGCCAAACGGGGGATGGCGCTGGCGTTGCTGGCGATGGTCACGGTGGTGGCGCCGATTGCCGGGCCGATCCTGGGCGGGTGGATCACCGACAGTTACAGCTGGCCTTGGATCTTCTTCATCAACGTGCCGATCGGCCTGTTCGCTGCCGCAGTGGTGCGCCAGCAGATGCGCGCACGGCCAGTGGTGACCAGCCGCCAGCCCATGGACTACATCGGCCTGCTGACCTTGATTGTCGGTGTGGGCGCATTGCAAGTGGTGCTCGACAAGGGCAATGACCTGGACTGGTTCGAGTCGTCGTTCATCATTATCGGCAGCCTGATCTCGGTCGTGTTCCTGGCGATATTCATCATCTGGGAGCTGACTGACCGCCACCCGGTGGTCAACCTGCGGCTTTTCGCGCACCGTAATTTCCGCATCGGTACCATTGTGCTGGTGGGAGGCTACGCAGGCTTTTTCGGCATCAACCTGATCCTGCCCCAGTGGCTGCAGACGCAGATGGGCTACACCGCCACCTGGGCAGGCCTGGCGGTGGCACCGATCGGCCTGCTGCCGGTGATCATGTCGCCGTTCGTGGGCAAGTACGCGCAGCGTTTCGACTTGCGGGTGCTGGCGGGGTTGGCGTTCCTGGCCATCGGTGCCAGCTGTTTCATGCGCGCGGGGTTCACCAACGAGGTGGACTTCCAGCACATTGCCCTGGTGCAGCTGTTCATGGGGATTGGTGTAGCGCTGTTCTTCATGCCGACCTTAAGCATTCTGCTGTCGGACCTGCCGCCGCACCAGATCGCCGACGGGTCTGGCCTGGCGACGTTCCTGCGGACCTTGGGCGGCAGCTTTGCGGCGTCGTTGACCACGTGGATCTGGATCCGCCGGGCGGACCAGCATCATGCCTACCTGAGCGAGAACATCAGCCAGTTCGACCCGGCGACGCGGCATACGCTGGAGCAACTGGGCGGGGCAAACCCGCAAAGCTATGCGCAGCTGGAGCAGATACTCAACGGGCAGGCCTACATGATGTCGACGGTGGACTACTTCACCTTGATGGGCTGGGTGTTTGCCGGGTTGATTCTGCTGGTGTGGTTTGCCAAGCCGCCGTTTGCTGCCAAGGCGGGGCCGGCTTCAGCGGGGCATTGAGGGGCGGGCAGCGGGCCTTGGCGCGTGGCGCGAATAAAGCGTTGCGCGCCAAACGCGCCCGGCTGGTGTCGGAATGATCAGCGCATACCCTCTGATTACTGCAAGTGCACCTTCAATTCCCCCGCCGCCTGGCGCATCGCCGCCTTCACTTCAGACACTTGGCTCAGCGGGTTCAGCAAGCCATAGTCATGAATCATCCCGTTGTAGCGCACCGATGTCACCGTCACCCCAGCCGCATCCAGTTTGCGTGCATACGCCTCACCTTCATCACGCAGCACATCGAACTGCGCCGTCTGCACCAGTGCTGGCGGCAACCCTTTGAGCTGCTCGCTGCTGGCCCGTAGCGGCGAGGCGTAGATCTGCTCGCGGGCCTTGGCGTCGGTGGTGTAGTTGTCCCAGAACCACTTCATCATCCCTGTGGTGAGGAAGTGGCCCTCGGCAAACTGCTTGTACGAAGCGGTCTCGAAGCTGGCATCGGTCACCGGCCACAGCAGCAACTGGAAGCGCAACTGGGGCGTACCGGCCTCTTTGGCCTTGAGCGCGACCACCGCCGCCATGTTGCCACCGACACTGTTGCCGGCCACGGCCAGACGCTTGCCGTCCACACCCAGTTCCTTGCCATGCTCGGCCACCCAGCGGGTCGCGGCGTAGGCCTGGTTGATTGCAGTGGGGTAGTGCGCCTCTGGTGAGGGGGTGTAATCCACATAAACGGCCACTGCGCCGGAGCCGACCACCAGATCGCGAATCAGGCGCTGGTGGGTCTGGAAGTCGCCGAGCACCCAGCCGCCGCCATGGAAGAACATGAACACTGGCAACTCACCTTCGACGTTGGCCGGGCGTACGATCTGCAGCTTGATCGCCTCACCGTTGACCTTGATGGTATGCGCTCTCACTTCAATGCCAGACAGGTCCACCTTGACCGAAGCCTGGGCACCGGTCAGCACGGCGCGGGCATCTTTCGGGCTGAGTTGTTCGAGCGGCTTGCCGCCGCCTTTTTCCAAGGCTTCGAGGAAGGCCTGGGTGTGCTGCTCGACGCCTGGGCTACCTGCGGCGAAAGCACTGGTTGCGGACACGGCCAGTAGGCTGACGGTGAGGGTCTTGTGGACAATGTTCATGGGCGAATCCTTTTCTGGGCAAGTGTTTGTGGTGGGCGTATTGCCTGGCCTTCGCGGCCATCGCTGCGACCTGTGCGTAGAGTAGGCAGATGCAATGATGGGAAAAAGCCGCTATAAAGCGTTTGACTGTCACCAAGAGCGAGACAATGAACCCGTACGAAGACATGCGCATTTTTGCCCAAGTGATGGAGGCTGGCAGTTTTACCGCCGCCGCCGACCGCCTGGGCATGTCCAAGCAGTCGGTCAGCCGGCGCCTGATGCAGCTCGAAGGGCGCCTGGGCGTACGCCTGCTCAACCGCTCCACCCGGCGCCTGGATGCCACCCCACTTGGCCAGCACTACTACCAGTCGGCCTTGCGCTTGCTGGGTGAGGTGCAGCAGGTGGAGCACGACATCAGCGGCCAGGCCCAGGCCTTGCGCGGCACCCTGCGCTTGAGTGCGCCATTGTCGTTCGCCATGGCGCACCTGGGGTGCCTGCTGACCGAGTTCCTGCGCTTGCACCCACAGGTGGATGTGGAGGTGGACCTGAGTGACCGGCCCGTGGACCTGATCGGCGAGGGCTATGACCTGGCCTTGCGCATCGGTGCATTGGAGGATTCCAGCCTGATCGCGCGGCGCATTGCGGGTGTCGAGCGGGTGTATTGCGCCAGCCCTGCTTATCTTCAAGCGCGGGGCGTACCGCAGCGGCCAGACATGCTGGCCGAGCATGACTGCCTGCCCTATGGCCATTCGCGGCAGGTGCAATGGCAGTTCACACAAGGGGGCAGGTCCCAGGCAATCGCAGTGGCTGGCCGCATGCGGGCCAATAATGGCGAGTTGCTCAGGGATGCGGCGATTGCCGCGATGGGGGTAACTTATCTGCCGACCTTCATTGTAGGGCAGGCGTTGGCGGACGGGCGCTTGGTGAGCGTGCTGCAAGACTGGACGCCGCCGGCGTTGCAACTGTCGGCGGTTTATCCGCAGCATCGGCAGGTGGCCAGACCGGTGCAGGGGTTTGTCGAGTTCTTGCGGGAGCGGTTGGTGCACCTTTAGCGATGGCGGGAAACCGATGACTTTTTTGCTGCTCTTACTCTCGCCGCGACGCGCTATGCTTGGCCCATGAGCACAGCACCTGCCTTACGCCAACCTTGCCCACCTGGCGCCTGTGACTGCGGCCGCGAGCACCTGGCTGCGCACGCGCCAGCTGCGCAGCGCATCCTCTTGCTTACCCGCCAGGAGGAGAAGCGCCTGATCGAACGGCTGGAAAACCTCAAGGACCTTGAAGACCTGCAGCGCTTGCAGGCCAGAATGTACGAGAACCTGGGCATCCGGGTGCACATCGCTCCTGGTTACAACGAGGTGCGTACCATGCGCGGGATTGTCATCGAACTCGATGACCAGCCTGGCCTATGCCGCAAGACCCGCCAGTCGATTCCAGCGGCTATCCGGCGAGGGTTGGAGCGCAATCCGCAGGTGGCTTATCGCTTGCTGGATACCTATGACTTGCTGAGGGATGCTTGAGGCCCAGATGTTGACGTGCCCAATTGCTAATTTTCCGGAAGTTTCCTACGTCTACCAGAGAGCCGCTCTACGCCACGCGCGTACCGGCATCCATCACTCAAGGAGACAGGCAATGACTTCCGTTTTCGACCGCGACGATATCCAATTCCAGGTAGTGGTCAACCACGAAGAGCAATATTCCATCTGGCCCGACTACAAGGCGATCCCCAACGGCTGGCGCGCTGTGGGCAAGAGCGGGCTGAAGAAGGACTGCCTGGCCTATATCGATGAAGTCTGGACCGACATGCGCCCGCTGAGCCTGCGCCAGAAGATGGCGGACGCTGCCGCACAGTGACCGCGCTCAACCTGCTGTGCCTGCCTTATTCCGGGGCCAGTGCCATGGTCTACAGCCGTTGGCGGCGCAAGCTGCCAGCCTGGCTGCAGGTATGCCCGGTCGAATTGCCTGGGCGCGGTGCGCGCATGGGCGAGCCGCTGCACACCGACATGCAGGCCTTGGCGCGGCAGCTGGCAGCCGAACAGCGCCAGGCCGCCGCCACGCCGTATGCGCTGCTCGGCCATAGCCTGGGGGCGCTGCTGGCCTTCGAGCTGGCCCACGAGCTGCAGGCGCTGGGGTGCCCGCCACCGGTGGCGCTGTTAGCCTGCGGTACTGCGGCGCCCACCCGGCGTGAGGACTACGACGGCAAGAACTGGCGCGACCCCAAGACCGATGACGAGCTGCGCAATGAGCTGCGCGAGCTCAATGGCACGCCGGAGGAGGTGCTGGCCAACGCCGAGCTGATGAGCCTGACGTTGCCGATTCTGCGGGCGGATTTCCTGCTCTGTGGCCGGTACAGTTACCGCCCAAGGCCTGCCTTGGCGTGCCCGCTGCATGTGCTGGGTGGGCAAGACGACCGCGCCAGTGAAGAGCAACTGCGGGCCTGGGGCCAGGAAACCCAGGGTGCGTTCACCTTGCAGATGTTTCCGGGCAGCCACTTCTTCATCCATGAGCAGGAGGACCGTGTGCTCACGGCGCTGGCTGCAGCATTGGAGCCCCATCGGCTTTGCGCCTGATTGACGTTGCCGCTTGCCTTGGGGATGCTAGGTATTTTCCCAGGCAAGAGGCAGACAATGCTGATCGATCCTCACAAGGCCACGCTGCTGGTCGTCGACATCCAGGAAAAGCTCATTGGCGCGATGAGCGACGCCGAGGGCACCCGCGCCCGGGCGCGCTGGCTGCTGGCCGCATGCACCGATCTGGCGCTGCCGATCGTCATCTCCGAACAATACCCAAAAGGCCTGGGTCATACCCTGCCCGAACTTCTCGCCGCCGCCCCTGCAGCTGAAGTCGTGGAAAAAACCCACTTTTCTTGCGTTGCGGCCCAGTGCATGCCAACCAGCCTTCTGGCGCGAGAGCAAGTAATCGTGTGTGGCATGGAAACCCACGTCTGCGTGCTGCAGACCGTGCTCGGCCTGCTGGGCCTGGGCAAGCAGGTGTTCCTGGTCGAGGATGCCTGCGACAGCCGTACCTTGGCCAACAAGGCTGCTGGGCTTGAGCGGATGCGGCAGGCCGGGGCGCAGGTAGTCACCCGCGAAATGGTGCTGTTCGAGCTCATGGGCAACGCCAGCCACCCGCAATTTCGCCATATCAGCAAGACCTACCTGGTCGGGGACCAGCCCTGAACGGCCGGCTGCTGGCTGCCGGGTTGATGGCCCTGGCGCTGCTGCAGGGTTGCGCCGGGCGTCGCGAGGAAGAGCCCGAGGCCGACCCCGCCAAGGTGCGTGCCCAACTGGTGCGCTTGTTGCCTGCCCAGGCCAGGGACCGCGAGGGCTGGGCCAAGGATATCCAGGTGGCGTTCGAGGCCCAGCGCATCGCCCCGAGCAAGAGCAACCTGTGTGCGGTGCTGGCGGTGACCGAGCAGGAATCGACCTTCAATGCCGACCCGCAGGTCCCTAACCTTGGGCGCATTGCCCGTGCCGAGGTCGACCGCCGCGCGGCGAGCCTGCATATCCCGCGGTTGCTGGTGGACGGTGCGCTGAATACGGCTTCTGGCAATGGCCAGACGTATCAGCAGCGGCTGCTTGCGGTGCGCAGTGAGAAGCAGCTGAGTGCGCTGTACGACGAGTTCATCACCGGCCTGCCGTTGGGCCGGACCTTGCTGGGCGGGCTGAACCCGGTGCACACCGGTGGGCCGATGCAGGTCAGCGTCGAGTTTGCCGAGCAGCATGCCAAGGACTACCCCTACACGTACGACGGCACCATTCGTCAGGAGGTCTTCAGCCGTCGAGGCGGCATGTATTTCGGTATTGGCCATTTGCTGGGTTACCCCGCGCACTATGAGCGCCAGCTCTATCGTTTCGCCGACTTCAATGCGGGGTGGTACGCCAGCCGTAATGCCGCGTTTCAGGCTGCCCTGAGCAAAGTGACGGGCGTGCCCTTGGCCCTGGATGGTGACCTGATCGCCCCCGGCGCGATCATGCCTGGCAGTACCGAGCAGGCGGCGCGCAAGCTGGGTGTGAAGCTGGGGCTGCGTAACCCGCAGATTCGCAGCCAGCTGGAACTGGGTGACAGCCTGGCGTTCGAGGACAGCAAACTGTACAGCGGGGTGTTCGCCCTGGCTGACGCAGCCGCAGGCAAGCCGGTGCCGCGCGCCAGGTTGCCGGGGATCGAACTGAAAAGCCCGAAGATCACCCGCAAGCTGACCACGGCGTGGTTTGCGGGGAGGGTGGATGAGCGGTATCAGCGGTGCATGAAACGCTAGGGCTGTCTGCCCTGGCCCGATCGCCGGCAAGCCGGCGATCGGGCAGGTACAGGCTGCATCACCCTTTGCTCAGCGCCCCGACCACCTGATCGACACTGGCCTTGAGCCCGGCCAAGGCGTCTTGCGGGTCACTTTCCACCACGAGCAACGTGGCCCCCGAGGCCTTGATCACCTCGGCCACTGCCGCATCCGGCTGCCGATGGTCCAGCACCAGCGCCACATCCTGGCTCTTGAGGTTTTCGCCCAGTGCCTTGAGCGCGGCTTCGTCCCACTTGCCCTCGGCCGGCAGTGCCTGTTCCACCACATCCAGGTTCAAGCCGCTGGCCAGGTAGCCCAGGCGCTCGGACAGGCTGACCACGCTGAGGTTATCGACCTCGGCAAGCTTCGTCTGGCTGTTGGCGGTCAATTCCAGCAACTGGCGCTTGAGCCCCGCCAGGTTGCCCTGGATCTTCGCTTTGTCGGCGGGCGCCAGGCGTTCCAGGTCGTTGGCCAGCACGTCGGCCATGCGCCCAAGGTTGGTCGGGTTCAGCCAGGGGTAGGCGCTGTAGGCGTCGTCGCCACTGACCGCGATGCCCGGCAGGGCACCGTCCACCGGCCGCGCTGCATCGATTTCGACGATGCGGATATTGCTGCGCCGGGCCATGGGGTACAGCGGGTCGTCACGCCAGATCGAGCGCAGGCCGATCACCGCATCGGCCTGCTGCGCCGCTTTGGCAAGGCTCGCTCCGCCACGGCTGCTGAAGTAAGAAGGCTGGCGGCTGGCTGGCAGGTTGGCCGGCGCGGCGCGCTTGAGCTGCACGGCGGTACCGTCGAGCAAGGCAGCGGCCAGGCTGTGGGTCACCGGCAGGGTGGTCAGCACTTCAGTGGCGAGGGCGAGCGAGGGCAGGCCGGTGAGGGCCAGCGCCAGGGTGAGCTGTTTCAGGTTCATGCCGGGTTTCCTTGCAGGCGTGGGACGAGGGCGCGGGCCAGGGCCGCGAGGGCGAAGCAGAGGCCGGCAACCAGGATGATCGCGGCACCCGACGGTATCGGCAGGTCGAAGACGATCGGCATCAGGATGCCCAGCAGCGTGCTCAGGGTGGCGATCAGTACCGAGATGAAGAAAAACCCTTTGAGCGACTGGCTGACCAGGCGCGCGGCAGCGGCCGGAATCACCAGCAGCGCACCGACCAGGATTGCCCCGATCACCTTCACCGACGCCACCGTTACCAGCGTCACCAGCACCACGAACAGGTAGTCCAGGGTCTTCACCGCTACCCCGCGTACGGCGGCCAGCTGCGGGTTGAAGCTGGCCAGGATGATGCGGTTGTACAGCGGCAGGGCCAGCGCCAGCACCAGGGCAGCGACGATGCCCAGCACCACCAGGTCCTGCGCGCTGACCGTCAGTACCGAACCGAACAGCACGTTTTCGAGGATGTGCACGTTGATCTTGCCGGCCAGCATCAGCAGCAGGCTCGCCCCGAGTGCCAGCGACACCGAAAGGAACACCCCGATCAGCGTGTCCGGCGACAGCCCGGTGCGGTTGCGCAGGAAGTTGAGCAGGATGCCGAACAGCAGGCAGTAGCCGAACAGGCTGCCGTAAGGCCCGGTGTAGGGTTCACCGAGCAGGATGCCGATGGCCACCCCGGTCAGGGCGGCATGCCCGACCGCTTCGGAGAAGAAGGCAAAGCGCTTGACCACCACCAGGGTGCCCAGGCCGCCCAGTACCGGGCCGATCATCAGGCCGGCGAGCAGTGCGTTGATCACGAAACCGTAGGCCAGTGCCTCGGGCAGGTAGCCAGCGCCGGCCCATTCCTGGACCAGTTGGCGGAATGCTTCATAGCTCATCAGGTGCGACCCTCGCTGCGCGGGTGTACGGAGAACAGGCTCAGCAGGCGTTCCGGGGTGAGGGCTTGAGCAGGTGGGGCGTCGAACAGTACCTGGCGGCTCAGCCCGGTGACCCGATCGGCCAAGCGCAACACTGCTTGCAGGTCGTGTTCGATCCACAGCACGGTGGTGCCGGCCTGGCGCCAGCCGTGCAGCAAGTGCTCGAACACCTGGATGCCGGCTTCATCGAGCGCCGACATGGGTTCGTCGAGCACCAGCAACTGCGGCTCGGGGATCAAACCCTGGGCCAGCAGCACGCGCTGGCGTTCGCCACCCGATAACGCGCCCATGCGCCGCTTGCGTTTGTCGAGCATGCCTACCTGCGCCAGCGCTGCGTCGATTGCCGGTTGCACGCGACGCGAAAGGCCGAGAAAGGCCGGGCGGCGTTGGCACATTGCGGCCATGAAGTCGTCCACGGTCATCGGCAGGCCGCGGTCGAACTCCAGCGCCTGGGGCACGTAACCGATCACCTGGTGCTCGCCCGGCCAGTGCAGGGTCAGTTGGCCCTGGTGTGGCATCTGCCCGAGCAGGGTCTTGATCAGCGAGCTTTTACCGCCGCCGTTGGGCCCGACGATGGCATGCACGCTGCCGGCGGCGACGTTGAACCGGACCTGCTCGAGGATGCGCGTGCGGCCGAGCGTCAG
The DNA here is from genome assembly GCF_977070485.1 of Lelliottia jeotgali. NCBI lineage: Bacteria > Pseudomonadati > Pseudomonadota > Gammaproteobacteria > Enterobacterales > Enterobacteriaceae > Lelliottia > Lelliottia jeotgali. The sequence goes on from NZ_CDRVFO010000002.1 coordinate 130,360, forward strand.
GTCGATGCCTGCGAATTCGATGCCGGGCCCGCCGCGCACAACGAGGTTGGCGGCCGCGGTCATGCGCGGTTCTCCTGAATGGCGCGGACCACGGTGTCGAGGTTGCGCTTCATCTCTACTTCGTATTTGTCCTTGGTGTATTCACCGTAGGAAATGTGCGTCAGCGGATACAGGCGCACACCGGACTCACGCTGGATGGTCTCGACATAGGCCGACGGGAAGTCCATTTCCGAGAAGATCACCTTGACGTCCAGCGCCTTGAGCTGGTCGATGGTTTTCTTCAGCTGTGCCGGGCTCGGTTCGATGCCGTGGGCCGGCTCCACCACTGCCGTGACCTCCAGGCCAAAATCACGCACCAGGTAGTCGTAGGCTGCATGAATGGTGGCCACACGGAAGTTGGCGCCGGGCGCTTCGGTGACCTTGGCCAGCGCCTCGGCGCGCAAGCCGCGCAGGCGCTTGGCATAGGCGCGGGCATTCTGGGTGTAGAACCTGGCGTTGTCCGGGTCGAGCTTGCCCAGTTCACGGGCGATGTTGTTGACCTGGGCAATGGTGGTGCTGATGGACAGGAAGGTGTGCGGGTTGACCACTTTGCCGGCACCGCGGGCGGCGATGCCGGTGGCCGCCAGCAGCGGCACGTTCTGGTTGGCTTCGATGGTCTTGATGTCGGGCTTCTCACTGGCGGCGATCATGCGGTCGGCGAAATCGTCATGGCCGACGCCGTTGAGCACCACCACGTCCAGGCTGCCGATACGCTTGATGTCCTCGGCGCGTGGCTCGTAGGCGTGCGGGTTGAAGCCTGCGGGAATCAGCGGCACCACTTCGGCCTTGTCGCCGACGATATTGCTCACATAGCTGTAGTACGGATGCAGGGTAATGCCGATGCGCAAGGGCTTGCCGGTGTCGGCCAGGGCCAGGGCCGGTAACGCGAGGGCCAGGAGCAGGGTGAGGGCGGAGCGCAACATGGGGGAATTCCTTGGGTTCAGTGACGGTGTTCGCGGGTGACCCCAGCGTCGTAATGGCTGACCACTTGCTGCCAGCCAGCGGCGATCAGGGTTGCCTGGCCAAGGTCTTGCGGTACCACGGCGGCGCTGTCGCGGCGCAGCCAGACGTCAGGCTGGCCGCTGCGCTCGTGCGGCACGATCAGCAAAAAGCTGCCGGCGACCTGCGGGGCCTGGCTGCGACCCAGATAGGCGCCAGCCTCCAGCCACTGCCATTGGTGGCTGCCACGGCTCTGGCTGCCGGCATCTACCACGAACGGTGGCAAGCCTTCCTCGGCCAACGACACCACACTGGGTACGGCGGCGGTTTCTTCGCGCAGCAGCTGGATCTCGTCGAATGCGACGCGAAGGTCGGTATAGACGCCTTGTTCGGCGGGCGTCAGGTCGCGGCGGGCGTCGATCTGGTGGCTGGCGATGGCCTGCTCGTCTTCGCGTTCACCGCGCAGCAGCACCACGCAGGCCGCGACGATGACGATCAGCAGGCTGACCAGCAGCACGTAGAGGGTTTCGTGCCCGGCGCCGGCGGGGCGCACCACCTGGGTGCGGCTCAGGGTAGGGCCGCTCATGGTTGCGCGATGTCGGCGTAGTCGACTTCCACCACGTGGCCGGGGCCGGCATCGAACAGCACGTAGAACTCGCCATCGGGGCGCTTGAAGGTAAGCGTCGAGTCATCGCCGAGCTTGCCGCCGACCAGTACTTGCTCGTCGTAGCCGATCACGTCCAGGGTCACGCCCGGGGCGCCGCTGCCGTCCGAGAAGCCACCGGTGCACTTGACCTGGCCGCCATCGAGCTCTTCGCACTCGCACATCGGGTTGTGGGCCAGGGCCGGGCCTGCGGCCAGCACCAGCAGGGGCAGGGCGAGCCTGCGCATCATGTGCTTCATTTCTTGCCTCCTTGTTTTTCGAGCCAGGCCACGGTGGCTGGCGAAGCCTTGCTCAACGGGACCGATGCCTGGTGCATGCTGCCGTCCCAGCCTTCGAGGGTGATCCAGATCTGCGCGTCGGGCTTGGTGCGCGCAGGGATCGGCAGGTTGGTCACCATGCGGTACGGCGCGCCGAAGAAGATGGTGCCGGCGGCGCGCAGGCTGCGGGGTTTGCCGATGCGCAGGTACACCGCTTTGACGTCGTTGATGCAGGCTTTGCAAAGCGCGGCGTTGAAGGGCTTGAAGTAGCCCGCCGGGCCGTCGGCGCGGGGGGCTTCACTGCGCAGCTCGGCCAGGTCCAGGCTGTAAGGGCCAACCTGGATATCGCTGATCTGGTTCACGCCCAGCCCGGCATCGCCGCGAAACAGCTTGGCGTCGGCGAAATACTTGGGCATGAAGCCCAGCGGGATGAGGATCAACAGAATGTTCAAGTGAAAGCGCCACTTCAGCCACCATTGCTTGAATGGGCGGGTGGGCAGGGCCTGGGCCTGGCTCATGTGCGGATCTCCACGGGGGTATCGCTGGCGGTGGCGCGGGGCGCACGCTCGCTGCGCTTGAGGGCGGCGGCAGTCGCCTGGGCGGTCCGCTTGGTCCAGATCAACAGGCCGCTGAACACCATCAGCGTCAGGACCAGGCCGAAGAAGAACCAGATCAGTTTGACCGGCAGGCCGCCAAAGTCGCCGGTGTGCAGTGGGCGCATGGATTCGGTGACGAACTCCAGGGCGGAGCGGTCGCTGATCAGGAACTGGCTGTCGACGTTACGCGTGTAGGGGTTGATGTTGGCACTCTGGAACATCAGCGGGTACCAGCCCGGGCCATTGAGGGTGATATGGCTGTAGGCCGTGGCGGGCAGCGAGATGGCGTTGATTTCAAGGCCCGGGATGGCCAGGCCGGCGATACGCGCCGCTTCGTCCAGGTCGATGCGCGGGGCAGGGCTGCCATCGGCGGTTTGCGGTACATCTTCCCGGGCGATCACAGGTGTGATCGGTTGGCTGGAGATCGTGATGTGGTTATCGAACAGGATCGCCTGGATCAGGAACCAGGTGCCGGTGATGGCAATGACCGCGATGAACCAGATCGACCAGACCCCGGCCAGGCGATGCAGATCGCCCCAGAAAATGCGCGAGCCGTGGCCGGTGCGGATGGGCTTGAAGAAGCCTTTCCAGAATTTCTTGTACACCACCAGCCCTGTCACCAGCGAAGCGAGCATCGGCAGGCCCAGCAGCGAGACCAGGTACCAGCCCCAACTGAAACCGTTGGTGAAGGGCACCAGCCACCAGCCATGCAGGGCACGGGTGAACGCTTCGAAGTTGAAGTCGGGAACCTTGCCCTGGATGGCCCCGGTGTAGGGGTTGACGTACAGCGTCGGGCTGCTGCCGTCGGGCAGGGTAACCCCGGCGTTGAGGGCAAAGTGCGAACCGTCCGGCTGCCTCAGTGTGCGCACCACCATATCGGGTTCGGCCTTGTGCAGGGCGTCTAGCACCTGCTGAAAGGTCAGGCGTTCGGCGCTGTCGTCGGGCTTGCTGGCGCGCACATCGGCGTTGGCCAGCCAGACGATTTCCTGGCTGACCACGGCAAGCATGCCGGTGAAGCAGACGATCAGCACGAAGAACCAGATCGGCAGGGCGAGCCAGCTGTGGACCAGGAACCACAGCTTGGACTTGGATTTTTTGGTTGATTTGGCCATGGGTCGGTCTTCTGAAAATGAGGGTCGAGCATATGCCCAACCACAGGGGCTGCATCTATAAAGACGAATGAGAATGGAAATCCTGCCTATTTAAATGCAACTAAATATTTCAGAAAAGCAAAAGCCGACAGGGCGCGGGGCGCCGTGTCGGCTTGAAGGCAGCGACGGGTCAGGCGCTGGTGAGGGCGACCGACGGTTGCGCTTTGTCATGTTGGCGCGCGAGGTCCTGGTATAGCGCCCGGCCGATTTCGGCGGCACGCGACGGCAGTACCGACAGCAGAGTGTCGCTCAGGCCATGGCTGCCCTCGCAGAAACCTTGCAGGTAAACCGATGCTTCAAGATTCGGGCTGGACAATACCCGGTAGTTGCGATCGACGTTGAAATCCTCAAGGTAACCGGCCAACGGCGCCAGCAGGTCGCGATGCGAGCGGCGCTCGTAGCCGGTGGCCAAAATGACCGCATCGTAACGGTGGGTCTGATGCTGGTCGGTGGCCAGGTCGCGCAGGGTGAGTTCGATGCCGTCGCGGGTGGCGACAACCGCTTCCACCTGGCGACGGCACAGCACGTTGTGGCGCAGCTGATGCGAAACCTTTTGGCGGTAGAGGATGCCGTAGATGCGCTCGATCAGGTCCAGATCGACCACTGAGTAGTTGGTGTTGTGGTATTCACCCAGCAGCTTGGCGCGCTGCTCGGCCGGCTCGTTGTAGACCAGGTCGGTGTAGTCCGGCGAGAAGATCTCGTTGACGAACGGGCTGTCGTCCGCAGGCTTGAGTGCCGAACCGCGCAGTATCATGTCGACTTTGACCGACGGGTAGCTGTCATTGAGGTCGATGAATGCTTCTGCTGCGCTCTGGCCAGAGCCGATTACCGCGATGCGCATCGGTTTGCCTTCGGCGCATGGCAACTTTTGCAGGCTGCTCAGGTACTGGGAGTGGTGGAAGACGCGCGGGTCGTCCTTGAAGGCGCCGAATTTTTCCGGGATTTTCGGCGTACCGCCCGTGCCGACCACGACCGAACGGGTACGCCGGGTGTATTCACGGCCCTGCGCATCTTCAGAAACCAGGCGCAAATGCTCGACACGGCCAGCCTTCACTTCCGGCTCGATACGCAGCACTTGCTCGCCATAGACGGCTTGATTGGCGAAATGTTCGGCGGCCCACCGCAGGTAGTCGTTGTACTCCAGGCGGCAGGGGTAGAAGGTGCCCAGGTTGATGAAATCGGCCAGGCGCTGCTTCTGGTGCAAGTAGTTGACGAAACTGTAGGGGCTGGTGGGGTTGCGCAGCGAGACCAGATCCTTGAGGAAGGATATCTGCAGCTCGCTCTGGGTCGCCAGCGTTTCACCATGCCAGCGGTATTGCTTCTGCTTGTCGATGAACAGCGCGTCGAGGGCGCGGCCTTGGGTCTGGGCGAGTTCCTCCAGGGCGATGGCCAAGGCCAGGTTGGAAGGGCCAAAGCCCACGCCGATCAGATCCTTGATGGTTTCCGGGTTTGAAGACTGGCTCATGGCTGCGATCCCATAATGGTCGAATGTGTGCGCCCGCCGGTGCTCCGGCGCCTGCGTGAGTACATTGGTTGGAACGAGCCATGTACCAGGGAATTTACCTGAGTCATTGCGCACAGCTTGTGCTGCCGGGCTAAAGAACTGCGCCGCGTGGCCGATAGGCAGGTCAACGCAAGGACCTATTTCAAGGCAGGGACCGGAACATGGCAGGTATCGCAGCAATCACCATCAACAACGTTTCGGCGCAGGCCGCCGGCAGTGCTGAAACGGTAAAAAGCGAAGACGCTCAGAAGAGTGGAGCGTCAGCCGCGTCGTCAGAAACGGCCAAGGCTCAGGGTGGCGGCGGTGCGCAAGGTGCGCAGCAAAGCGATGAGAGCTCGGAGCCTGCGCACATCAAGCAATTGCGCGAGATGATCAAGCAGCTGCAAAAGCAGTTGGCCGAAGAGCAGAAACAACTGGCCAACCTGATGGCGCAGAAAATGGAAGAGACAGCCAAGGCCGCTGCCGTGAGTGCCAGGCAGGCGAGCATTACCACGCTCAATGGCCAGATCATGACCGCTACGTCGCAGCTGCTCGAAGCGTTGCAGGAGACGGGTGGCAGCACTGCCGGTACGGTCGTCAGCACTCAGGCCTGAGCCTGTGTGAACCGGCCCGCCTGCGGATAACGCCGCAAACGGGCCAGCCCCTTGAGGCGTTACTCTGCGGCCAGGCGGCTCTTGTTCTGCCGGTCCGACTTGTACTGCATCGCCACTGCCGGTGCCGGCTTGGCTGTGCCGGTCTCCAGCCACTGGCGCATGCGGCTTGCATCGGCAAAGTGGGTGTACTTGCCGAACGCATCGAGGATCACCATGGCCACGGGGCGGTTGTCCATGCGCGTCAGCAGCACCAGGCAATGCCCGGCCTCATTGGTGAAGCCGGTCTTGGTCAGCTTGATGTCCCAGTTGCTCTTGTTGACCAGGTGGTCGGTATTGCGAAAGCCCAGTGTGTAGTTGGGTTTGCGGAAGGCCACGGTTTTTTCGCGGGTGGTCGACAGCTCGCTGAGCATCGGGTATTTGCGCGATGCCATCAGCAGCTTGGCCAGGTCGCGGGCGCTGGAGACGTTCTGTGTCGACAGGCCGGTCGGCTCGACATAGCGGGTGTGCGCCATGCCCAGGCTGCGGGCTTTGGCGTTCATCGCCTTGATGAAAGCCGGGTAGCCCCCTGGATAGTGGTTGGCCAGGGAGGTGGCGGCGCGGTTTTCTGACGACATCAGGGTAATGAGCAGGGTTTCGCGGCGGTTGAGTTGGCTGCCCAGGCGCACGCGCGAGTACACCCCTTTCATGTCCGGGTTGTTGGCGATGGTCATGGTGAGCATCTCATCCATGGGCAGCTTGGCGTCCAGCACCACCATCGCAGTCATCAGTTTGGTCACCGAGGCAATCGGCACCACGCGGTCGGCGTGGCTCGAATACAGTTCCTTGTTGGTATTGAGGTCGATCAGCAGGGCGCTGCCGGAAGCCAGATGCAGCTTTGAAGGGTCGCGTTGAATCTGGGCTGGGGGTTGTGCAGCAGCGGTCGACGGTAGGGTCGCGGTACCTGTGAGCAACAGCAGCAGGCTGAGGATGGACAGGGATGTTTTCACGTTCAGGCTCACTAAAAGTTGGTATGTCGTTGGCTGTGCAAGGGTTTCCCCCAAAAACCGCTCGCATTCTGGAGTATGGCTCAGCGGCTGTCGAATGCTCGTGGAGCTACCCGGTCGAAATGAAAAAACCTTCATGCTGTAACGGTTGTCCTCCCTCCGTTCGTCGGTTTCGCGCTGGCAAAAAAAGACCCGCCAAAAGGCGGGCCAGAACAGGGCAGAGAGCAACGCACAACACGTTCGTTTTCAAGCGAGCAGACAATCGTCCTTCAGTCGGTCGGCAAGGGCCTGGGCTGATGCACGGGTAGCCAACGGTCCGCTCACCGCTTCACCGTTGCGCACCAGGTACCAACATGCCAGCAGGCCCTGCTCACGCAGGGTAGAGGGAACGGCGCTGCCGACGACGGACATGATCTGGATAGTGGCCATGTGGACCTCCTGTAAAACATGCCCCTACCTTACGCAGCGGCCAGCTCGGTTTGAAATCGACTCGCTCAATAGTGCTCATCAGCTTTATCAACTGTTCACTACTATGGCTCTAGCCACTGTCAGCTGAGCGCAGGGAAACGGTAAAGGTTGTGTAAGGGGCGATGAACGGGTGGGTCTGTTACGCTGAACAAACGTTTCAGTTACGAACAAGGAGCAGGTTATGACGGCAACTCCCAGCAGGGACACCGTGCTGTGCATTTCCCTGGCCGGCCGGCCAGGTCACTTTGGCGTTCGCTTTCATAACCACCTGTACCGGCAGTTGGGCCTGGATTACTACTACAAGGCGATGAGCACCGATGACTTGCCGGCCGCTGTGGCGGGTATCCGCGCGCTGGGCATCCGCGGCTGTGGTGTTTCCATGCCGTACAAGGAGGCCTGCATGGCCTTGGTCGATGAGGTTGACCCGTCAGCGGCAGCCATCGAGTCGGTCAACACCGTGGTCAACACGGCAGGTCATCTGAAAGCCTACAACACCGACTACCTGGCAGTGCGGCAGCTGCTCGAGCAGCATCGTGTCGACCCGTCTACAGCCTTTGCCCTGCGCGGCAGTGGTGGCATGGCCAAGGCGGTTGCCAGTGCTCTGCGCGATGCCGGGTTCAAGGAGGGCATCATCGTCGCCCGCAACGAGCAGGCGGGGCGGCAGTTGGCCGACGTTTGTGGCTATCGCTGGGTCGCTGAGCTGGGTGACCGGTGCCCGCCGATGCTGGTGAATGTGACGCCGATCGGCATGGCGGGCGGGCAAGAGGCCCACGAGCTGGCGTTCAGCGAGAACGCCATTGCTGCGGCGCAGCGGGTCTTCGATGTGGTGGCTATGCCGGCGCAGACGCCCTTGATCCGCCGGGCGCAGGCGCTCGGCAAGCCGGTGATTACCGGTTTGGAGGTGATCGCGTTGCAAGCACTGGAGCAGTTCGTACTGTACACCGGCGTGCGACCTACCCGGGAGCAGGTCGAGGCTGCAGTGGCATACGCCCGGGACGTCTAGCTCTTCTTCTGCGGCCTCCTCGCGGGCAACCCGGCGAGGAGGCCGTCGATGCCCAAGGTCAGAACGCCTTGTGCCCCTTGTCCAACTGCTCGTCCACCAAGGCCCGGCCATGGGCCAGCGACACATGCTGAGCATTCTCAAGGTTAGAGAAGAACTTCATCGGCATGGATAAACGCTTGCTGGTATGGCCTTGCGGATCGGTGATCAGGCACCCCGCAGAATAGGGCAGAGGGGAGTCGGGGTGAGGCATCACACTGGCGGTGATGGTGTGGTCGCGGTATTCACAGTGAAGAGATTGCATCGTCCTTACCTCGCTGTGGCTAGTGAAGCTGTTACTTCCATATACCACAGCGAGGGGCCGGGAGTTCCCGGCCTGACGAGCGCAAGCCGACGAGGCTCACACTTTCGGATCAGCCCTTGAGCTCAGAGGGCTGAATCACTTCGACCCAGTAACCGTCCGGGTCTTTGACGAAGGCCAGATGGTTCATGCGGCCGTCTGCCAGGCGTTTCTGGAACGGCACGTTCAGCTCTTCGAAGCGGGCGCAGGCAACACGCACGTCCGGTACCGAAATGCAGATGTGGCCGAAACCACGTGGGTCGGTGTTGCCGTTGTGATAGGCGAACGCCGGGTCGTTTTCAGTACCGTGGTTGTGGGTCAGCTCAAGCACGCCGGGGATCGATTTCATCCACTGATGGCGCTCGGCGTCGTCGGCCGGAATCTGCGCCGGGTCGACCAAGGCCAGGAAGTACAGGCTGAATTCCGCTTCCGGGAAGTCGCGCTTGTCGACCACTCGAAAGCCCAGGACACGGGTGTAGAAGTCCAGCGACTTCTCGATGTCCTTGACCCGCAGCATGGTGTGGTTGAAAACGAATTGAGCAGTGGCGGCGTCGGGCTGTGCGGTGACGCCAGGCAGGTTTTGCAGATCGTGCAGGCTCATGGGTACTCCAGAGACGAGGCTGGCACCGGGGCCAGCGGAACAGACAGGAGGGCCATGATACGGCAGTGAACCGATTGCGCAAATGAAAGCGCCCTGCACGAGTGCAGGGCGCTGGAATTAGAGGCCCGCGTGTGCGGGCGCGTGATGGGGTCGCTAGTCCTTTAGCTGTCTCGATATTGAGCCAGCCCTTGTGAAAAAAGTGTGAAGCAAGCGTTGACGTTTCATCAGCGCAGCCAACTTTCCACCGTGCCGGCCCCGTACTGTTCTTTCCACGCCTTCAGCCCGCGGTGGTTGCCACCTTTGGTCTCGATCAGCTCGCCGGTGTGCGGGTTTTCATACACTTTCACCACGCGCGGACGACGTTGTTGCTTTGGCGCACTGGTCGCGCCCCGAGTGACGGCCTTGGGGTCGAGGATGGCGATGATGTCGCGCAGACTTTTGTCATAGCTTTTCATCAGGCCGACTAGTTTCTGCTCGAATTCGATTTCACGTTTTAGGCCGGCATCCTTTTTTAGCGCCTCCAGTTGAGCCATCTGTTCCTGGAGCGCTTTTTCGGCAGCACGAAACTCTGCAAGTCTGGACACTGTAATCACTCCTGTACGTCATCTGTGGCGGGGCGTGACGAACATTGAAGAGAAATAACGCCGGCCACGCGGGGGGGTTAAACTGTTCGCTGGTATCGAGTGTAGACACTTGTGGCAATTGGGTAAACCGCAAACTTTTCCAATTAAGAAGGGAACTTTACAAGTGTTTCGGGCGGTAATTTCGATGCGTGACAGGTAGTCAGTGCGGCGTTTCTAGACCATGGTCCAATGGTGCGGGCTAGCGCCTTTGCGCAATCATTTTCAATGATGGTCGGAGATTGTTCGGCCGGGTCTTGTCTGCGCCGCGTGCGTTCGCCGTGCATTGTTTTCTGCCTTTCTCTGGATGTTCCCTCGCATGTTTGCCCCTTTTCCTCTCGCCCCTGGGCGCCGAGTTGCCGGCCTGTTGCTGATGTGTGCCGGTGTGCACGCCCAGGCCGCCGGTTTTCTTGAAGACAGCCGTGCCAAGGTCGAAGCACGCACAGTTTATTTCAACCGGGATTTTCGTGACGGCCACAGCACTTCCAGCCAAGGTGCGTCAAAGCGGGAAGAGTGGGCACAAGGCTTCATTCTCAACGTGCAGTCGGGTTATACCCAAGGCCCGGTAGGCCTCGGTGTGGACGCATTGGGCATGTTCGGTGTCAAGCTGGACTCCAGCCCGGCGGACAGTAACAGCGGTTTGTTGCCTTCTTCTGGTCATGACCCCAGGCACGCTGCTGACCAATACGCGAAGATGGGCCTGGCCGCCAAGGTCAAGGTGTCCAATACCGTGTTCAAATACGGCTCGATGATGCCGGATGTTCCGTTGTTGAAATACAACGATGGGCGCCTGTTGCCGACGATGTTTCACGGCGCCATGCTCACTTCAGAAGAAGTGCGCGACCTGAAATTCACGCTGGCCCGCCTGAACAAATACACCGCCCGCGATTCCACCGACCGCCAGGACATTCGCGTGCATTGCAAGAACAAGCGCTATGCCTGTGATACCCAAGCCGACCACTTCGACCTGGCAGGGCTGGATTACCGGTTCAATGATCGGTTCAGCGCCCAATACCAAATGGCCAAGCTGGAAAACATCTACCGTCAGCACTTTCTCGGTCTGGTCGCCAGCCAGCCGCTTGCAGTCGGCAGCCTGTCGGCCGACCTGCGGCTGATCAAGAGCGATGACATCGGTAACGCCCGAGCAGGCCAAATCGACCATCGCGCCTTCAGTGGCATGCTCGGTTATAGCCTGGGCGGCCACAAGGTCAGTGCAGGCTGGCAGCGCATGTATGGCGAAAACGCCATGCCGTACCTCGATGGCAGCAACCCGTACCTGGTCAACTATGCGCAAGTCAATGACTTTGCCGCCGCGCAGGAACGCTCATGGCAGTTGCGTTACGACTACGACTTCAAGGCCTTGGGCGTGCCGGGCCTGACGTTCTTTACCCGCTACATCAATGGCGAGCACATCAAGGTCCCGGGCAGTAACGCCCAAGGCAAGGAATGGGAACGCGACACCGAGCTCAAATACCAGGTACAGAGCGGTACCTTCAAAGATGTCAGCGTGCGACTGCGCAATTCTACCTACCGCAGCAACTACGAAAAGTGGGCGCGCGACATGGACGAAACTCGCGTCATCGTCAGCTACAACTTCTCGATCTTCTGAGTGCGCTTTGCCAAACACCGGCGGTCGGCCGACAATGGCTGCCGGTTATTGTTCAGGGCGAAGCCATGAGAGACCTGTTGTTGATTGGTATCGGCCCAGGCGACCCGCGCCAGGTGACCTACGAGGCCGTCGATGCTCTGCGCCGCGCTACCGTCTTCTTCGTAATTGACAAAGGCTCGGACAAAGACGAGCTGATTAGTCAGCGCAAGGCCATTGTTGAACGCTACAGGCCGCAGGGCGACTACCGCTTGGTACAGGTTGCCGATCCGCGACGCGACGCTGAAGCGGCCGACTATGTGACTGCGGTCCAGGACTGGCACCGCCAGCGCGCGGCGCTGTATGCCCGGCTGATAGCCGACGAAATGAGCAGTGATGACATCGGCGCCTTTTTGCTGTGGGGCGAGCCTGGCTTGTATGACAGTACCCTGCGCATTCTGCAGTTGGTTCGTGAGCGTGGTGTGTCACTGCGCCTGCAGGTCATCCCAGGCATCAGCAGTGTGCAGGCGCTGGCGGCGCGGCATCAGGTGCCGCTGAACCGTATAGGCGAGCCATTGGTGGTTTTACCGGGGCGGCGCCTGGCGCAACAAGGGCAGATCGACAATGTGGTGGTGATGCTTGACGGGCAATGCGCATTTGCCCGGATCGACGACCCTGGGTTGGTGATCTATTGGGGGGCTTACCTGGGAACGGAGGACGAAGTGCTGATCGCCGGGCCTTTGCAGGCGGTGAAGGGGCGGATTCTACAGGTGCGCGAAGAGGCGAGGAGGCGCAAGGGGTGGATCATGGATACTTACCTGCTGCGGCGCGAGTCATGGACTTGAGCCGGCCTCTTCACGGGTAAAACCGCGAAGAGGCGCCACCGATGTCACGGCGTACCCAAAATCCCCACCACTTTATCGCGCAACTGCTCGATGCTGAACGGCTTGCCAATCATGTGCATCCCTTCGGGCACATCGAGGCTTTCGGCGTAGCCGCTGGCAAACAGCACTGGCAGCGCTGGCCGGATGGCACGGGCCTGTTTCGCCAGTTCTTCGCCGCGCATGTCCGGCAGGCCTACATCGGTCATCAGCAGGGCCAGCGCCTTGCCTGGGTCTTGAAGGATCTTTAGCGCGGCACTGGCGCAGTCCGCCTCCAGGGTCTCATAGCCCAGTTCGTCGAGCACATCGACCATCAACATACGGACGATGTCGTCATCTTCGACTACCAAGAGGTGCATTTTGTGATCCTGTACCAGAAGAATGTCTTTATTCTGTGCGCCGGCCAGCGTCAGAAGTTCCGTGAGGATACCGATCGTTGCGATTGGATGGAACGATTGCTGAAGGTAACCTTCAAATACTGGCTAAATGCCCTGTCGCGGCCAGCAAAGCTGGTTAGACTCGCTGTTAACCGGTGAGCGCGGCGGCATACAAGAACAGGCTTTATCCGCCACACCGTTCAATGGACTTTTTCGCTCGGGCGTTTTCAAATGATTCAAGCAGCCTCGATGGACCAGCAAAGCTTCCGCAAGCTGTTGAGCCGCAACATTGGCTTGCCCCTGGGGGTGGGCCTGCTCGGTGCCGTGGCTTTCGTCGCGGTGATCAACTACCTGTTGTCGGCCATGCAGTGGGTCGAGCACACCGATCGGGTGATCGGCAATGCCAACGAAGCGGTCAAGCTGTCGATCGACATGGAAACCGGCATGCGCGGGTTTCTGATCACCGGTGACGAGCGCTTCCTGGACCCTTACGAGGTCGCCAAACCGAAGATTCAGGGTAGCCTCAACAGCCTGCGCGGCATGGTCGAGGACAACCCTCAGCAGGTCGATCGCATCGACCGCTTGATCGCCCTGCAGCATGCCTGGAATGAGTTTGGCGGCGAGATGATCAACCAGCGCCGCGATGGCGGGGATTACCGACAGTCGGTCATCAACGGTCGCGGCAAACGCATCACCGACGAGATCCGCAAGGAATTCGACGACCTGATCGGCACTGAGCAGCAGCTGCGCATGGCCCGCAACGAGAAGGTCAGCAGCGTCACGGTGACCGCCATCTCAGCGTTTGTGCTATTGATCGTTGGCCTGAGCGCTTTGTTGGCTTACCTGGGCCGTCGCGACCTGATGGCGCTGTCTACCAGCTACGATGACAACCTCAAGGCTCAGCAGCGCTCGGCCGAGCGCCTGGAACACCAGGCCTGGCTGCGCAACGGTCAGACCCAGCTGGCCGAGCAGGTACTGGGGCAGCTGACCCTGCCGATGCTTGGCGAAAACATCCTGCGCTTCTTCGCCAGCTATCTGGGCAGCGTGGTCGGTGCGCTGTACGTGCGCGACGGCCATGGGCGCCTGGTGCGCGTCGCCAGCTATGGCCTGGACGCCGAGGAGCAGGGCCGCGAACAGGTGCTGGCCGCCCACGATGGCCTGCTGTCTCAGGCAGTGCGCGAAGGCCGCCTGCTGCGCCTGGATGACCTGCCCGAGGACTACTACCGCCTCAGTTCCGGCCTGGGGAGCGGCTTGCCGCGCAGTGCCTTGCTGATGCCGGCCATCGATGATGGCCAGATCAATGGCGTGATCGAGCTGGGCTTCCTGCGCCCGCTGCAGGAGCGCGACGATGAGCTGATGGAGCGGGTTGGTGGCAACCTCGGCATGTCCATCGAAAGCGCCCGCTACCGTCAACGCCTCCAGGAAGTGCTGGCCGAGACTCAGCAGCTCAACGAAGAGTTGCAGGTGCAGCAGGAAGAACTCAAGACTGCGAACGAGGAGCTTGAAGAGCAGTCCCGCGTGCTCAAGGAGTCCCAGGCCCACCTGGAGACCCAGCAAGCCGAGCTTGAGCAGACCAACGAGCAACTGTCCGAGCGTACCGATGCCCTGGACCGCAAGAACGACGAGCTGATGCAGGCCCAGCAAGAGTTGCAGGCCCGCGCCGATGAGCTGCAGCGTTCGAGCAAGTACAAGTCCGAGTTCCTCGCCAACATGTCCCACGAGTTGCGCACGCCGCTCAACAGCTCGCTGATCCTGGCCAAGCTGCTGGCGGAGAACGGCGAGGGCAACCTCAGCGCCGAACAGGTCAAGTTCGCCGAGTCCATCTATTCGGCCGGCAATGACCTGCTCAACCTGATCAACGACATTCTCGACATCGCCAAAGTCGAGGCCGGCAAGCTTGAAGTGCGCCCCGAGAGCACTCAGCTGGAGCGCCTGGTCGAGGGCCTGCGCGGCATGTTCCTGCCGCTGGCCGAGCACAAGGGCCTGGCGTTCGAGGTCAACGTCGAGCCCCATGTACCGGTGACACTGTTCACCGACCGCCAGCGCCTGGAGCAGATACTCAAGAACCTGCTGTCCAATGCGATCAAGTTCACCGACCACGGCCAGGTCAGCCTGACCATCAGCCACCAGGCAGGCACCGGCATTGTCTTTGCCGTGCGCGACTCCGGCATCGGTATCGCCGCCGACCAGCAGCAGGCGATCTTCGGTGCCTTCCACCAAGTCGATGGCAGCAGCAACCGCCGATACGGCGGCACCGGGCTGGGCCTGTCGATTTCCCGCGACCTGGCGCATTTGCTGGGTGGACAGATCAGCGTCGACAGCAACCCTGGCCAGGGTAGTGTGTTCAGCCTGACCATGCCGGAGCGCTACGAAGCCGAGGTCGAGGAGGTCGAGGCCCACAGCCTGCGCCCGGCAGTCGACACCTTGCCGCCGGCGCCCAAGGTCGCCACGGCAGCATCGCCGAAACTGCCTGCACCGACCTTCGCAGATGACCGCGAGCACGCCCCGTTCGGCAACCGCTGCATCCTGGTGATCGAGGACGAGCCGAACTTCGCCCGTATCCTCTTCGACCTGGCTCACGAACTGGGCTACAGCTGCCTGGTGGCCCAGGGCGCCGACGAGGGCTTCGCGCTGGCCGCCCAGTACATTCCCGATGCGATCCTGCTGGACATGCGCCTGCCCGACCACTCCGGCCTCACCGTGTTGCAGCGCCTGAAGGAGCTGGCTGCCACCCGGCATATCCCGGTGCACATCATATCGGTGGAAGACCGCGTCGAGGCGGCCATGCACATGGGCGCGGTGGGTTACGCGGTCAAACCGACCAGCCGCGAAGAACTCAAGGAAGTGTTCGCTCGCCTGGAAGCCAAGCTCACCCAGAAGCTCAAGCACATCCTGCTGGTGGAGGATGACGACCTTCAGCGCGAGAGCATCGCCCGCCTGATCGGCGACGATGATGTCGAGATCACCGCTGTGGCCCTGGCCCAGGACGCCCTGGCATTGCTGCGCGAGAACATCTACGACTGTATGATCATCGACCTCAAGCTGCCCGACATGCTCGGTAACGAGCTGCTCAAGCGCATGACGGCAGAAGATATCCGCTCCTTCCCACCGGTGATCGTCTATACCGGGCGCAACCTCACCCGTGAGGAAGAAGCCGAGCTGCTCAAGTATTCACGTTCGATCATCATCAAGGGTGCCCGCTCGCCGGAGCGCCTGCTCGACGAAGTGACGTTGTTCCTGCACAAAGTCGAATCGCAGCTGTCCCATGAACGCCAGCGCATGCTCAAGACCGCGCGCAGCCGTGACAAGGTGTTCGAAGGCCGCAAGGTGCTGCTGGTGGACGACGATGTGCGTAACATTTTCGCCCTCACCAGTGCCCTGGAGCACAAGGGTGCCATCGTCGAGATCGGCCGCAACGGGCGTGAGGCCATCGAACGCCTGGAGCAGCATGACGATATCGACCTGGTGCTGATGGATGTGATGATGCCGGAAATGGACGGCTTCGAGGCTACCCGCCTGATCCGCCAGCAGCCGCGCTGGCGCAAGTTGCCGATCATCGCCGTGACCGCCAAGGCGATGAAGGATGACCAGCAGCGCTGCTTGCAGGCTGGCGCCAATGATTACCTGGCCAAACCGATCGACCTGGACCGCCTGTTCTCGTTGATCCGTGTGTGGCTGCCGCAACTGGAGCGAATTTGATTAGCGAGCGCAACACCGACATCGAGATCAGGCTGCTGATCGAGGCGATCTACCTCAAGTACAGCTACGATTTTCGCAACTACTCCGGCGCGTCTATCAAGCGCCGGATCCTCCATGCCCTGCGCCAGTTCGATTGCCTGACGGTGTCGGCCCTGCAGGAGCGGGTGCTGCACGACCCGGGCATGTTCATGCAGTTGCTGCAGTTCCTGACGATCCCGGTCAGCGAGATGTTCCGCGACCCGAGCCACTTCCTTGCCCTGCGCAACGAAGTGGTGCCGCTGTTGCGCACCTGGCCGTCGATCAAGATCTGGATCGCTGGCTGCAGCACCGGCGAGGAGGTGTACTCGATGGCCATCCTGCTGCGCGAGGAAGGGCTGCTCGAGCGCACCATCCTGTATGCCACCGATATCAACCCGCGTTCACTGGACCGGGCCAAGCAGGGCATCTACTCGATGCAGAGCATGCGCGAGTACGAAGAAAACTACCGCCTGGCCGGCGGGCGCCGCGATTTTGCCGAGTACTACACCAGCGCCTACGGTAACGCCATCATGGACAGCAGCCTGCGCGACAACGTGACCTTCGCCGACCACAGCCTGGCCACAGACAGTGTGTTCTCCGAAACCCAGCTGGTGTCCTGCCGCAATGTGCTGATCTACTTCAACAAGGAGCTGCAGGACCGCGCCCTGGGGCTGTTCCATGAGTCCTTGTGTCACCGTGGCTTTCTGGTGCTGGGCAGCAAGGAATCGGTGGATTTCTCCGCTTACAGCGACCGCTTCGAGCCGCTGGTCAAGCCCGAACGGATCTTCCGGAAATCATGAAGGGCGTAAACGCGGTGGTGATCGGTGCCTCGGCGGGCGGCGTGCAGGCGCTGTTTCAGGTGCTCGGCGGCCTGCCGCCGGCATTCGTGACGCCTGTGCTGTGCGTGCTGCACCTGCCCGATGACCGTCACAGCCATCTGGCCGAAGTGCTGCAGCGGCGCCTGCACAGGCCGGTAAGCGAGGCTCGGGACAAAGAGGCCATCGCCCCTGGCCAGATCTACGTGGCGACCCCTGGTTATCACCTGTCGGTCGAGCAGGATTTGAGCCTGTCGCTGAGCCAGGAGGAACCGGTGCATTTCTCGCGCCCGGCCATTGACTTCCTGTTCATCTCGGCTGCCGATGCCTATGGCGCGGGCCTGTTGGGTGTATTGCTCACAGGCGCCAACGAGGACGGTGCCAAAGGCCTTGCCTACATCAAGAGCAGCGGCGGCCGGACCGTGGTCCAGGACCCCTGCGACGCCCAGGTGGCGCTGATGCCGGAGGCCGCATTGGCGCTCCACCAGCCCGACCTTATTCTTTCTTTGAGCGGTATCGGGCAATTGCTCGCCAACCTGGAATCCAGCGCATGCTAAGGCACATCACCGCCAAACTGCTGATCGTCGACGATCTGCCGGAAAACCTCCTGGCCCTCGACGCCCTGATTCAGGGCCAAGACCGTGAGGTGCACCAGGCTCAGTCTGCGGAAGCCGCATTGTCGTTGTTGCTGGAGCACGAATTTGCCCTGGCCATTCTCGACGTGCAAATGCCGGGCATGAACGGCTTTGAACTGGCCGAACTGATGCGCGGCACGGAAAAGACACGCAATATCCCGATCGTCTTCGTTACCGCTGCCGGGCGCGAGATGAACTACGCCTTCAAGGGCTACGAAAGCGGCGCGGTGGATTTCCTTTACAAGCCGCTCGATACCCTGGCGGTGAAGAACAAGGTCACGGTGTTCGTCGACCTGTACCGCCAGCGCAAGGTGCTCGACAGGCAGTTGCAGGCCCTTGAGCGCAGCCGCCAGGAGCAGGAGCTGCTGCTGACGCAGTTGCAGGTGGCACGCAGTGAGCTGGAGCATGCGGTACGTATGCGCGACGACTTCATGTCGATCGTAGCGCACGAGGTGCGCACGCCGCTCAATGGCCTTATCCTCGAGACCCAGCTGCGCAAGATGCACTTGGCCCGCGGCAGCCTCGAGGCGTTCAGCGCCGACAAGCTGCAGGCCATGGTCGAGCGCGACGAACGGCAGATCAATAGCCTGATCCGCCTGATCGAAGACATGCTCGATGTGTCGCGCATCCGCACCGGCAAGCTGTCGCTACGGCCTAAACTGTTCGACCTCGGCCAGCTGGTGCGTGGCCTGGTGGAAAACTTCACCGCCCAGGCCACCGCAATGGGCACGCATATCGATCTGCAGCGCTGCGATGGCCTGCAGGGTGAGTGGGACGAATTCCGCATTGAACAAGTATTGGCCAACCTGTTGTCCAACGCCTTGCGTTATGGTGAACGCCAGCCGGTCGAGGTGCGGGTATTCGAGCAGGCGGGCATGGCCTGGGTGCAAGTGCAGGATCACGGCATCGGCATCAGTGGCGTGAACCAACAAAGGATCTTCCAGCAGTTCGAGCGCGTGGCCACTCAGCAGGCCAGCGCCGGGCTGGGGTTGGGGCTGTATATCTCGGAGCAGATCGTCCAGGCCCATGGCGGGCAGATCCAGGTGCAGAGCGAAGAAGGCAAGGGCGCCACCTTTAGCCTGCAATTGCCGCTGACGCGGCTGACAGAACAAAACGACCAGGAGCGGGCAACCTCTGCCTGAGCCTGGGGTCAGATGGCCAACTGTAAGAATTTCAAGGCGTTGTTGTCATGAGTGAAGATGCACAAGATGTGGTTTTGGTGGTCGAGGATGAACCGGCAATCCGGATGATCCTGCGTGATTACCTGGCAGGTGAGGGCTATCACGTACTGGTGGCCGAGGATGGTGAACAGGCGTTCGCCATCCTGGCGAGCAAGCCGCACCTGGACCTGATGGTCACCGACTTTCGCTTGCCTGGCGGCATTTCCGGCGTCGAGATCGCCGAGCCTGCGGTGAAACTGCGACCGGATCTGAAGGTCATCTTCATCAGCGGCTACCCGGCGGAGATTCTCGAGTCAGGCAGCCCCATCGCCCGCAAGGCGCCGATCCTGGCCAAACCGTTTGACCTGGATACCTTGCACAAGCAGATCCAGGACCTGTTGCGCTGAGGCCGTGTACCGGGGCTGACTGCTCCGGCTATTGCCCCGGATGCAAGGCACAATCTCGTCATTGAGCCTTTTCACTGAAGCTCAACAGGCATATGGTGTACGCCGTCCATATTCCCTGGAGCTGTCATGTCCAATCATTTCCCTTCCGTTCGCCCCCGCCGCCTGCGCCAGAACGAGTCGCTGCGCACGATCTTCCAGGAGACGGAATTCCGCCTCGAAGACCTGATCCTGCCAATCTTCGTCGAGGAAGGCATCGACGACTTCGTGCCGATCAGCAGCATGCCGGGGGTCAACCGTATCCCTGAGAAACTGCTGGCCCAGGAAATCGAACGCTACGCTCGCGCCGGCATCAAGTCGGTGATGACCTTCGGCGTTTCGCACAACCTCGATGCCACCGGTAGCGATACCTGGAACGAAAACGGCCTGGTGGCGCGCATGGCTCGCATCTGCAAGGACAGCGTGCCGGAAATGGTGGTGATGTCCGACACCTGTTTCTGTGAGTACACCAGCCACGGCCATTGCGGCGTACTGCACGACCATGGTGTGGACAACGACGCCACCCTGGCCAACCTGGGCAGGCAGGCGGTGGTTGCTGCGGCAGCCGGTGCCGACTTCATCGCGCCGTCGGCGGCGATGGACGGTCAGGTTCAGGCAATCCGTGGTGCACTGGATGCCGCGGGCTTTCACGACACCGCGATCATGGCCTACTCCACCAAGTTCGCCTCGTCGCTCTATGGCCCGTTCCGTGAAGCCGGTGGCACCACGCTCAAGGGTGACCGCAAGAGCTACCAGATGAACCCGATGAACCGCCGCGAAGCGGTGCGCGAGTCGCTGCTCGACGAGCAGGAAGGCGCCGATGTGCTGATGGTCAAACCGGCGGGTGCCTACCAGGACGTGATCGCCGACATTCGCGCCGCGTCACGTTTGCCGCTGGCGGCTTACCAGGTCAGCGGTGAGTACGCGATGATCAAGTTCGGCGGCCTGGCCAGCGCCATCGACGAGGGGCGAGTGGTGCGTGAGAGCATTGGCGCGATCAAGCGTGCCGGCGCCGATCTGATCCTGACCTACTTCGCCATGGACCTGGCCCGCGAAGGCATCTGAGGCCAATACACGCGAGAAATCGCTGAGCGTGGAATTATTTTGTGTCCCTGTGTATCTGATGCCAAAGAGCCTCATTAACAGGGACACAGGGATGAAATCACGCAAGAAAACCGTCAAGCCGATCGGCTTGAAAGACATCACCATCGTCGACGACGCCAAGATGCGCAAGGCGATCACCGCCGCCGCGCTGGGCAATGCCATGGAGTGGTTCGACTTCGGCGTATACGGCTTCGTCGCCTATGCCCTGGGCAAGGTGTTCTTCCCCAACGCCGACCCCAGCGTGCAGATGATCGCGGCCTTGGCCACTTTCTCGGTTCCGTTCCTGATTCGCCCGTTGGGCGGGCTGTTCTTCGGCGCCCTGGGCGACAAGTTTGGCCGACAGAAGATCCTCGCCGCGACCATTGTGATCATGTCGCTCAGTACCTTCGCCATCGGCTTGATACCGTCCTATGATTCCATTGGCATCTGGGCGCCGATCCTGCTGCTGCTGGCGAAAATGGCCCAAGGCTTCTCGGTGGGTGGTGAATACACCGGCGCCTCGATCTTCGTCGCCGAATACGCACCCGACCGCAAGCGCGGCTTCCTCGGCAGCTGGCTGGACTTTGGCTCGATTGCCGGCTTCGTCCTCGGTGCCGGCGTGGTGGTGCTGATTTCCACCTTCCTGGGCGAGGAAAAATTCCTTGAATGGGGCTGGCGTCTGCCGTTCTTCCTGGCCTTGCCGCTGGGCATCATCGGCCTCTACCTGCGCCATGCGCTGGAAGAGACTCCGGCGTTCCAGCAGCATGTTGAAAAACTTGAACAGGGCGACCGCGAAGGCCTGGCCTCGGGGCCCAAGGTGTCGTTCAAGGAAGTCGCCACTAAACATTGGCGCAGCCTGGTGACGTGCATTGGCGTGGTGATCGCCACCAACGTCACGTACTACATGCTGCTTACCTACATGCCCAGCTACCTGTCGCACAACCTGCACTACAGCGAAGACCACGGTGTGCTGATCATCATCGCGATCATGGTCGGCATGCTGTTCGTGCAGCCGATCATCGGCCTGCTCAGCGACAAGTGGGGCCGCCGCCCGTTCATCATCGTCGGCAGTGTCGGGCTGTTCGCCCTGGCCATCCCGGCCTTCATGCTGATCAACAGCGGTGTGCTTGGGGTGATCTTCGCCGGCTTGCTGATCATCGCCGTGTTGCTCAACTTCTTCATCGGCGTGATGGCGTCGACCCTGCCGGCGATGTTCCCCACCCACATTCGCTACAGCGCCCTGGCCAGCGCTTTCAACATTTCGGTGCTGATCGCCGGCCTTACCCCGACCTTGGCTGCCTGGCTGGTAGAGAGCACCGGTGACCTGTACATGCCGGCGTACTACCTGATGGTGATTGCCGCCATCGGCCTGATTACCGGCCTGACCATGAAAGAAACCGCCAATAAGCCACTGCGTGGCGCTGCCCCAGCGGCCTCGGATATCGATGAGGCGCGTGAGTTGCTGCAGGAGCACCACGACAACATCGAACAGAAGATCGAAGACATCGACGAACAGATTGCCGAGCTTGAGGCCAAGCGCAAGTTGCTGGTGCAGCAACACCCGCGCATCGAGTAGGGTACAGGCCTGTTCACTCAGTAGATAAACTGTATGTCCGAAGGCTTTTCCGCGCTGCCGCCGCTCAATGGGCTACGTGTTTTCGAGGTGGTGGCGCGCCACCTCAATTTCCGCCTGGCAGCCGACGAGCTTGGGGTAACCCAGGCCGCCGTGGCGCAGCAGATCCGCGGGCTTGAAGCGAACCTGGGGATCAAGCTGTTCGAGCGCTTGCCCAGGGGCCTGAGCCTGACAGGCGCCGGCCAGCGTTACAGTGTCGATATCCGCAGCGCCTTTGCCTTGATCGGCAGCGCCACCCAGGCGTTGCGCCCGGATGCGTCGCACCTGACGGTGAGTGTCACACCGACCTTCGCGGCAAAGTGGCTGATCCCCAGGTTGTCGTCGTTTGCGCAGCAGCACCCGGACATCGATCTCCAGGTGCTGGCCACCGATCGGCTTTGCCAGTTCCGTCCAGAGGGCGTGGATATTGCCGTACGTTACGGCGTGCCACCGTTCGGGCCGGGACTGCATACCGAGCCGTTTCTGGCCCAGCGCGTGGTAGCCGTCGCCAGCCCGGCGCTGCTCGAGCAACTGGGCAAGCCCGAGGATCTGGAGCAGTTACAGCGTTACCCGTTGCTGCATGATGCCCACAACTTCTGGCCGGACTTCATCACCGAGGTATTCCACCGGCATTTGCCGCCGGGTGCGAAGAATGTGCGGTTCAACCAGACGTCACTGGCCATCGATGCAGCGATTGCCGGGCAGGGCCTTGCCCTGGCCAGCGAATTTTTCGTCCACAGCGACCTGCGCGCCGGGCGCCTGGCCCTTGCCTTTGACCAAGTGCTGGACTTGCAACAGGCGTTTTACCTGGTGTGGCCGCGTAATGCCCACCAACCGCCGGCACTGGCAACGGTGCGGGCATGGCTGCTGGCGCAGGCGATGCTTTAATACAGTAGAAAATCTATCGTTTAGTCGAAGCTTGTCTGGCTCTCTGGCAACGCAGGCCAGGTGCTAGTCTGGGCCCATTACCCATGCACACCGCAGGGTTGACCCGGAGGTTTCATGTCCAACGAAAAAGTAGCAATCGTGATCGCCGGCGGCAGCGGTATGGGCGCCGCGGCAGCCAGGCGCCTGGCTGCCGACGGCTTCAAGATCGGTATCCTGTCGTCGTCTGGCAAAGGCGAGGCGTTGGCCGAGACGCTGGGCGGGATTGGCGTGACCGGCAGCAACCAGTGCAACGACGACATCAAGCGCCTGGTCGATGCCGTAGTCGCCAAATGGGGCCGTATCGATGTGCTGGTCAACAGTGCAGGCCACGGTCCGCGCGCGCCGATCCTTGAAATCAGCGATGCAGACTGGCACCAGGGCATGGAGACCTACCTGCTCAATGTCATCCGCCCGACGCGGCTGGTCACGCCCATCATGCAGCGCCAGCAGGGTGGGGTTGTGATCAACATTTCCACCGCCTGGGCCTTTGAGCCGAACGAAATGTTCCCCACCTCGGCCGTATTCCGCGCCGGCCTGGCGGCGTTCAGCAAGATCTTCGCCGACACCTATGCTGCGGACAACATCCGCATCAACAATGTACTGCCGGGCTGGATCGACAGCCTGCCGGCCACTGACCAACGCCGTGACAGCGTGCCGCTCAAGCGCTATGGCAGCAGCGAGGAAATCGCCGCCACCGTGGCCTTCCTGGCCAGCGATGGCGCGGCATACATCACCGGGCAGAACATCAGGGTCGATGGCGGTATTACCCGCAGCATCTGATCAGGCGCGGGCCAGCGTGGCTTTGAGGGTGCGCTCCACCACATCGACCAGGACCATGGTCTGGTGGTCCACTTCGATGTTGATCAGTTCACCGGCCTGGTAGTTGGCGAAGGTCGTCTGGCGTAGGGTTTCCGGGATCAGGTTGATGGTGACCAAGGTGTCGTCCACGTCGGCGACGGTCAGGCTGCAGCCGTTGACCCCGAGATAACCGCGTGGGAACACGTATTTGGCCCACTGCGGCGGCATGCGGAAGGTGATGAAGGCGCCGGTTTCCTTGATCGACAGCTCGACGATCTCGGCGGTGGTGGCGACGTGGCCGGCCATCAGGTGGCCGCCGACTTCGGCGTTCATTTTCGCCGAGCGCTCGATGTTCACGCCTTGGCCGGCCTTGAAGCAGCGCAGGTTGGTGCGCTCCAGGGTGGCTGTCATGGCGTCGAACTTCACTTGGGTGCCGTCAATTTCGGTGACCGACAGGCAGGTGCCCTCGACACTGACGCTGGCGCCGATCTTCAGGTCGTCGAGCAGTTCCGGGGTAAGGTCGATGGTGAACTGGTTGTGGCCCGGGTAGGTGGTCACAGCAAGCAGGGGGCGGACGGCCTGGACGATGCCGGTGTACATGGAGTTGCTCCTGGGCTCGGTAAATGATGCCCGGAAACTATGCCCCTGCAGCCTTAAAAGCAAGCCGGCCGGACCGTGGGCGCCGGCAACCCGGCGCCCACAGGTGTAGCTGATACAGCCTCAGACGTGCCCGCTGCTGTTGACGATTCTCAGGCACAAGGCTTCATACGGGTCCAGGTTGATCATCAGGCGCCCATCCTCGGTCAGGTCGCCTTCGACCGTCTCGTTGATCATGTCCACCACCGTCCCGGGCGTGAAGCCGGTCAGCAGCAGCTCTTCAGCGATCACCTCCTGCCCGAAGTTCAGCGCACTGATCTGGATGCCACGCCCGGCCGGCAGCTCGTGCACCATCACCAGCAATCCCGGGCTGCTGACCTCGGGCACCAGTACCTGGCGGCTGCTGGCAATACCGTAGGCCTGGCGCACGGCGAGCAGTTTTTTAACCTTGCTGGCAAACGAATCGCTGCTTTCCAGCTGCTGGTCGAGGCTGCCGTACAGTGCGCGTGCGCGCGGCATGCCACGCACCGATGCCTCGGCCTGCGCATCGAGCCCGGCCAGGTCGTAGCCGCCACGGTGTATCCAGCGGGTATCGCCATCGGCCATCTTTTGCGCCACCGCTTCGGCCGGCAGCGGCAGGGCGCCGACCAGGTCCCAACCGGACAGTGCGACCACACCGGGCTGCATGGCGTTGTACATCACCAGCAACAGGTGCACCTTCTGGATCTGCTCGATATCCGCCGGGCCAATCTGGTCCAGGTCACGGATGCCCAGCGCCGCCGTGATCAGGCTGGCGGTGGTGCAGGAGATGCCGTTGGTGACAAAGCGCAAGTTGTAAGGGGCGTGTTCGCCCGAGAGGCGTTCGTAGATTTCCTCGCGGATATGTTCGCGCAGGATGTTGCCGGGCAGGGTCTGGCCCCGGTACAGGTACATGTCATGGGCGTGCAGGGTCCAGAAGTGCACCAGCTCGACGGTGAGTTCGTCGTGGTTCTGCAGGGCGTGAATCAACGACGCCGGGTCGATGGCGAAACCGTGCATTTCCTTGAGCATCAGGCGCAGGAACTCGGTATCGCCGGTCAGCAGCGCATGCTGGTAAGCCGGGCGGGTGATGAAGTCATAGGACAGGTCGGCGCCGCCCTTGGACATCTGCGCGATGTCGTCCAGGGTCAGGTTCAGCTCCTGGAAGCTGAACCCGCCGGCCTTGCGGATCATGCCACCGATCAGCTGGTTACCCACGATCGACAGCGGGTGGCTTTCTGACCAGGCGGTACCACTGGCGCAGGTCTCGACCCCGAGAAAACCGTTGGCATCCAGGCGTAGGCCGCGCGCGCCCAGGCAATCCAGCGCATGCAGGGCGTCGCCGATGATCATTTGCTGGGCGGCAAAGCTTGGGTCCAGCCAGTTCAGCGACGGCTGGCCATCCTTGAAGTAGTGCAGGTAGACCCAGCGCCGCGTCTTGCCATCGACACCAGTGATCGGTGGCGTTGCGCTCCAGTCGGTCTCCTTCACGCCAGGCTCGAAGAAGATCACCCGTTGCAGCTGGCCGACGATGTAGTGGTGTGCCTTGAGTTCGTCGCACTGTGCGGGCAGCAGGTTGACCGAATCACGGCCAGGGGGCACGTCCGGCAGCAGCGGCCAGTCTTCCTCGCGGATCTCGACCATGTGGTACAGCCCTGGATAGGCGCCGTAGGCCAGCTCGGCCAGGCGGAAATCGGCGCCCTTGCCGGTGTGCGAGGGGATCAGGTCGTCGATGGTCACGGCATTGTGCGCCGCCGCCATGCGGCTCATCTGCACCAGCTCCTGTTCACTGCCGTAGAGCGGGTCGATGTCGAAGCTGATGCGGTCGAAATTGCCGTCCACGCTGGGGGTGAAGTCGCGCCCGCTGACACCGCCGGACTGTTTGATGGGGCCGGTGTGAATGCCCTGCACGCCAATTTCCGACAGGCGCTTCCACAAGGCTTCGTGGCCCAGCGCGCCGAGCACCGAGCAGCCTTCAGGCGCGATGATCGCGTCGGGGTAGACCGTGAGCCATACCGACGCAATGTCGGTGGCGCGGCGTGGCTGCGTTTCGGCGTAGGGGTTCATCCACAGGCGCGATTGCCCGGAATACAGCCGGGCTCGCTCCTGCGAGGCCTTGAGCATGGAGCGTTCTTCGAGCCATTTGACGTATGACGGGTCTGGTTGGGTCATTTCGCGTCCTCTCTGCGTGGCGGCACCGGCCAAGTTATGACGACGACGGCGCCTGAACGTTCGGCTGAGGTATCAAGGCCCTTGCCATTCAGCGCCGAGCCGACAACTGCTGTGGCGCCAGGAAGGCGTCATGAAAGTAGTTGCGCAGCGCCAGCATCGCCGGGCTGAATGCCCGCTCGCGGTGCCAGGCCAGGCCCACGCTCATGGGCGTTACCGGGTCGCTGATGGTTACGGTCTCGATGCGCTTGCCTTCGAGCGACCAGGGCCGGTGCACCAGGTCCGACAGGATCGCCACGCCGCTGCCATTGGCTACCATGCTGCGCACCGCCTCGACCGAACTGGTGCGCACCCGCACGCTCGGCCGCTGGCCGGCCAGCTCCCAGTAACGCATGGCGCTCTGCTCGGCTTCGTCCACAGTCAGCAGGATGAACGGCTCACGCGCAACATCGGCCAGGCTCACCGTAGAGCGCTCGCACAGCGGATGGTGGCTGGGCAGCCACAGCCGGCGCTCGGAGTTGAACAGGGTTTCGGACACGATATCCGGGTGGGTGAGGTTGGCGGTGAGCACCACCGCCATGTCGAAGCGGCCTTCCAGCAGGCCTTGTTCGATGGCGCTGCGCTCCTGCTCGTGGACCTGGAGGTTTACGTCCGGGTGCCAGTGTTCCAGGCGTTGCAAGTGGTGCGGCAGGAAATAGCCGATCACCGTGTAGCTCGCCGCCAGGCGCAGCAGGCCGCTGGCGCGCACGTCCGGCAGCGGGCTGTTGAGTGCGTCATCGACACTGCGCAGGATCACATAGGCGCGGTTGAGAAAATGCCGGCCCGCATCGGTCAGGCTCATGCCTTGCGCCGAGCGCTGGAACAACAACACCCCTAGCATTGCCTCCAGTTCCTTGATCGCGGTGGTGACCGCCGATTGGGAAATGTTGAGGTGGATGGCGGCCTGGGAAATCTGGCCGATCTCGGCGGTGGCGACGAAGTAGCGAACCTGGCGCAAGGTCAGTGACACGGGAGACTCCTGGGTATCTGTTTTTCAGAAGACACCCTATCTGTTTATAGATCTTCCCAAGGGGGTTGTGGAGAATCTAACGTGACCTTCACACCGTCACAAGCACCGGGAGCGTAGGCATGCAGGCAGTAGACTTCAATTCTGACATGGGCGAGGGCTTCGGCCCGTGGACCATCGGCGACGGCGTCGACAACGAACTGATGGCCTTCATCAGTTCGGCCAACATCGCCACCGGCTTTCATGCCGGCGACCCTGGCACCATGCGTCGCACCGTCGAACGGGCCAAGGCGCTGGGCGTGGCGGTAGGCGCTCACCCGGGTTTTCGTGACCTGGTCGGGTTTGGCCGCCGGCACATCAACGCACCGGCTCAGGAGCTGGTCGACGACATGCTGTACCAGTTGGGTGCGCTGCGTGAAATTGCCCGTGCGCAGGGCGTGAAACTGCAACACATCAAGCCCCATGGTGCCCTTTACATGCACCTGGCCCGTGATGAGGAAGCCGCCCGGTTGCTGGTGCAGAACCTGCAGGTGATCGAGCCGCAGCTTTTGCTGTACTGCATGCCTGGCTCGGTGATCTGCCGGGTTGCGCAGGCACTCGGCCAGCCGGTGGTGCGTGAGTTCTATGCTGACCGTGAGTACGACCAGAGCGGTTCCATCGTGTTTACCCGCAATGTGCGTGGCCATCAGCCGCAGGCGGTCGCCGAGCGCGTGCTGCGAGCTTGCCGCGAGGGCGTGGTCCGTACGGTCGAGGGCCAGGACCTGGCCATCGAATTCGACTCGATCTGCCTGCACAGTGATACCCCCGGCGCGCTCGACCTGGTCGAAGCCACACGCGCGGCGCTGGACGCCGCCGGCATTGAGGTGCGCACGCCCCGTTGAGGTTCAAGGCACCCGGTGCTCAGACACCGGTGCCGCTGCACTGCATTGTTTTTGCCTGCCTTACGATAAAGATTCCAAAAAAGGAGCAGACATGGCCGAGCCGCTTGCCAGTACCCCGATCCGCTACAGCTTTGGTGCCGACGAGCACCTGTTTGCCGAGGTCAGCGACAGTATGTCGCTCGAGGCGTTCTTCAAGGGCATGGCCGTCACCCGGGCGGTGGAGCGCCTGGCGCTGGAGGGCGTGCTGGACATCTGCCTGGCCAATGCCTCGTTCCAGATCCGCTTCGACCCCGACCGCATCGCCCCCGACGTGCTGCTTGCAGCGGTGCGCGGTGCAGAGGCCGAGGCGGTCGCCGAACGCGCGTTGCACACCCGGATCATCGAGATCCCGGTGCTGTACAACGACCCCTGGACCCATGAAACCCTCATGCGCTTTCGCGACCGCCACCAGGACCCGAACAGTACCGACCTCGAATACGCGGCGCGCATCAATGGCCTGGCCGATGTCGATGCCTTCATCGCCGCGCACAGTGGCGCGCCTTGGTTCGTGTCGATGGTCGGCTTTGTCGCCGGCCTGCCGTTCATGTTCCAGATGGTCGAGCGCGAGCGTCAGTTGCAGGTGCCCAAGTACCTGCGCCCACGCACCGACACGCCGAAGCTGACCCTGGGCCACGGCGGTTGTTTCGGCTGCATCTATTCGGTGCGCGGGGCAGGGGGCTACCAGATGTTCGGCGTTACCCCGGCGCCGATCTACGACCCGCAGCAAGGCCTGAACTACCTGAAGGAGCACATGGTGTTCTTCCGCCCAGGGGACATCGTGCAGTTCAAACCCATCGACCGTCAGGCCTACGACCAAGCGGTGGCGGATGTCGAGGACGGCCGTTTCGACCTGCGCATTCGCCCGGTAGAGTTTTCCCTCGATGCTTTCCTGGCCGACCCGGTCGGCTATCCCAAGTCCTTGCAGGAGGTGCTGGCATGATCAAGGTACTCAAACCTGGCCTGGCAACCTCGGTGCAGGACCTGGGCCGTGAAGGCTATTACCACCTGGGTATCCCACCCTCCGGTGCGCTTGATCAATATGCGTTGCGCGCCGCCAATCAGCTGGTCGGCAATCCGGCGGGTACCGCTGGCCTTGAATGTGCGCTGGTGGGGCCGGAACTGGAGTTTCTGCAGGATGCCGTGGTGGCGGTGTGTGGCGCACAGATGCCGGTGCTGCTCGATGGCCGCGCACAGCGCCCTGACACTTCGTTTGCAGTCAGGGCAGGCCAGGTGCTGCGCTTCGCCTTCCCCACAGCCGGGGCACGTGCCTACCTGGCAGTTGCGGGCGGCATTGATGTGCCAGAAGTGCTGGGTAGCCGGTCCACTTACGCCCTGGGCGCGCTGGGCGGTTTTCACGGTCGCAAGCTGCTGGCAGGCGATGTATTGCCGGTCGGTGTGCCCAGCGCCAAAGCCCGTGCCGGAGCCAGTTTGCCAATGGCGCTGCGCCAGGCACTGGGTGGGGAAGTGGTGTTGCGCGTGGTGCCGGGGCTGTACTTCCACCGCCTGACTGATGCTGCGGCGAAAAGCTT
The DNA here is from genome assembly GCF_977070485.1 of Lelliottia jeotgali. Taxonomy (NCBI): domain Bacteria; kingdom Pseudomonadati; phylum Pseudomonadota; class Gammaproteobacteria; order Enterobacterales; family Enterobacteriaceae; genus Lelliottia; species Lelliottia jeotgali. The sequence continues at coordinate 160,387 of NZ_CDRVFO010000002.1, forward strand.
TTTCACCGATGCCTGGACGGTGGGCTCCGAGGCCGACCGCATCGGCTACCGTTACAAGGGCGGCAACGCACTGGGTTTCCAGCCGCGAGAGCAGCCATTCGGCGCAGGTTCGGACCCGTCCAATATCGTCGACAGCTGCTACCCGATCGGCTCGATACAAGTGCCAGCCGGGCTGGAACCGATCATTCTGCACCGCGATGCAGTGTCCGGTGGTGGGTACGCCATGATCGGCACGGTGATCAGTGCCGACCTGGACCTGATCGGGCAGATGCAGCCGAACCAGCAGGCGCGGTTCTTGCCGGTGAGCATGGAGGATGCGCTTGAGGCGCGGCGGTCCTACAAGAAGAGGCTGGGGTATCTGAGCAAATTGTTCGGCTGATTGGTGGGGGCCTGTACCGGCGTCTTCGCGGGTTGTGCTGCGAAGCGACCGGTACAGGCTGGCAACCCGTCAGGTCAGAAGCTGTACTTGGCCGTCAGCATCATGTTGCGCGGCGCGCCCCAGGTGTCGCCGGCATAGTTGACCGAGGTGGCCACGGCCGAGTAGTACTTGCGGTCGAACACGTTGTTGGCGTTGAGCTGCAGGTCGAGGTGCTTGTTGACCTGGTAGCCGGCCATCAGGTCGGTGACCGCGTACGACCCCTGGACCAAGCGGTACTCGCTGCCATCGGCAACGGTGAAGTCGTTGTAGATGCGGCTCTGCCAGGAGATGTTGCCACCGATGCGCAGCTTCTCAAGCGGGCCCTCGAAGCGGTAGGTGGTGGTCAGCTTGAACAGGTGCTCGGGGGTATCGGTGTCGAAGCGCTGGTTGACGTTGCCTGGGTTGGCGGCGTCCTTCAGGGTGTGGACGCGGGCATAAGTGTAGCCGGCACCCACCTGCCAGTTGCGGGTCAGCGCACCTTGCAGCTCCATGTCGATACCTTGGCTGCGCACCTCGCCAGAGGCGACGTAGCAGTTGGTCGGGTCGCTGCAGCCGGCCAGGTCGGTCTGCGAAACGCCACGGTTTTCCTGGTCGATACGGAACAGCGCCACGCTGGCATTGAGGGCGCCATCGAAGTACTCGCCCTTGACGCCGATTTCATAGTTCTTGCCCTCGACCGGCTTGAGCGGGCTGCCGGAAGCGTCCTTGTACTCCTGCGGGTTGAAGATGTCGCTGTAGCTGACATACACCGAGTGATGATCGTCCAGGTCGTAGATCAGGCCCGCGTAGCGAGTGACGTTGCGCGTGACTTTGTAATCGGCGCTGGCACTTTCCTTGTTGTCATAGTCATACCAGTCCAGGCGGCCGCCCAGGATCAGCTTCAGCGGATCGGCCAGGCTCAGCCGGGTGGTCATGTACACGCCCTCCTGGGTGGTGACTTCGCGTACGTTGTTGGTGTGCACGAAGTTCGGCTTACCGCCATCGATCGGCCAGTTGGTGTCGTATGGGCTGTAGTTGCGTGTGTCCATGTCGTAGATGCGCTTGCTGGCGCCCACCACCAACTCATGGGTGCGGCCGAAGGCTTGGAACGGGCCGCTGACGAAGCCGTCAAGGCCGGCCTGGTTTTCCTGGTGCTTGGACTGGTAAGCGGTGCGGGACAACGGCTCATTGAGCCCGGCCCAGCGCGACTGGTAGGAGCCGGTGAAGGTGCCGTCCTGTTGGGAATAGTTGGCGTTGACCTGAAGTTTCCAGTCATTGGCCAGGCGCTGCTGCACTTCGGCGAATACGGTGTTGATCTCCTGATCCTTGTTTTCCCAGTCACTGCCTGGGTTGTAGGAACGCGAGAAGTCCATGTGGTGGCCGTTCAGGGCGGTTGGCATGGCGCCCCAGAAGTTGTTGGTCTGGTCTTTCTGGTGAGAGAAGCCGAGGGTCAGTGTGGTGTCTTCGGACAGATCCGCCTCGGTGATTGCATAGAACAGGCCGTGGTCTTCTTCGACATCATCGATGTAGCTGTTGGCTCCCCGGTATGACGTCACCACGCGGCCGCGCAGTGTGCCACTGTCGTTGAGCGGGCTGGAGGCATCGATTTCGCCGCGGTAGTCGTCCCAGCTGCCAGCGGCGCCGGTCAGGGTGACCTTCTGTTCGGCCAGCGGACGCTTGCGTACCAGGTTGATGGCCGCCGAAGGGTTGCCGGAGCCGGTGATCAGGCCGGTCGCACCGCGGACGATCTCGACGCGGTCGAACATGGCCAGGTTAGGCTGGGCACCTACGGTATACGGCTTGTAACCGCTCGGAATGCCGTCGTACATCAGGTTGTCGATGTCAAAGCCACGCGAGATGTAGTTTTGCCGACCTGGACCGCCGGAATAGTCAAGGAACAGCCCTGGCGTGGCCTTGACCACGTCGTTGATGCTGGTCATCGCCTGGTCGTCCATGCGCTGACGGGTAATCACGGTCACCGCCTGCGGCGTTTCACGCAGGCTCAATGGCAGCTTGGTGGCGGTGGCCATGGAACCTGTGGTGTAGGACTGCGAACCCTCGGTGGTGCTGCCCAGCCGATCGGAGCTGATCTCGGTGGCGCCCAACACCAGCGTGGTGGGCTGGTCGTCTTCGGCCAGGGCCGGTGTGACGATGGCCATGCACACGGCCATGGCGAGCAGGTTGCGGGCAGGGAGATGGCGCGAGGGCGCGAGTGGCGACGGCATTGGGGGTGGGTTCCTGTACATTGTTAAACGTTATTGAAAGCGTGTATGAGAACGATTAACAATAAGTTTGTCAGGATTTGCCTGCCCTTGAAAGATTGGGATGCAGGAATTTTTACCTTTTTTTCACATTTGTGGCGGTGGCCAGGCGGCTTCGTGCAGAGGGGATCAGGGTTCAGCGCGGTTTATCGTCTTGCCCTGCTGCACAGCCACTTCCGCAGCCTGGCCATCACGTTGCTTGCCTTGGCGCGCCAACCCTTCCAGTTGCGGGATCAGCATGCCTTCGGGCAAATGTCGCCAGAAACGCCCCGGCATGTGCAGGCGCAAGGCATCCGGGTTGAGGCGGGCGGGGTTGAAGGTATGGCGGTAGTAGGTCCGCCACAGCTCGGCACCCGGGTCATCGGCATTGCGGGCCCACTGCCGCCAGGCGTCCGGGCAGTGCCGCTGATAATCGAAACCCTGGCCGTCGAAGCGAATACCGTCCTGCGGTGTGGCGATCAACCAGCGCTGGCGCCCCAGGCGGTCGGCGAAGTGCGCGCTGGCACTGGGCAGAATGTCATGGGCCGGCTCGTGATAGGCCACCAGGTCCAGTTGCAGTTGCTCGGCAAGTGCTGGTGGCAAGGGTACGAAACGCACGAACGCGTGCAAGTGATGTGCTTCACGGCTGACCTGCTTGATACGCCGGTGCAGTTCACTGCCCAGGCGGTCGCCCGCAAGCATTGCCGTGCGGTCACCGTGGGCCACGCGCCAGAGCACTTCGTACAGCAGGTTCCAGCGTTGCTCGCCCCGGTAGCGCGATGCCTGTTCCAAGAGGCTCAACAGCGCCGCCGGTACCGTGGCGCGAAACGGGCCGGGCCCGTCTGGCAGGGGGGGCAGGCACCGCCAGGAGATCGTCGATCGGGCCTTGCGACCAGGTCACTTGCGCCGGGTCGATGCCGTGCCCGAGCAGCGTGCGGGCCTGGTCGCGCCAGGTGCTGAAGCGCTCGTCACAGTCGAGCGCGATCACCCCCACAACCCCATCTGCACCGGCGCCTGTGGTTCACGCAGGCGCTCGCGCAGCAGGCCGCTGCGCAGCTCCGCCTGGCCTGGGCGGTAGTCGCTGGTGATGATGAATGGCCGGGCCTTGTCGAGCACGCAGCGCAGCTGGATCAGGTCGTCGTAGCGCACGCGCCGTTCCCGGCGCAGCGCCACCAGCCGCTGCACACTGCGCAGGCCGATGCCGGGGATACGTGCCAGCAGCGCGGGCTCGGCACGGTTCACATCCAGTGGGAACACCTCACGGTTGGCCAGCGCCCAGGCAAGCTTGGGGTCGATGTCCAGCGCCAGGTTAGCCTCCTGGCCAAGCAACTCACCCGCTTTGTAGCCATAGCCGCGTAACAGGAAGTCTGCCTGGTACAAGCGGTGCTCGCGCAGCAGCGGTGGGGCTGCCAGCGGCACGCTGCCGGGGCTGTCGGGTATCGGGCTGAAAGCTGAGTAATACACGCGCTTGAGGCCGTAACCCTGGTACAGCGACTCGGCGTTGCGCAGCAGTGTGCTGTCGTCAGTGGCGTCGGCGCCGACGATGACCTGGGTGCTTTGCCCGGCCGGGGTGAAGCGCGGTGCTTTCGGTTCGCCCGCCACGGCTTGCTGCCCCTGGTGGATGACGCCCATGGCCTGGCGAATGGTATGGGCGTGTTTTTCCGGGGCCAGGCGCTTGAGGCTGGCATCGGTGGGCAGTTCGATATTGACGCTGAGGCGGTCGGCCAGGCGCCCGGCTTCCTCGATCAGCAGTGGATCGGCGTCGGGGATGGTCTTGAGGTGGATGTAACCCCGGAAGTTGTGCTCCTCACGCAGCAGGCGCGCCACGCGGATCAACTGTTCCATGGTGTAGTCGGCCGAGCGGATGATGCCGGAGCTCAGGAACAGGCCACTGATGCAGTTGCGCCGGTAGAAATCCAGGGTCAGGCGCACCACCTCCTCGGGCGTGAAACGTGCCCGCGGCACGTTGCTGGAGCGGCGATTCACGCAGTATTGGCAGTCGTACAGGCAGAAGTTGGTCAACAGCACCTTGAGCAGCGAAACGCAGCGCCCGTCCGGTGTATAGCTGTGGCAGATGCCCATGCCATTGGTGGCGCCCAGGCCGTTGCTGCCGCGCGAGCTGCGTTTGGGCGCGCCACTGCTGGCACAGGACGCGTCGTACTTGGCGGCATCGGCGAGGATGCCAAGCTTGGCAATGAGCTGCATGAGGGTGTCTCGTGATACTGAATATTCATACAGTATTTTGAGAATGGACTGAATGCAAGTGGCGCAGCAGCCCTGTCAAACGTTATGACCCGCTCAGTCAGGACATCTAAACTTACAAACAGCCCGCCGCGGTTGCCATCACGGCGGGCTCTCACACCTTAATCCGACCACCGCGACCCCGGACCGGACATCCCTCGCTGACGGTGGCCTTCTTGCAGAGGAGGGCAGGTCATGGACGAGGCAAGGCTTCATGATTTCATGGGCAAGCTGGTGGGTGACATGGGCGCTGCGGCGACCCTGGCCAATGTGATACTCGGCGACGAACTGGGTTTGTACCGGGCCATGGCCGATAGTCAGCCGATCACCCCCGAGGAGCTAGCGGCACGGACCGGCTGCCACCCACGGCTGGTGCGCGAATGGCTCAACGCCCAGGCCGCGTCCGGCTATATGGTCCATGAGCAGGGCAGGTTCGTGCTGCCCGAGGAGCAGGCCATGGCACTGGCGCTGGAGGACTCACCGGCCTATATGGCGGGTGGCGCGGCGGTGGTGGCCGCGCTGTTCCACGACAAGGACAAGCTGGTGGCTGCCATGCGCGGTGATGGCGGGCTGGCCTGGGGCGACCATCACCCCTGCATGTTCAGCGGTACCGAGCGTTTCTTCCGGCCCGGCTATCGCACCTTCCTGGTGGCCGACTGGCTGCCGGCGCTTGACGGAGTGATGGCCAAGCTGCAGGCCGGCGCCAAGGTCGCGGATGTCGGTTGCGGGCATGGCGCTTCGACGCTGGTCATGGCCCAGGCGTTTCCAGCATCGACCTTTATCGGCTATGACTACCATGCGCCGTCCATCAGCACGGCCCGCGAACGCGCCAGTGAGGCCGGTTTGACCCCGCAGGTGAGTTTCCAGCAGGCTTCGGCCAAGGATTATCCGGGCAGCGATCATGATCTGGTGTGCTTCTTCGATTGCCTGCACGACATGGGCGACCCCGTTGGCGCTGCACGGCATGCCTACCAGGCGTTGAAGCCCGGTGGCACGGTGATGCTGGTTGAGCCCTATGCCGAGGACACGCTGGACGGCAACCTGACGCCGGTCGGTCGCCTGTTCTATGCCGCGTCGACGTTTATCTGTACACCGAATTCGCTGTCTCAGGAGGTTGGGCTGGGGCTCGGCGCACAGGCCGGGGAGGCGCGCTTGCGGGCGGTGTTCGAGGAGGCGGGGTTCACGCAGTTCCGGCGGGCGACACAGACACCGTTCAACCTGATACTGGAAGCCAGGAAGTAGGCGTAGATCTATGCTGGCCTCATCGCCGGCAAGCCGGCTCCCACAGGAACACCACTGGCCTTGAGAGCAGTGGCAGGCACACCACCGGGCTTGAGTGAGGTGGCAGACACACCACTGCCCTTCAGAGCAGTGGTTAGCCTGTGGGAGCCGGCTTGCCGGCGATGAGGCCGGTGCAGACAAAAAGAAGGGGCGCCCTGTTGGCGCCCCTTCTCTTGCTGCTTAGGCTTCAGCGTCCCAAGGACGATCGCCTTTTTCATCTTTCACGCGGGTCGGCAGGCCCATGACATCCAGCGCCTTGAGGAACGGCTCGGCTGGCAGCTCCTCGACGTTGACCATGCGCTTGGCATCCCACTCGCCGCGGGCAACCAGCAGGGCCGCAGCCACCGGCGGTACACCGGCGGTGTAGGAGATACCCTGGCTGTCGGTCTCAGCGTAGGCCTCTTCGTGGTCGGCCACGTTGTAGATGAACACTTCACGCGGCTGACCATCCTTGGTGCCCTTTACCAGGTCACCGATGCAGGTCTTGCCGGTGTAGCCCGGGGCAAGCGAAGCCGGGTCAGGCAGCACGGCCTTGACCACTTTGAGCGGCACCACTTCCAGGCCTTCAGCGGTCTTGACCGGTTGCTCGGAAAGCAGGCCAAGGTTCTTCAGCACGGTGAACACATTGATGTAGTGCTCGCCGAAGCTCATCCAGAAGCGCACGTTCGGCACGTTCAGGTTCTTCGAGATCGAGTGGACCTCGTCGTGACCGGTCAGGTACAGGTTCTGCGAACCCACGACCGGCAGGTCGTCGGTACGCTTGACCTCAAACATGGTGTTGCTGGTCCACTGGCTGTTCTGCCAGCTCCATACTTGCCCGGTGAACTCGCGGAAGTTGATTTCCGGGTCGAAGTTGGTGGCGAAGTACTTGCCGTGGGACCCAGCATTGACGTCGAGAATATCGATCGAGTCAATGCTGTCGAAATACTGTTGCTGCGCCAGTTTTGCGTAGCTGTTCACCACACCCGGGTCGAAACCGACGCCGAGAATGGCGGTGATGTTCTTCTCTTGGCATTCTTCGAGGTGTTTCCACTCGTAGTTGCCATACCAGGGCGGCGTCTCGCAAATCTTGCCCGGTTCTTCGTGGATCGCGGTGTCCAGGTAGGCGACACCGGTATCGATGCAGGCACGCAGCACCGACATGTTGAGGAAGGCGGAGCCCACGTTGATCACGATCTGCGATTCAGTCTCGCGGATCAGTGCCTTGGTTGCCTCGACATCGAGGGCGTTGAGCGAGAAGGCCTGGATGTCGGCGGGTACCTTGAGGCTACCCTTGGCCTTGACGCTGTCGATGATGGCCTGGCATTTGGAGATGTTCCGCGACGCAATGGCAATACGACCGAGTTCGTCGTTATGCTGCGCGCACTTGTGGGCCACCACCTTGGCGACACCTCCTGCACCAATGATAAGAACGTTCTTCTTCAATTTATCCCTTGCTCCTTACTTGATAGCCGGCCTTACGACAGGCTGGAAACGTAGTCTTCGAAACCGAACTCGCGCACCACTTCGACGCTGCCGTCGAGCTGCTTGACCGCGATGGATGGCATCTTCAAACCGTTGAACCAGTTTTTCTTGACCATGGTGTAACCCGCCGTGTCGATGAACGACAGGCGATCGCCGATGGCCAGCGGACGATCGAATTGGTACTCGCCGAAGATGTCGCCGGCCAGGCACGATTTGCCGCAGACCATGTAGGTGTGCTCGCCATCGTTGGGGGCCATCTTGGCGTTCAGCCGGTAGATCAGCAGGTCGAGCAGGTGTGCTTCGATCGAGCTGTCGACCACGGCCAGGTTCTTGCCGTTGTACAGGGTGTCGAGCACGGTGACTTCCAGCGAGGCGCTGTTGGTGATGGCCGCTTCGCCCGGCTCCAGGTAGACCTGCACGCCATACGTCTGCGAGAAGGCTTTCAGGCGCGCGCAGAACGCATCGACTGCATAGTCTTCACCGGTGAAGTGAATGCCGCCACCCAGGCTGACCCACTCGACCTTGTGCAGCAGGTGGCCGAAGCGCTCTTCGATGTGCGTCAGCATCTTGTCGAACAGGCCGAAGTCACCGTTCTCGCAGTTGTTGTGGAACATGAAGCCGGAAATCTGCGAAATGACCTTCTCGATCTTCTCCGGGTCCCATTCACCGAGGCGGCTGAACGGGCGGGCCGGGTCGGCCAGCAGGTAGTCGGAGCTGCTCACCTGCGGGTTGACGCGCAGGCCGCGGACCTTGCCTTCGGACTTCTCGGCGAAGCGCTGCAGCTGGCCGATCGAGTTGAAGATGATCTTGTCGCAGTTCTCGAGCATTTCCTCGACCTCGTCGTCGGCCCAGGCCACGCTGTAGGCGTGGGTCTCGCCGGCGAACTTCTGGCGGCCGAGCTTGAGCTCGTACAGCGACGAGGACGTGGTGCCGTCCATGTACTGCTGCATCAGGTCGAAGACCGACCAGGTGGCGAAGCACTTGAGGGCAAGCAGTGCCTTGGCACCGGAGTGTTCGCGCACGTAGGCGATCTTCTCCATGTTGCTCAGCAGCTTGGTTTTATCGATGAGGTAATACGGCGTCTTGATCATTTAAAGGCCCCCGGCCAGGCCGGCCAAAAAAAGGACACGCATTGTGCCTTCACTTGCTGCATACCGAAAGGGCGAGATATGCATTTCGTCGAGGTCGTTGCCGATAGGCCGGAATTTTTCCGATTGCGGCGAGCTCATTGGAACAGGCTCGTATGACCATCCTAATCACCGGCTGCGCATTTGAAGGAGAATCCGATGAGTAGCTGTAACAGAACAGACCGGCACAGGAGCCATGAATGAAAACTGGCGTTATCTCCGACACCCACGGCTTGCTGCGGCCCGAGGCGCTTGATGCGCTGGCCGGTTGCGAACTGATCGTGCATGCCGGTGATATCGGCAAGCCTGAAATCATTGAGGTACTCCAGGCGTTGGCACCCGTGCAGGTGGTGCGCGGCAACAACGACCTGAAGCTGCCATGGGCAGTTCGATTGGCCGATCAGCGACGCTTCGACATGGAGGGGTGGCAGACACTGCTGGTGCACGACATTGCCGATGTGCCGGCCGAACTGGATGAGGCGGTGCGTGTGGTGATCACCGGGCATTCGCACAAGCCATTGATCGACTGGCGGCAAGGGCGGTTGTTCCTGAACCCCGGGAGTGCCGGGCCGCGGCGGTTCAAGTTGCCGGTGACGGTGGCGGTCATTGACATTGAGGGGGAGCACCTGGCGCCGCGCATCATTCAATTGCTTGAGTGATGCTACGCCCTGATCGCTGGCCTGCCGGCGATCAGGGCGGCGAAGGGAACCTCAGGCAACCTGCTTCAACCACTCCTGAATCTGTTTCAGCGTGGCCGTAGCCCCCCCACAAACGACCACCAGCACATTCTGGTAACCGTCCAGCTTCGCGGCCTCATAAGCCAGCGCCAACGCCGCCCCACAGGCAGGCTCCACCAGCACCCTATGATCCGCCAGGAACCGCTCGCACGCCTCAAGCGCGGCGCGATCACTTACCAGAACACTGTGCACCGGATGCTCCTTCACGCACGCCAGGGCCTGGTCGGCAACACGCTTGGCGCCCAGCGAGGTCGCCACCGATGTGAGGCGCTCCAGCTCTACCGGGTGACCTGCCTGCACCGCCGCGTGCAGCGAGGCTGCCCCGTCGGTTTCCACCGCCAGCACAGGGACATCGCTCCAGCCGTTGCGCTTGAGCCCTTCGACCACGCCACTGAGCAGGCCACCGCCGCCCACCGACAGCACCACCGCATCGGGCTTGTACCCGGTTGCCGCAACTTCATCCACCAGGCTGGCATGCCCGGCCCACAGCAGTGGGTCATCGAAGGGGTGAATGAAGGCATCGTCCGGCCCGACCAGTGTTTGCGCCAACGCGTTGGCCTCCTGCCACGAGCTGCCATGCACCACCACCTTGGCACCCTCCTGGTGCAACAGTTCCTTGGCGCGATCGGTGGTGGTTTCAGGCACTACCACCGTGACCGGCACACCCAGCTGGCGCCCGGCGTAGGCTACCGCCAAGCCGGCATTGCCACCGGACGAGGACACGAAGTGGCGGGCGCCCCGGGCATGGTGCACTTCGCAGGCATGGCCCACCCCACGCAGCTTGAACGAGCCACAGGGCTGAAGCGCGTCGAGCTTGAGCCAGATCGAGCGGCCAGCGGCCAGCGACAGCGGGCGGGATTCGATCAGAGGGGTGTGGATATGCAGGGTCATCGCGTAGCTCCATGCTTCGGGTAGGGGTCAATGGTAACGCGGGATGCCAGTTGTATGTCGTTGAATTTGTGGTGATTGCACCCTGCCTGTCAGCAAGCCTCAGCCACAGCGCTATTGCTGACGCTGCGCCCCAGCACCAGCACCGTGACGAACCCGCAGCCCACCAGTGCCGTGGCCAGACTCAGCAGCACCGAGCTGCCCATCTGGTCGACGATCTGCCCGCCGAAGAACGAGCCCAGCGCGATGATCACCTGGAACATGGCGACGAACAGTGGCATGCCTCGTTCGACATCCTTGGGCGCTACCACAAACATCCAGATACTGGCACAGGCCGGGAAGGCGCCGAAGGCGAAGCCCCAGAGTGCGATCAGCATCGCCGCGCCAGTCATGCCGGTGGCGAAATGGGGGAACAGGGCGGTGCTGATGCCGATCATCAACGCGACCAGCAACAGGGTGTGACGCACGCTTTGGTTGGCGGCGAAACCGGCAAAGATATTGCCCATCACCCCGGCCACGCCATACAGCAGCAACAGCGAACCGATGGTCGGCCCATCGAAACCGGAATTCTGTTTGAAGAAGGGCGCGACGTAGGTGTACGCGGCAAAATGCGCCAGGCCAATCAGCAATACCGCAATCAGGCCCACCCGCGCTTGTGGGTTGATGAACAGCGCCGGCAGGTCACTGATGCGGATGGCCTTGTCCGGGTTGAGCCGCGGCAGCAGCAGGATCTGCGCCAGCAGCACCGGTACGCCTACCAGGGCGGTGACCAGAAAAGTCATGCGCCAGCCCAGCAGGCCACTGAGCCAGGTGCCTACCGGCACACCCAGCACGGTTGCCAAGGTCACACCGACCATGATGATCGAGGTGGCCTGGGCAACGCCCACCCCCTTGGGTGCCAGGCGGCCGCTGAGGGCAATGGCGGTAGCCCAGAACCCGCCGATGCTGATGCCCAGCAGCACGCGGCCGAACAGCAGCAAGTTGAAGTCGCTGGCGTAGGCCACCACCGCATTGGCAATGATCATGATCAGCGTCAGGCCGATCAGCAGGTAGCGCCGGTCCAGGGCACCGATGCCCACCGACAGCAAGGGCGCGGCGAGGGCGGCCATGATACCGGGCAGGGTGACCATCAGGCCGGCGTGGCCTGCACTGATGCCCAGGTCACTGGCGACATCGTTCAATACGCCTACCGGCAGAAACTCGCTGGTCACCAAAGCGAAGGCACCCACGGCAACCGAGAGTATCGCCAGCCACTGCTGTTTGACGCTTTGCTGACTGTGTTCGGGGAGGCCACCAGGGGCCGGGCTGCTATTTGACATGGTGCGGGGTTCCAGAGGGGAATGTCGCCTTGAGCAGGCGCGTGGAGCGGGGAGAATTCGGGGAGGAGTATACGGGGCCTGTCTGCCACGCCGACAGGCGGGTCTTTCGATAGTGATCATCAGTGCGATTGATGTCGGACCCTGGCTGGGCAGCGGCCTGTGACGCAATGCAGCTTACACTGCGCATGTCGGACGCATTTGCCCTTACGGGGCTGCGGTGCGCCGATTGACGTTGCCCCCAAGCGCAATCGGTCCGATATAACCCTGTTCCCGGACAGGAAGGCGCACACTCGAAACAGCCCAGGACTTCTGGGCGTTGAGAGGTGCGTATGACCACTGGCAAGCGCTTCACGGATAACGATGCCCCAGGTGCCAAACCCCATGAGGACGCAGACTGGCCAACCGGGGAAGACGACGAGGACAGTGAGCAGGACGAGCGCTCCAAAGCACAAGACCGCGATGACTCTGTGGATGAGCAGGTGCGCAAGGAGAGCGAAAGAGGTTCGGGTCGCCCGGACCCGTCCAGGGCCTCTGAAGCTGAACGGTACAGCTATCAGCCATGGCAAAAGATGAAGCCGTGATTACGCCGCCCAGGGGGCAAGGCGCCCCCGGGTTTCTGGCTGGCTGACTGATTCACACCGGCGCCTGCTGCGCAGGTTCCCACAGCCAGGCGTCCGGTCTGCAGGTGTCTCAGTGTTTGTCGGTGAAGTGGTGAGGGTAAAGCATCCGATCCAGCTCCAGCTTTTCTGCATCCCCCACGCGCTTGCGTACTTCCGCGTAGAACTGCTGGCTCTGGTTCTGGAACCTGATGTAATTGCGGGTACAGGCCTTCAGTGCTGAGCTGAGTTGCTTGCCCGTCAGCCCCTGTGCGCGCTTTTGCGAGGCGAGATAAGCCTGCCAGCTGTTTTCCACCTGCTGCAGCCCCTGAGCGAGCGCTGTTGTCTCGATTGTCGCCATTGCTGCACCCTCTTTGAGCGTTTAACGGCCCGTCGGTGTGGATCGCCCGAGCGACGATGGACATGCAAAGCTGTGCCGAGCACTGGTGTGGCTCGCAGACCCGAGCTTAGCCTGTTTTCCCGGGGGCGCCTGCTCCGGGCGCTAAACGGCGGTGGGCGCCGGAGGAAGGTAGGGCAGCAGCCGTTCGGTCTCCTTCTTCACCACGGCGTAGCATTCGCAGCTCAGCTGCTCCAGGCGTACCCTGTCCAGTACCCGGATATGGCCGCGGTTGTACTCGATCACACCTAGCCGCTGCAGCTTGCCAGCGGCATCGGTCACCCCCTCGCGACGCACGCCCAGCATGTTGGCGATCAGCTCCTGGGTCATGCGCAGCTGGTCGCCCGGCAGGCGGTCCAGCGACAGCAGCAGCCAGCGGCAAAGTTGCTGGTCGATGGAGTGATGGCGGTTGCAGACCGCCGTCTGCGCCATCTGGGTAATCAGGGCCTGGGTGTAGCGCAGCATCAGCATCATCAGCTCGCCATGGCGATTGAATTCGTCCTTGAGCTGCTGGCCTGGCAGGCGATAGCCATGCCCTGCGCTTTGCACGATCGCACGGCTGGGAGTGCTTTCACCACCCATGAACACGGCGATGCCGACCAGCCCTTCATTGCCCACCACCGAGATCTCGGCAGAGGCGCCGTTTTCCATGACGTACAACAGTGAAACGATCGCATCGACAGGAAAGTAGACATGACGCAAGGTATCACCGGATTCGTAGAGCGCTTGGCCCAACGCCAGGTCCACCCGTTCCAGGTGTGGCTCCAGGCGGCCCAGGACCTGCTCGGAGAGGGCGGCCAGCAGGTAATTGTGTTGCGGATCTGGCACCGATTGCATGCGCGGGACCATCCAGGGCAGCGGTTGTCGCAACAAGCGTAGCCCAGCAGGCGGATCAGGCGATGGGCAAGGGCGACGGTTGGTACTGGGCGATGACGTGGTGAAGCATGCCGTCATCGCTCAAGGCCAGGCTGGCCTGTTCCTGCACCTGGCCGTCCAGGCTGAGGGTCAGGTCCGCGCCGCCAGCATTGCGCACTTCAATGCGGTAGTGCGTGCTGCCGAAACGGTAATGCAAGGTGTAGCCGGGCCAGTCCGCCGGCAGCAGTGGTTGTATGCGCAAGGTATCGCCGCAGCGCTTGAGGCCCAGCAGGCTCTCGACGATCAACCGGTACATCCAGCCGGCCGACCCGGTGTACCAGCTCCAGCCGCCACGCCCTACGTGGGGCGCCAGGGCGTAGACATCTGCGGCCATGACATAGGGTTCGACCTTGTAAGTGTCGATCAGCCCCTCACTGCCCTGGCGCACCGGGTTGATCAGGCGCAGCAGCTCCCAGGCCTTGCCGGCATTGCCCATCTGGGCATACGCCATGCCCGCCCATATTGCCGCGTGGGTGTACTGCCCGCCATTCTCACGCACCCCTGGCAGGTAACCCTTGATGTAGCCAGGGTCCAGGCTGCCGCGGTCGAACGGCGGGTCGAGCAGTTTGACGATGCCCAGGTCGCGGCGCACCAAATGCTGCCCAAGGGCGGTCATGGCAGCGCTGGCGCGCTCGGGGGCGGCGACCCCGCTAAGCACAGCCCAGCTCTGCGTGAGGGAGTCGATACGGCATTCCTGGTTGCTCGCTGACCCCAGTACCTGGCCATCGTCGAACCATGCCCGGCGGTACCATTGGCCGTCCCAGGCATGCTGCTCAAGGTTTTCGGCCAGGGCGGCGGCCTGGTGTGTGCAGCGCATCGCAAAGGCGCTATCGCCTTGGTGCAAGGCAACGCTGGCGAACGCGCGCAGCACTTCATGCCCGAAGAAGCCCAGCCACACGCTTTCGCCACGCCCCTGTTCGCCGACGCGATTCATGCCGTCGTTCCAGTCGCCACTGCCCATCAGCGGCAGGCCGTGAACCCCGCACTGCAGAGCGTGCCCAAGGGCGCGCTGGCAGTGTTGGTACAGGTTCTCGACCAGGCTCGAGTGGGTTGGCAGGTCGTAATACGACTCTTCACCGGCATTGAGCGCACGCCCCTCCAGGTAGCCGACCGGTTCGTCCAGCACCGTGTGGTCACCGGTCACCGTGACGTAGCGGCAGGTCGCAAGCGGTAGCCACAGCAGGTCGTCCGAACAGCGGGTGCGCACCCCACGCTGCAGGGGCGGATGCCACCAGTGCTGCACATCGCCTTCTACATACTGGTGAGCGGCGCAGGCAAGCAGGTGTAGGCGTGCCGCCGCTGGCGCCGCGTGGAGCATGGCCATACTGTCCTGCAACTGGTCGCGAAAACCGAACGCCCCCCCTGACTGGTAGAAGCCGCTGCGCGCCCAGAAGCGGCAGGCAATCACTTGGTACATCAACCAGCCATTGGCCAGGACATCCAGCGCAGGTTCCGGGGTTTCGAACTGCACGGTGCCCAAGGTCTCGCGCCAATAAGCCTGCACTTTGTCGAACTCGTTCATGGCCGCACGCAAACCCCGATATTGCTGTACACAGCGGCTGGCGGCCTTGGCATCGTGTTCGGCGCCCAGGCGAAACACCACTTCACGGCTTTCGCCCGCCGCCAGCAGCAGGCTGGCCTGCAGTGCTGCGCACGGGTCCAGCCCACCACCGGTGCGCCCCGACAGCCTTGCCTGACGCAGGCCCGCCGGGTGCTGGCTGTCGCCGTTGCGGCCGAGGAATTCGCTGCGGTCACAGGTGACGCCGTGCGCTGGCAGGTCGCAATCGAGAAACGCCACGTGCCCGCAGAACTCGATGTTATAGGCGTTGCGGGCAAACAAGGCGCCGCTGACCGGGTCGATCTCGCTGACCACGTGCATCGCCGATTTACTGCGTAGGTCACCCAGAACCCACTCCACGAAGCAGGTCACGGTCAACCTCCGCTCCCGCTCCGAGCGGTTGTGCAGTTTGAGCCTGCAGAACTTGACCGGTGCCTCTTGCGCGACATGCATCCACAACTCACTGTCCAGCTGGTCATCGGCGTACTCGAATACGCTGTAGCCAAAGCCGTGGCGGGTACGGTAGCGGCCAGGGCCGGGGCAGGGTCGCGGGGTGGGCGACCAGTAGTGGCCGCTGTCTTCGTCACGCAGGTAGAAGGCTTCGCCGCTCGGGTCGGCGACCGGGTCGTTGTACCAGGGTGTCAGCCGGTATTCGTGGGCGTTTTCGCTCCAGGTGTAGGCACTGCCCGCTTCTGACACCACGCTGCCGAACCGCGGGTTGGCCAGGACATTGACCCATGGTGCGGGCGTAGGTCGGCCGGCGATGTGCGTAATGACATACTCGCGGCCGTCGGCACTGAAGCCGCCATAGGGATTGGCAAGCAGCAGGGCGGGGGCGTCTGCCAGCGCCTCACTGCTGGCCTTGGGCCGGAGGGCGGCGGGTGCCGGCTCGAAGGCGGCAGGCGCAGGCGCAGGGCGCCGGTGATGCAGTTGTTCGGCCAGCGTGCCACGGCCGTCGCTGAGCACCAGCCTGGCCACGGACAGTGTCAGCACCCGATCCTCCTCGGACAACTGTTGCGCAGGCCGCACGAAGATGCCGCCCGGGCGGTCGAGCAGCGCGGCTTCGCTGCCGGAGGTGACGATGCCGATGATCAATTCCTGCAACTGCTGGCGGTAGCCGGCCTGGTCTTCGTTCCAGATCACCAGGTCCAGTACCAGGCCTTTCTGCCGCCAGTAGGCATGGGCAAGGACCATTTGCCTGACCAACTGGATGTTGGCCAGATCGCCGATCTGCACCAGCACGATCGGCAGGTCCCCCGACAGCCCCTGGCCCCACAGCCCGGACTGGCTGCGGCGGTTGCTCGCCAGCAGGGCGCTGCCGGCGCGCAGCATTGCATTGGGGTAGATGACCGATGCGGCCATGTGCTCGAACAGCCGTGCATCTGCCAGCGAGCCGTTGAGCTGGCGCAACAGCACCTGGCTGTGTGGCCAGGCCAGTTCGAACACCCGGTCGGCCAAATGGCGGTCGCGGTACTTGGCAATCTGCTGCAGGCACGCATCACGGCTGTCGGCCACACCGGTGGCCAGGTCGACCGTTGCTGTCTGGCCTGGCGCCAGGGTGATGCGGCAGCGGATCGCGATGATCGGGTCAAGCACCGGACCGGCACTGCCAGACAGCGCTTCGGCTTGCCGGTCCAGTGCCGCCGGAGCCCTCAGGCTGCGGCCCCGGCCGATGAAACGGGCGCGGTCGGTCTCATAGGAAATGGCGTCGATATCAACCCCATGCACCGCCAGCACATGGCACATCCAGGGCGCGGCCTCCAGCATCGCGCGCGGTCGTCGGGTGCAGAGAATGGCCTGCAGCGGGCGGACCAGCTCGGTCTGCACGAACAGCTTGCTGAAGGCCGGATGCAGCGCATCGCTCAGGGCTGGCGCCAGTACCACCTCGGCGTAGCTGGTCAGCTCCAGGGTGCGGGGCGCTTCGCCGTGGTTGGTCAGGTGCAGCCGGCGCAGTTCGATGTCGTCTTCAGGGGATACGGCAATTTCAGTGTGGCAGTCGAAATCGCGTTCGCGCACGCGAAACTCCGCCCGGCCATCGCTGAATATCGCTTCCTGGTTATAGGTGCGGCGCTGTGTCGGTTGATAAGTCGTGGACCAATATGCGCCGCTGGCGACATCGCGCAGGTAGCAGAAGCTGCCCAGGGCATCGCCGGTGGCGTCTTCGCGCCAACGGGTGACAGCCAGGTTGTCATGGTGACTGTAACCACTGCCGACATGGTTGATCATGACGTGGTAGTGGCCGTTGGAGAGCAACTGCACTGCCGGGTGCCGGCGGTTCGGTTCACTGAAAACGCGCAGCCGGGTTTCGCAGCTTGGGTCTGCGCTGTCTTGCGCCGGTGCCTGGAGGGTATGCAAATACGGCGCAGCGGTTTTCGGCACGCGCTCCTGAAGCAGCAGCATGCTCGCTTGAAACTGTGGGTCGCAGGCGAAGCGACGTTGCATGGGCAGGTTCAGCAGTACTGCAGTCAGGGCAAGGAAACTCATGCCCTGGTGGTGCGCCATGAACGAGCGGATGACCACAGCGTCCTGCCCGGGGGGCAGACGCGCCTCGCTGTAGTCTACCGCTTCGTACAGTCCAAACCGGCCTGCGACGCCCAATGCGCACAGCCGCTGCAGGTTTTTGCAGGCCGCGGCTGGCGCTACCATCAGCGCCAGCGCGCTGGCGTAGGGTGCAATCACGCGCTCCTCGCCCAGGCCGCGCTTGAGGCCCAGGCCCGGTACGCCGAACGCCCGGTACTGGTAGTTGAATTGAGCGTCCAGCGCATTGTAGGCAGATTCTGAAACACCCCACGGGATGCCCAGCAGGTGGCCATATTCGATTTGTCGTTTGACTGCTGCCTGGCAGGTCTGGTCGAGCAAAGTCCCTTCATAGTTGGGCATGACCAATAGCGGCATCAGGTACTCGAACATGGAGCCGGACCAGGACAGCAGTACAGGCACACCGGCATTGCTGGTCAGCAACCGCCCCAGCGCGAACCAACTGTCCTGAGGCGCCTGGCCTTGGGCAATGAGCACGAAATTGGTCAGGCGCATCTCTGATGCCAGCAGGTCGTAGAACGCCGTATCGAGGCGGTGCTCATCGGCGTTGTAGCCGATGGCGAACAGGTCACGCTGGCTGTCGTAGAGGAAACTGAAGTCCATGTTGACCAGGCGGGTGATGCGCAGTGCCAAGTGTTGCGCCTGGTCGATGCGCTGGCGGGCGAGGGTGCGGACCTTGACCACTGCGGGGCGGTCAGCTGCCGGCCACGTGGCGGGGTCCAGCTCCGTCATTTGCCGCCAGTTCAGGCTGTGCTCCGGAGCCTGCTCATTGCCAGAAGGCAGTCGCAGGGCCTCTAGCTCACCGGCCAGGTCCAAGCACTGGCGCAACAGCGCTTGCAGCCAGAAGGCGCAATCATCGGTCGCCGCTTCTTCAGCCTGCGGTGCTGCGTATTTACCGATCAGGCCCTGCAATTGCCCGCAAAGCAGCGCCATCAGCGCAGCCGTCGGCGGTTGTTCTCGCTCCAGGGCTTGCCATGCTTCCTGGCGCAGCGCCTGTATTTCGGCAGTGTCACGGCCGGCTTGGGTGAATGCTTCGTGCAGGATATCGAGAGTATCGAGCAGCCCGCGGGTTACCTGGCGGCCCGGCGCCGGGGCCTCTGCCATCGCCAACAGGCCGGGCCTGAGCGTCAGCAGCAGCGCAGCCAGGTTGCCGCTGTCCACCGATGACACATACAACGGCGGCAGCGGTTTGAGGGCTTGGGTGTCGTACCAGTTGTAGAAGTGCCCCTTGTAGCGCTCCAGGCCATCCATGCTGTCGAACATGCACGTCAGGCGCTCGAACAGACGGCCGGCAGACAGATAGCCGAAGTCGTGTGCCGCTAGGTGCGACAGTAATGCCATGCCCATGTTGGTGGGGGAGGTGCGGTGCGCCACACTGGCATAGGGCGGTTCCTGCAGGTTGTCGGGTGGCAGCCAGTTGTCGGCAGGGCCTACGTGCTGCTCGAAGAACGCCCAGTTGCGCCGGGCCAGGCGGTGCAGAAAACACAGGTCCCCGGCCGATGGTGTGAACACGCTGCGAACCTGCGCGCGGCTGAGCCACCAGGCCAGCGCCGGGCCGAGCAGCCAGATTGCGAGAATGGGTGAGGCCAACAGCAGGGTCGCGGGCTGCAACGCCAACAAACCCGCCAGCGTCAGCGCCAAGGCCGGTTGCAGCCATTGCTCGCGATAGACCGCCTGCAGGGTATCGGCGCTGCTGCGTTCCTCTGCTTGCGAGGGGTTCCATTGCAGCAAGCGGCGCTTGCTCACCGCAAGGCGCCACACGGTGCGGGCGATGGCATCCAGGCTGTAGCCGGCCTCGAAAGGTAGCCATGCCAACGATAGCAAGGCGCGCACAAAGTAGGTGCCCGACGTTCTCAGGGCTGCGACAAGGTGTTCGGTAAACGCTACCTCGGCAGTTTTGTGCAGCAGTTCAAGCAACGTATCCAGCAGCGGTCGCACCAGCAGCAACCCCAGCACTGCGAGTGTCCACCACAGTGGCGAGGCGCTGGCGAGCCAGCCCCACGTCAGTACTGTCAGCAGGGCTGCCGGCTCCAGGCTGCGGCGCAGGTTGTCGAAGATTTTCCACCGCGACAGCGCGCTCAGCGGGCTTTGCGCATTGCCCTTGGTGCCATTGCGCCTGCGTGATAAAAGCCACGGCAGCAGTTGCCAGTCGCCGCGGATCCAGCGGTGGCGCCGCTTGGCATCGGCGCTGTAGCGCGCCGGGTAGCCCTCGAACAGCTGCACGTCGCTGAGCAGGCCGGAGTGGGCATAGCAGCCCTCTATCAGGTCATGGCTAAGCACGCGGTTGTCGGCAAAGCGCCCGTCCAGCGCCTGCTCGAAGGCATCCACGGCGTAAATGCCCTTGCCGATGAACGAACCGCTCAGGAACAGGTCCTGGTAAACGTCCGAGACGGCCTGTGTATAGGGGTCGATACCGGCATCGGTGGCGAACAGGCGGGCGTAGGCCGAACGTGATACTGCCGGCAGGCTGATGCCAACCCGCGGTTGCAAGATGGCGTAGCCGGAAATGATACGACCGGTTCGGGCATCGAACCGCGGGTGGTTCAGCGGGTGCTGCATGGCACCGACAAACTGCTGCGCCACATCGCGTGGCAGCAGAGTGTCGGTGTCCAGTGTGATGACATAACGCACGCTGTCGAGCTTCAGCACATCGCCGACGATGCGCATGAAACACTCGGCCCCATGCCCACGCAGCAGGGCATTGAGCTCGGCGAGCTTGCCGCGCTTGCGCTCACGGCCCATCCAGCAGTGCTCGGTAGCGTTCCATACCCGGGGCCGATGCAGCAGAAAGAACCGCTCACAGCCCAGGGTGGGGTATTTGTGGTTCAGGGCCTCGACACCCTCGCTGGCAAGGTCGAGCAGGCCCAGGTCCTCTGGGCAAGTCTGTTGCCGCGCATCGACGAAATCACTCAACAGGGCGAAATGCAGGTGTTCATCGCGGTTGGCCAGAAAGCGCACTTCAAGGCCTTCGACGAGCGCCTCCACATCGCTGGCACTACTTAGCAGGCTGGGTACCACCACGAGCGTGCGGGCATCGGCGGGAATGCCTGCGGTGTAGTCCAGGCGTGGCAGGAACGACGGTTTCACGGTCAGGGTGACCAGCCAGTTCACCAGGCCGATGGCCAGGCGGCTGGTGGCCAGCAGTATCGGTAGGGCCATGAGCGTTGTCACCCAAAACGGCCAGCCCTCGGCCACGATTGTGCCGATCAAGCCCCAGCCCAGCATGCACGACAGCAACACCGTCGGTACCAGGTAGAACGTCAGCGGTGCCCGATGCAACAAACGCTGCCAGCGCTCGGCAAGGCCAACCCGTGCAGCGAGCTTGCGTTCAAGCAACGGCAAGCCGTCGCCTGCCAGGTAAAAGCCGACGTGCCCGGCCGCCTCATCCACCCCGACCCCTGCGGCCCGCGCAAGCTCGATGGCCGTGCGCGCCACCTGGTCTTCGTTGAATGCACTGTGCCGCGCCAGCCGCTCGACGATGTGTCGGTAGTGATCGCGGCTGGTGAAATCCATGGCCGTGTAGACCGCGGCCGGGTCCTGGCACAGCACCTGCTCGACATGGCTCAGGCGCTCGACGAACAGCCGCCAGTCGATGGTCGACAGCAGCCGCAGGCTACCGATGCTGTTGCTGATGGACAGCTGGTCGATGGCCTGCTGTTGCGCATCGAGTTGCACATTGCGTTCGATGCTCAGCGCCGATTCGCTGAGCATCTGTTCGATCCAGGCCAGCGGCTGGGTGAGTGTGCTGCTGTGGCCCTGTAGCCGCCTTGCCAGTTCGGCGACGAAGGCGGCGGTCAGCGGTGGTGCTGAGCGGGCCATGTCGGCGACCACCAGGATCACGCTCTTGGCATCGCGCTCGGCGGTTTCGCACAGCGTGTCAGCCCAGCCATTGGCCAGATCACGGTCCGCTAGGTTGGCCATGACCCGGGCGGCTACCCGGCGCAGGTTTTCGATCAGCGCCAGGCGCAGCATGATCGGAATCGCCCAGAGTTCGCCCAGGCTCAGCGTGTTGCGCTGCTGGTAGGCCTCGATGAAGCCACTGAGGCTTTCGGCGTCGACCCGGCCGTCACCATGGCAAATGGTCTCCAGTGCCAGGTCATACACCCGTGGCAGGCCACTCGAAGGGCCGTTGTCCAGCCTTGGCAACTGCAGGCTGTAGTCGGTCGGCAGGTGGCGTTTGGCAATGCGGATATGGGTTTCGACCAGGTAGAAGTTGTCGAGCAACCATTGCGCGGCCGGCAACGCCGGGCGTGAGCCGGGCAGGCTGGCGGCCAGGGCCGAACAGCTGGTGTAGAGCATGTGTTCGTTGTCGGCCAGGCGGTCGAGCAGCGCATCGTCGGCGGGCAGCAGGCTCAGCCGATGCTGGCTGGAGAGCCAGCGCCCATGCTCGGCCAACTGCTGGGCGCTGTAGAGCTCCGAGCGCAGCAGGCTTTCATAGGTGAACCTGTGCCGCGGCGAACCCCAGCGCCGGGCGTGACGGGCCAGGCGTTTAAGGAAGGCGAGCGGGTGGAGCCAAGGGTTGTCCATGGTCGCTGGTTGCCTTGAACTGGCCGGTCAGGCCCTCAGTCTGGCTGGCTGGCACACGGCAGGTCTGTACGGTAGCGAACAGACCGGGCCGCGAGGGGAGACTATGTCAGGCATTGACCGCGCACATCGTGCAGTGCCAAAAAGCCGCGCAAAGACCGAACGGCTGTGGCAGTGTTAGCCTTCAGGCCAGCCCTACAGTGGTTCCACATGCAAACTCGCAAAACCGGTGTTCGCGCCCAGCAGGCAGACCGCACCAGGCACAACATTCTCCAAGCGGCGGTGAAGGTGTTCAGCAAGGAAGGCTTCACTGGCGGGCGCATCGAGCAGATCTCCTCGCTGGCAAACTCCAATGACCGGATGATCTACTACTACTTCGGCAACAAGGAAAAGCTGTTCATCAGCGTGCTGGAGCACATCTACGCAAGCTTCAATCAAGCCGAAGCCAAACTGCGACTGGACCTTTCCGACCCCGAGGCGGCACTGCGCGAGCTGGTGGCGTTCATCTGGGACTACTACGTGCGCCATCCCGAATTCGTCACCCTCCTGGCCACAGAGAACCTCCATCAGGGCAAGCACGTCAGACAGTCGCAAAACCTGAAGGCGTTGTCCGGCGAGGCGGTCGGCGTACTGCGGCCGATCGTCGAGGCGGGCCAGGCCAAGGGCGTGTTCCGCACCGATATCGACATCAGGCACACCTACCTGATGATTGCCTCGCTCTGCTATTTCTATAACTCCAACCGCTACACGCTCAGTTCGTTTCTTGCCGCGGACCTGGCCGATAAACAGGCCAAGTCCGACTGGCTGGCGTTCATCAGCGACCTGGCCTTGCGCGGGCTGCGCTGCTGACGGGCAAGCGCATGGGTCAATGGCTGCCGGGGTTGGCGCGCACCTGGGCGCTCTTGGCCACCAGCCCCTCCCAGGCCGGCTTTTGGGCCGCAAAGCGCTGGCGCAGGTAAGCGGCAAGGTCCGCCACCTGGCGGTTCGACAAACTGTCCTTGAACCCCGGCATGTAGCCCAGCTCACGTGTCGCCGGCGCCGGTATGCCGTGCAGTATCACGCGCAGCAGGTTGTCCGGCAGGTCGCTGTGAACATTACTGTTCACAGCCATGGACGGGCTGACCCCGAACAGCTTCGGCCCCAGCCCGTCGCTGTGGCAGGCCATGCACGCGCCCTTGAACACCCGCTCGCCATTACTCAATGACACCTGGGTGTCGACTTGCGCTGGCGCTTTGGCTGCGACCGCCTGCGGTGTGCCGTCCAGTGAGGCCAGGTAATGGGCAATAGCGCGTACATCGCTTTGCGGCAAAGTTGCCAGTTCGCTGACCACTGGCCCCATAGGGCCAGCAGCCACGCCATGCTTGTCGGAAAAACCGGTGCTCAGGTAGGTGAACAGCTCATTCTCGCTCCAGGGTGTCGATGATTTGCCCAGGGCGTTGAGCGCGGGCGCTTCCCAGCCATCGACCATGCCGCCGGCAAGGTAGCTGTTACCGCTTTTCTCCGCGCCCATCAGGTTGCGTGGCGAGTGGCACGCCGCGCAGTGGCCGAGGCCGTCGACCAGGTAGGCGCCACGGTTCCATTGCTCGCTGCGCTGCGGGTCGGGCTGGTATTCGCCGCGCTTGAGAAACAGCGCGTTCCAGCCGGCCATCAGTGGGCGCTGGTTGAACGGGAAGCGCATCTGATTGGCCGAGGGCGCCTGGTATACAGGCGTTTGCGACATCAGGTAGGCGTACAGGGCCTGCATGTCGGCGTCAGTGATGTTGCGAAATGACGTGTAGGGAAAGGCCGGGTACAGGTGCCGGCCGTCGCGGCTGATGCCTTGGCGCATCGCCCGTTCGAAGGCGGCGAACGACCACCGGCCGATGCCGGTATCCGGATCGGGAGTGATATTGGTGCTGTAGAGCGTACCGAACGGAGTCTCCATCGCCAGGCCGCCGACATTGACCTTACCGCCTTGTACCGTATGGCAGACAGCACAGTCCCCGGCAGCAGCCACTTGGCGCCCGCGCTCGAGCATCGAGGCTGACCAGCTGCCGGCAGCAGGTGGTGTCACAGGGGCGATTTCAGCGCGCCAGGGCAGGGCGGTAGCGGCCATGCCCAACGCGGCCCCGAACACTCCGGCGATTGAGCCGAACCACCATTTCGAGCGCTTCGGCGCGGGCTGCGCTGACGCCGGCCCGCTGCAGCCCTGACCATCGCCGCTCAGTGCCTCGCGCACCCGCTCAGCTGTGATCGGCAGCTCGCGGAAGCGAATGCCGGTGGCATCGAACACGGCGTTGGCGATGGCTGCTGCACTGGGTACCGAGGCTGATTCACCGCTGCCCATCGGAGGCTCGTGTTGGCGCGGGAGCATCATTACATCGATGGCCGGCACTTCGGGGAAGGTCAGGATCGGGTATCCGCCCCATTCCTTGCTGGCCACCGTCGATTCTTCGAAGCTCACCTGCTCCTTGAGCACACGGCTGGTGGACTGGATCACATTGCCGTGTATCTGGTGCCGCACCCCGTCGGGGTTGACCATCATGCCGGCGTCATGGCCGATGACTACACGCGTCACGGCGACCTCGCCGGTGCGTCGGTCCACTGCAACATCGGCGACCCAGGCCGCCCACGCGGCCCCGAAGCCCGGGAACTTGCTGTGGATGTAGCGTGCATAGGCGAAACCGCGTCCGCGCAACACATCACCTTCGGCGGGTGTCTGCATGGGCTCGGTGCGCGGCTGCCAGCCGGCGCGCTCGGCCGTGGCTCTGACCAGGTCGATGGCGCGCGGATCGCTGAGATGCTTGAGGCGGTACTCGACCGGGTCGACGCCGGCTGCAAAGGCCAGTTCGTCGATGTAGGACTCATGGGCGAAGCTGTTGGGCATGGCCGACACACCGCGCATCCACGAGGCGCGTACCAGGGGCGTCATGTCATTGATTGTGACGCGCATGTGTTCGTAGTCATAGGGTGGAATGGAGGTGCGGTCGCCCATTTCAAACAGTGCCGGTACCGGCTCCACCGCGCCTGTGAGCAGCAGGGCGAGCGTGGGTGCACCGTTGGAGGGGTAGCTGGTCTGGAAGTCGTAGGCGGCGACCGTGCCGTCGGCATTCAGGCCGCCATCGATTTCCATCAGCTGCGCGGTACCCTTGGGTTCCCAGGCATGCTCCTGCTCGCGGGTCAGTTGCACCCGCACCGGGCGGCCGACTGCACGCGACAGCAGTACTGCATCGGCGCAGACGTCGTCCGCGCAGTTTCGGCCATAGCAGCCGGCCGCTTCCATGCGGATGATCTCGATGCGTTGTTCGGCACAGTCCAGCAGCCAGGCCAGGTCTGCACGCAGCAGGTGCGGGTTCTGGGTGCCCGACCAGACGCGGATCTGCCCGTCGGTGTAGTCGGCCAGCGCGCAGGAGGGGCCAATCGAGCCATGCAACTGGTAGGGCCAGAGATAGCTGCGGCTCAGGCGCTGGCTGGCGTTGGCGATGCCTGCGTCGACATCGCCCTGGTCCAGCACGGTGCGCTGCACGCGGGGGTTGTCGCGGATTGCCTGGGCGACATCGCTGAGGTCGGGCAATTTGCCGGTGAGCGGTTTCCAGCTGAGCTTCAAATCGTGGGCAGCGCGGATCGCCTGTTCCTCGCGCTCGGCAACCACACCGACGAAGTCACGGATGACCACCACCGCGATCACCCCCGGCACATGGGCAATAGAGGATTCGTCCACTGCCAGCAGGCTGTTGCCGACGAATTCGCCGCTGTCATGGCCTGCATAGGGCGGGCGGATCACCCGGCCATGCAGCATGTCGGGCAGGCGCATGTCGTGGACGTAGGTCAGCTCGCCGGTCGCCTTGCCAGGGATGTCCACCCGTGCCGCGCTGCGACCCACCAGGCGGTAATCCTCGATGGCCTTGAGCGGCGCATCGTCGGCAATGTGCAGTTGATGGCGCTGCCCGCCGACCAGGTCGGCAAAGCTCAGGGTGCGGCCGTCCTCGGTAATCAGCATGCCGGCCTCCATGCGCAACGCCTGCACCGGGCAGCCCAGGCGCAGGCTGGCCTGTTCCAGCAAGAAGCGCCGCGCCGTCGCTGCGGCCTTGCGCAGCGGCACGGCGGAAATCTGCAGGGTCGCGCTGGCGATGGTGGCGCCCTGGTTCGGCGCCCGCTCGGTGTCACCCAGCACCATGTGCACCTGGTCCATGCGCAGGTCGAGTTCTTCGGCAACGATCTGAGCCAGCGACGTGCGGATGCCGGTGCCCAGGTCAACGTGGCCATTGAAGGCGTAGACCATGCCGTCATCGCTTACGGCAAGAAACAGCGCCAGCTCACGCGCCTTGACTGTGGGTGTCACACCCTTGGCCACAGGGCCCGAGGGCGGCGTGATCTGGTCGACGATCAGCAGTACGCCGGTTTTGCCCATTAACTGGTCGCGGGTGGGAACGTGTTGGGAGTGGTTCATGCTCTGCTCCGGGTCTCAGGCCTGGCGGCCGGCAGCGCGGCGCACCGCGCGCAGGATTTCGACATGAGTGCCACAGCGGCACAGGTTGCCTGACAGTTCGTTGCGGATCTGTTCGTCACTGGCGTCGGGGATGCGGTCGAGCAGGGCCTTGGCGGTCATGATCATGCCGTTCATGCAGTAGCCGCACTGGGCGGCCTGCTCATCGATGAACGCCTGTTGCACCGGGTGTGGCGCGGCCTTGCTGCCCAGGCCTTCGAGAGTGGTGATGTCGCGGTTGGCGGCGCCGGACAGCGGGATCACGCAGGCGCGTGCGGCCACGCCGTCGATGATCACCGTGCACGCCCCGCACTCGCCCAGGCCGCAGCCGTACTTGGGGCCGTTCAGGCGCAGGTCGTTGCGCAGGATCAGGAGCAAGGGCGTGTCGGCCATGGCGCTGACTTCGACAGCCTGGCCGTTGACCCGCAGGGGGAGGGTGATTTGCATGGTTGGCTCATCTCTGGAAGTTTGCATGCCGTTCAAAAGCGAGTACCTGCGCTACCAAACCACTCAAGTGGTGCGCTTGTTTAGGTAAGTACTCACTACATGAAATGATCAGGCAAGAAGCAGGCCAGCGATGATTGCGCAAGAAGTTGTTCGAGGTATTGGGCGTGCTCAGCCTGCCTGATCGTCCCCATCGATCATCTTGCGCAGCAGAAACAGGATCGCCACCCGCTCTGCGGCGTTCAGGCAGCCCATGCTCAGTTCACTGATTTGCCGGGCGCAGGGGATCATCGCATCGAGCAAGGCTGCGCCACTGTCGGTGAGCCCGACAATGACCTTGCGCCGGTCATCCGGGTCTGGTGACAGCTCGATCAGCCCGCGCGCCTTCAGGCGCTCGACAATGCCGCGGATGGTCGCCTGATCGACGGCGGTGGCCTTGATCAGTTCGGCTTGGGAGCTGGGGCCGTGGTCGCGCAGGGCGCACAGGGTGACGAACTGGATCGAGGTCAACTGCGGGTCGCACGCCTGTTGCTGGAAAATCGCGGTGTGCCGTTGGTAGGCCTTGCGTAAAAGGTGGCCGACCTGTTCGGTCACGTCGTAGGGGGCAGTGTCGGGTGCAGCGGGAGCGGGGGTGTTTTTATTCGACATGGGTTGGCTTGGGCTGTGTGGGTTGGCTGGCCGGCCCCCCCGGAGCGGGGCGCCGGGCCAGTATAACCACTATCGCGCCCTGGACTCCTCAGGCGCGACCACATCACCGGCCAGCACCACAGCCTGGTCATCCAGGTAGATATCGCAGTTGCGCAGCGGAATATCCAGATGGCAGGGGGTCTTGCGCTTGCCCCCGACCTCGGTGTTGGGGCCGGTGGAGAACAGGAAGTTGCCATAGAACGCGCGGGCATCCATGCACATGCCGTCGTTGCGGTCGTGCAGCCCCATGGCGGTCCACTGGGCACGCGGCTGCAGGCCCCAGCCGATATGGGAGATGCCGTAGACCTCGGGGTCGTTGAAGTACTTCATGTAGTCGCGCAGGTACTCGGCCTCGAAGCCGCCATGGATGCCGGTAATGAAGCCTTTCTCGATCTCCAGGGTGATGCGCTCGCGGCAGTAGTTCTTGAACGGCAGGATGATGTCGCCCACATCCAGTACCAGCGTGCCTTCGGCGCTGTCCTCGTTCGGCCAGGTGAACAAAAAGCCGCTTGGCCAGTGGTCCCAGCGGCCGGGCTCGTCGGCATAGCCGTATTCGGTAACGGCCGGGTATTGGCCCAGTGGGGCGTGGAAATCACTGCCGGCCCTGGAACGCACCTGCATCGTGCGGGCTTGCTTGAGCTGGGTTTCGGCGGCCAGCACGCGGCGCTTGTCGTCTTCGCTGGGCAGCATGCGCGCCAGGACTTCCGGGGGTTCGACCGCCAGCAGTATGCGCGTTCCGGTCTTCAGGATCTGCTCCTGCTCCGGTGAGTGCAGCAGCATCATGGTGTCGACGATCAGGTCGGCCGCTTCCAGCGCCCGCTGGGCGGCCAGGTTGCCGGTCAGGGCGGTGTCGCCGCAGTAGGCGGTCATGTCGTTGCCCATGGCCGTGGGGTGGTTGAACGAGGGCAATTCCACCGCGTAGACCTTCGCCTTGAGCCGCTGCGCCGCTTCCATCGCGGCACTGACCGTACGCGGGTCGGAGTAGTGGCTCTTGAGCACGGCGACGCTCTGAGTTTCGTCCACCCGGGACAGTTTGAGTACGTGTTCGAACATTTGGGTCAGTTCTGCGTTGCTAACCGGCATCAGCTTTCTCCTGGCAGGCCTCGATGAAACCGAAATGCCGCACCGCAGTGGTGCGGGGCGCTTTATCTCGGTGCGAATTAATAGCGTGTACGCCATATATGCGTTGATGAAAGCGTATCCGGCCTGCAAGCGCAAGTGGTGCGTTGAAACGTTACGAATCCACACATAGCCTAGGTAATGCGGTGACATCTAGCCGACTCGCCGATTTCGATCACCCGTTTGAATTTTTTTGAATATTCCCCTTCCCAATAAAAAAATACAGCGTATACACTCTAATTCGTCAGGCGGTTCGGCTGACCACATCACAGAACAAGAGGGGACATACCTATGCGGGGCAGGCAGAAAATCGCAATCGTCGGTGCAGGATTGGGCGGGGCAGCCGCCGCCACTTTGTTGCAGCAGGCCGGCTTTGAAGTCGACGTGTACGAGCAGGCACCGGAGTTCACCCGCCTTGGCGCGGGTATTCACATCGGCCCTAACGTGATGAAGATATTCCGCCGCATGGGGCTGGAGCAGAAGCTGGAGCTGATGGGGTCGCACCCGGATTTCTGGTTCAGCCGCGACGGCAATACGGGTGACTACCTGGCGCGCATCCCGCTGGGTGATTACGCCCGCCGTGAATACGGCGCCTCGTACATCACCATTCACCGTGGCGACCTGCACGCCCTGCAGATCGATGCGATCAAGCCGGGCACCGTGCACTTCGGCAAGCGCCTGGAGAAGATCCTCGACGACGGCGATCAGGTACGCCTGGACTTTGCCGACGGCACCCACACCGTGGCCGACATCGTCATCGGTGCCGACGGCATCCATTCGCGCATCCGCGAAGCGCTGCTGGGTGTCGAGGCACCGATCTACAGCGGCTGGGTGGCTCACCGCGCACTGATCCGCGGCGAGCATCTGGCGCAACATGCCGACGTGTTCGAGGACTGCGTGAAATGGTGGACCGAAGACCGCCACATGATGGTCTACTACACCACCGGCAAGCGCGACGAGTACTACTTCGTCACCGGCGTCCCGCACGAAGCGTGGGACTTCCAGGGCCCGTTCGTGGACAGCAGCCAGGAAGAAATGCGTGCTGCTTTCCAGGGTTACCACCCCACGGTGCAAAAGCTGATCGACGCCACCGAATCGATCACCAAGTGGCCGTTGCGCAACCGCAACCCGCTGCCGCTGTGGAGCCGTGGCCGCCTGGTGCTGCTGGGGGATGCCTGCCACCCGATGAAGCCGCACATGGCGCAAGGCGCGTGCATGGCCATCGAGGACGCTGCGATGCTCACCCGTTGCCTGGAAGAGACCGGGCTGTCCGACCACCGCACCGCCTTCGCTCTGTACGAGGCTAACCGCAAGGAACGCGCTTCGCGGGTGCAGGCGGTCTCCAACGCCAACACCTTCCTCTACACCCAGGAAGACCCGGCATGGGTCTATGGCTACGACCTCTACGGCCAGGCACTGAAGAGCGGGGAGGCAGCATGAGCACCTTCGTCGCCGGCGGCAACGTCAACGCCAACGGCATCCGTCAGCATTACCTGCGTTACGGCGGCAAAGGCCCTGCGCTGATCCTGGTGCCGGGCATCACCAGCCCGGCGATCACCTGGGGCTTTGTCGCCGAGCGCCTTGGGCAGCAGTTCGACACCTATGTGCTGGATGTACGCGGCCGCGGCCTGTCCGCGAGCGGGCCTGAACTGGACTATGGCACCGATGCCTGCGCTGCGGACATTCCGGCGTTCGCGGCGGCGCTCGGCCTGGCCAGCTACCACCTGGTCGGCCATTCGATGGGCGCGCGTTTCGCCATCCGCGCAGCCGCGCAAGGGGCGCCCGGGCTGCAGCGCCTGGTGCTGGTCGACCCGCCGGTATCCGGGCCTGGTCGGCGCGAATACCCGAGCAAGCTGCCGTGGTACGTCGACTCTATCCGGCAGGCCTGCAGTGGCATGAGCGGTGACGACATGCGCGCCTTCTGTGCAACCTGGACCGACGAGCAGTTGGCGCTGCGCGCCGAGTGGCTGCACACCTGCCACGAGCCTGCGATCGTGCGTGCCTTCAACGATTTCCACCAGGTGGACATCCACCAAGACTTGCCCCATGTGCGCCAACCGGCATTGCTGATGGTGGCGGGGCGAGGCGGGGTGATCCAGCCCCAGGACATCGCCGAGATCCGTGAGCTCAAGCCGGACATCCAGGTCGCTCACGTCGACAACGCCGGCCACATGATTCCCTGGGATGACCTCGAAGGCTTCTTTGCCGCCTTTGGTGATTTCCTGGGCCACCCCCTTGTCTGAAGGAGCACGCGACATGACCAAGCCCTACCGTATCGGCCAGATCGTGCCGAGTTCGAACACCACCATGGAAACCGAGATCCCGGCGATGCTCCTGGCCCGCCAGGCGATCCGCCCGGAGCGCTTCACCTTCCACTCCAGCCGCATGCGCATGAAGCAGGTGAAGAAGGAAGAACTGGCGGCGATGGACGGCGAGTCCGACCGCTGCGCAGTGGAACTGTCAGACGCCAAGGTGGACGTGCTCGGCTATGCCTGCCTGGTGGCGATCATGGCCATGGGGCTGGGGTATCACCGCCAGTCAGAGAAGCGGTTGCAAAAAGCCACTGCCGACAACGACGCACTGGCGCCGGTCATCACCAGTGCCGGTGCGCTGGTGGAGGCCCTGCACGTGATGAAGGCCAAGCGCATCGCCATCGTCGCGCCCTACATGAAGCCGTTGACCGAACTGGTGGTCAACTACATCCGCGAGGAAGGCTTCGAGGTGCAGGACTGGCGCGCGCTGGAAATCCCCGACAACCTCGCCGTGGCACGTCACGACCCGGCCAACCTGCCGGGCATCGTGGCCGGCATGAACCTTGAGGGCGTCGATGTGGTGGTGCTTTCGGCCTGCGTGCAGATGCAGTCGCTGCCGGCAGTCGCCAAGGTCGAGGCGCAAACCGGCAAACCGGTGGTCACCGCTGCCATCGCCACCACCTACGCCATGCTCAAGGCGCTGGACCTGGAACCGGTGGTTCCGGGCGCTGGCGCCTTGCTGTCGGGCGCCTACTGAATCGGGAGACGAACATGAGCGACGCACAAAGCGCCAGCGACAACTACCAGGGCGTATGGGGTCAGCGTATCGGCTTCGGGCGCAAGGCAGCCCTGCTGATGATCGACTTCATGCAGGGCTACACCACCCCCGGTGCGCCGCTCTACGCCCCCGGCGTGGTGACGGCGGTCGAGCAGGCTGCCGTGCTGCTGGCATTGGCCCGGGACTGCGGTACGCTGGTGGTTCATACCAATATCCGCTACCAGGCCCCGCATTTTGCCGATGGCGGCGTTTGGGTACGCAAGGCGCCGGTAATGAAGGACATGGTCGAAGGCAACCCGCTGGCGGCATTCTGCGAGGCCGTCGTGCCACGGGCTGATGAGCCGGTGCTCACCAAGCAGTACGCCAGCGCGTTCTTCGGCACCAGCCTGGCACCGCTGCTGCATGCACAAGGGATCGATACCGTGGTGCTGGCCGGCTGCTCCACCAGTGGCTGCATCCGCGCCAGTGCGGTGGATGCGCTGCAGCACGGCTTGCGAACCATCGTGGTGCGCGAGTGCGTCGGTGATCGCCACCCCGCGCCGCACGAAGCAAACCTGTTCGACATCGACAGCAAGTACGGCGATGTCGTCAGCCTGCAGGAAGCCATGGCGCAACTCCAGCGCCTGGCCAACTGAAACCGCACACCTTGCACCCATAACAATCAAGTAACGGCGCGGGAAGCCCGTTGCATGACCGTCCGCTGTGCGGGCGGCCACCCCGCAGGAGCACCCGGGGTATTGTGACGCCGTCCTGAAACGCCGCGTATAGTGCGCGGCGCGCCCGGAGCGTCGAAAACTGCTGGCCTGAAAACAAAACCACAAAGTCACCCGCCAGGAGACAGGAAATGCCAATTGCGAATGCAACAGCGGTCCACAGCGACATCGACCAATCGACTCAAGCGCTTTACCGCAGGATCACCTGGAGGCTCATACCTTTCCTGTGCTTCTGCTACCTTGCGGCCTACCTGGACCGCATCAACGTCGGCTTCGCCAAGCTGCAGATGCTCGAAGACCTGCAGTTCAGCACCGCAGCCTATGGCTTGGGGGCGGGCCTGTTCTTCGTCGGCTACATCATCTTCGAGGTGCCAAGCAACCTGGTCCTGCAGCGCGTCGGCGCCAAGCTGTGGATCGCCCGCATCATGATCACCTGGGGCCTGCTCTCGGCCTGCACCATGTTCGTCACCACCACTACGCAGTTCTACGTCCTGCGCTTTCTGCTCGGGGCGGCCGAAGCGGGCTTCCTGCCGGGCGTGCTGTTTTACCTGACCATGTGGTACCCGACCTATCGGCGCGGGCGCATCATCGCGCTGTTCATGATCGGGCTGCCGCTGTCGAGTGTGATCGGCGGGCCGATCTCGGGCTGGATCATGGGCCACTTCGACCAGGTGCATGGCCTGCAGGGCTGGCAATGGCTGTTCCTGCTGGAGGCGATCCCCAGTGTGCTGCTGGGTATCCTGACGTTCTGGGCATTGCCGAACAACTTCCAGCAGGCCAAGTGGCTGTCCGCAGACGACAAGGCACAACTGGCCGCCGACCTTGCCGCCGACGATGCCGAAGGCAAGGGCAGCAAGCACAGCTTCCGCGACGGTTTCTTCAACCTGAAAGTGTGGATGCTCGGTGGCATCGATTTCTCGATCCTGCTGAGCGCCTACGCCATGGGCTTCTGGATGCCCACCTTCATCCGCGACGCGGGTGTCAGCGATACCTTCCATATCGGCCTGCTCACGGCGATCCCGAGCCTGGCGGCATTGCTTGGCATGTTGATGATCGGTGCCAGTTCCGACCGTCATCGCGAGCGCCGCTGGCACATCATCGTGCCCTTCATCATCGGTGCAATTGCCATGGCCAGCAGCACCCTGTTCAGCCAGAACCTGGTGATGACCGTGCTGCTGTTCGCCATCGCCTCGGCAGCCATCATCGGAGCGGTGCCGGTGTTCTTCAGCCTGCCGGCGACCTTCCTCAAAGGCACCGCTGCGGCGACCGGTTTCGCCCTGGCGTGTTCGCTGGCCAACATCGCGGGGCTAGTGAGCAACTCGTTGATGGGGATGGTCACCGACCTGACCGGTACCTCCCATGCCGCGCTGTGGGTGTTCGCCCTCTGCTTGCTGCTCAGCTGCTTCCTGGTCATCGCCTTGCCGGCAAAGCTGGTCAACCGATAACGGCCTGACCCTTCGCGCCACGGCAGTGCAAGCGGGCCAGCCAGCCCGCTTGAAGACCCTTCCAAAAACACTCCGCGCGGGTGGCCTCAAGGCCACTGCGGCGGGGAGCTGTTGCCCGAATCCAGGAGTCGTTTCAAATGCCCGTCAACACGTCACAGCGTCATTCCCCGACCGCGCGCCTGGCTGGCGGCTGCATCGCCGCAGCCCTCTGTGCTGAAGCAACGGCCGAAGTAGAGGCCGGTTTCATCGAGGGCGCCAGTGCTACGCTGCAAGCGCGCAATTATTTCTTCAGCCGCGATTATGCCGATATCAAAGGGGCGAGCACGCAGTCGCGCACCCAGGAGTGGGCCCAGGGTTTCATCCTCAATGCCACCTCTGGCTACACCCAAGGCCCCATCGGCGTTGGTATCGATGTCACCGGCCTGCTGGGTTTCAAGCTCGACAGCAGCCCCGCGCATGCCAGGTCAGGGCTGTTGCCCAGCCTTGACAGCGGCCAGTCGGCAGACGACTACAGCCGCGTGGGTGCGGCGGTGAAATTCAAGGTGTCGCGCACCGAACTGAAGGTGGGCGAATTGATGCCCAACCTGCCGGTGCTGCTGTTCAGCGACCTGCGCCTGCTACCGCCGACCTACCAGGGCGCCATGCTCGAGTCCCGCGAGTTTGCCGGGTTGACCTTGAGCGCCGGGCAGTTTCGCTCCACCAGCCTGCGCGACTCCTCCAACAGCCAGAAGATGTATGCCCTGGTCAATGACCCGATCAACCCTTCACGGTTGGCGCGATTCACCAGTGATCGTTTCAATTATGTCGGCGCGGACTATGCGTTCAACGACAACCGTACCCAGGTCGGCGTGTGGCAAGCGCAGCTGGAAGACATCTACCAGCAGCGTTTTTACAGCCTCAAACACGCTGAACCTTTGGGTGACTGGACCCTGGGGGTGAATGCCGGCTACTTCGATGCCCAGGAGGATGGCCGGCAGATCGCAGGCCGTTACGACAACCATGCACTGTTCAGCCTGTTCTCGGCCAAAACGGGTGGGCATACCTTCTATGTGGGGTACCAGCAGATCGGCGGGGACGACGGGTTCATCCAGGTTGGCGCCAACACCAACCCGATGGGCAATACCCTGCCCACCTATGAGTTCGCAGCGCCCGGTGAGCGCTCGTGGCAGGTTCGTCACGATTACAACTTCGTTGCGCTGGGGATACCCGGGCTGACCTCGACGCTGCGCTATGTGAAGGGGCGCGACGTGGAGACCGGCCTGGGCTTCGAGGGGCGTGACCGGGAGCGCGATCTGGACCTTGCCTATGTGGTGCAGAGCGGCCCCCTGGCCGGGCTGGGGGTACGGATTCGCAACGTGATGGCCCGCTCGAACTATCGCACGGACATTGACGAGAACCGGTTGATCCTCAGTTATACGGTAAAGCTGTTCTGACCCCGGGCTGGCTTACTCCCGCGCCTGGGCCCCGGCGATATGCCGACCGGCCACATAACCGAACGTCAGCGCCGGGCCCAGGTTGATGCCCCCGGACGGGTACCAGCCGCCGAACACGCTGGCCATGTCGGTGCCCGCTGCATACAGGCCGCCGATGGGCTGGCCGTGTTCATCCAGCACACGTGCGTGGCCGTCGGTGCGCAGGCCGGCGAAGGTGCCGAAGCAGCCGGGCTGCACCTTGACCGCGTAGAACGGGCCTTGCTCGATCGGCGCGACGCAGGGGTTGGGCCCCTTGTGTTGGGGATCGCCCTGTTTGCGGTTGAACGGCGTGCTACCGCGCCCGAACTCAGGGTCCTGGCCTTGGCGTGCGTGGCGGTTGTATTCAGCGACTGTGGCGCTCAAGCCCGCAGGGTCGATGCCGCAGGCGCGGGCCAGCAGTTCCAGGCTGGCACCGCGCTTGAGGTAGCCACTGCGCAGGTGCGGCCCCACCGGCAGCGGGGCGGGGCGGGCGTGGCCAAGGCCGTAACGGCGCAGGAAACGGTGGTCACAGATCAGCCACGAGCAGGCTTCCTCGTCTTGCGGTACGGCGTCGAGCATGGCGGCGACATAGTCGTAGTAGCCGTGCGCCTCGTTGACGAAGCGCTTGCCGTTGGCCAGTACACCGATGATGCCCGGTTTGCCGCGTTCGATGATGTGCGGGAAGTGGCCGACGCTGCCATCACGGTGCGCTACCTTGGACACCGGGGCCCAGGCGACCGCCGACTTCAGGTCGGTGGCTACCACGCCGCCGGCTGATTCGCCCAGGCGCAGGCCATCGCCGGAGCACGACGGCGGCGGCAGGGCGAGGTTGTCATGGCCAGTGGCATCGCGCGGGAACAATTGCCGGCGCCGCACCGGGTCATGAGGAAAACCACCGGCTGCCAGCACCACGGCTTTGGCGCGAAGCGTGAGGTCGCCCTGCGCCGTGCCGATCACCGCGCCACGCACTTGGCCGTCCTCCATCAGCAGGCGCTTGGCTGGCGCAGACTCAAGCAGGCGTACGCCCAGGTCTTCGGCCGACTTTGCCAGGCGCGCCACCAGTGCCACGCCGTTGACCAGGTGCATGGCCCGGCCATGGCGGGCGAGGTGGTAAAGGTGGCGCCCGAAACGCTTGCACACATGCCAGAAGGCGCGGGGCGAGCGGGTCATGTTGAGAAAGGCCGCAAGGTCGGCGCCAGCCATGATCGGCATGCCCATGAACGAGGTTTCGCGCAGTGTCCTGCGCAAGCGTGGCAACAGCGCGCCGAGTTCGCGGGCATCATAAGGGGCGGCGATGACCTGGTGCCCACCGGTGGCGGCGCCAGGGGTGTCGCCGTGCATGTCGGGGATGGCGTTGCCATCGGCGAACTGCAGGGCCGTGTGTTTCTCGAAAAAGGCGACCATGTGCGGGCAGGCTTCGAGAAAGGCGTCGATGCGCTGCGCATCGTAATGTGCGCCCAGTTCGTTGCGCAGGTAAGTGCGTGGCTGCTCGATGTCTTCTTCGATACCGGCGCGGCGCGCCAGCGGGTTGCGCGGCACCCAGGCCCAGCCGCCGGACCAGGCTGTGGCGCCGCCGAACACCGGGTCTTTTTCCACAAGGGTAACCCGCTGCCCATGCCAGGCAGCCGTGACCGCAGCAGCCAGCCCGGCGGCGCCGGAGCCAATGACCAGTACATCGCATTCGGCTTGCAAGGTGTCGGTGGGCATTGCGGGTCTCCGGTATTATTATTGGAACAAGGTTCCATATTCTTCTTGGTTGACCCGCCGGGATGCAAGTGACGCCAGTAAGTAGTGGTCGATAAACGGACACTTCAGAGCTGGTCAGCTGCGGTGGCCCATGAGGATATGGAATCATCTTCCAGAATTTGCCTTCTTTATCAGGAAACCCTGTCATGGCCGGTAGTCAGATCGAACGCGCCTTCAGTCTTGTAGAAAGCCTTGCCGCCGAGCCCCAGGGCCTGGGCCTGCAAACCCTCGCTGACCAGCTTCAGATCCCCAAGAGCGCAGCCCATCGCATGCTCGCTGAACTCGCGCGTCTGGGCTACGTACGCCAGAACCGTGACAACAGCCGCTATCAGTTGTCCGCCAAGCTGGTGGCGCTGGGCTTTCGCTATCTGTCCAGCAGCGGCGCCGACATCATCCAGCCGATACTCGACCGCCTGGCCCAGGAAAGCGGCGAGCTGGTGCGCCTGGGCGTGATCGACGGCGCCCGCCAGACCTGGATCGCCAAATCCCAGGGCGCGCGGTCCGGTTTGCGTTACGACCCGGACATGGGCCGCGATGCGCCCCTGTTCTATACCGCCTCCGGGCATGCCTGGCTGGCCAGCCTGAGCGATGACGAGGCGCTGCAAATGGTCCTGCGCCAGGGCATCGCCGACCCCGAGCAGTTCGGCCCCAACGCGCCGCGCTCCACCGAACAGCTGCTGAGTTACCTGGCGGGCGCCCGTGAGCGGGGTTATGCCTGGGTCGAGCAAACCTCGGCAGTCGGTACCTCGGCCCTGGCTGCGGTGGTGCGCCGGCCGCAAGGTAATGAGGTCATTGGCGTGCTAAGCATTGCCGGGCCCAGTGCGCGCCTTTCGCAAGCACGCCTGCCGGAGCTTGCGCCTTTATTGTTGGCGGCTGTGGAGGAGTTGTCGGCAGCCAGCCAGGCGAGTGAGTTGTTTGCTTGATATGCACCGCAGCATTGGCCTGCCTCTGAAGCTTTCCGGTCGATTACCGCACACTCTATGCACGGCGTCCTTTTGCAAAGCAGACCGTAGTTCTAAATTATCGATAGTCGATTTTGGAACTGTGTTCAGAATTTGCCAAAACAACAACGAAAAGAGGACTGCCCGTTGAACGCCCCCCTTCGCATCGCCCTGATTGGCGCCGGTATCATGGGCCGCCAGCATTACCAGCATCTGAGCCAGGTGCCGCAAGCGCAGTTGTGCGCGGTGGCCGACCCCGGCCCCCAGGCTGAAGCCTTCGCCGCCGAGTGCGGGGTGGCATATTTCGCCGATCACCGGCAGATGCTGCAAACTGTGCGCCCCGAGGCCGTGATCGTGGCCAATCCGAACAACCTGCACGTGGCCACCGCCCTCGATTGTGTCGAAGCCGGTGTGCCGGTATTGGTAGAAAAGCCAATAGGAGTGCACCTGGATGAAGTGCGGGCGCTGGTGGAGGCGTCGCGCCGCTGCGGCGTGCCGGTGTTGGTCGGCCACCACCGGCGGCATAACCCGCTGATTGCCAGCGCGCGGGGCGTGATCGCCGAAGGGGCCTTGGGCCGGTTGGTCAACGTCACCGCGCTGTGGCAGTTGCAAAAGCCCGACAGCTATTTCGACACCCCATGGCGCCGCGAGCCCGGCGCCGGTTTTCTGCTGACCAACCTGATCCATGACCTGGACCTGCTGCGCTACCTGTGCGGCGAGGTGGTACAGGTGCAGGCGTTCACCCGTAACCAGGTGCGCGGTTTTGCCAACGAGGACAGCGCGGCAGTGCTGCTGGAGTTCGCCAACGGTGCGCTGGGCAGCCTGACCGGCTCCGACGCGGTGGCAGCGCCGTGGAGCTGGGAGCTGAGCTCGGGAGAAAGCCCTGTCTATCCGCGCCAGGCGGACCAACCCTGCTACCTGCTGGCCGGCACCCGGGGAGCGCTGAGCATCCCGCAGCTCAAGCACTGGCAGTACGCCGAGGCAAACTCGGGTTGGCATACACCGTTGCTGCAGAGCGAGGCGGGCATCCCGGTGGGGGAGGCATTGACCCTGCAGTTGCAGCACTTTGTCCGTGTTGCCCGTGGGCACGAAGCGCCATTGACCGATGCCGCTGACGGTGGCCGCACCTTGGCGTTGATCGAGGCGATCCGCCAGGCGGCCGCCACCGGCCGGGCTTGCGCGCCAGAGATCATCGTGTGAACCGCGTGAGCGTTCTTTTGCCCCGTACCCATTTGCCTGCAGGTAACCCGCATGACTGATCGAATCTTTTCCCTGGCCGCGCTGACGGTGCTGGAGCTGTCACCCCCGGCAATGGTCGAAGCCGCCGTCCGTGCCGGCTACAGCCACGTTGGGCTGCGCTTGCTGCCAGCGACCAGCGAAGAGCAGCACTTCCCGCTGGTTACCGACGCCGAACTGCGCCGCCAGACCCAGGCGCGCTTGCGCGACACCGGCATCAAAGTCCTGGACCTGGAAATCCTGCGTCTCAAACCCGACACCTGCGTGGCCGATTTCGAGCCGATGCTGGCGGTCGGGGCCGAGCTGGGCGGCAGCGAACTGCTGGTAGCCGGCAACGACCCGAGCGAGGCGCGCCTCACCGAGCGCTTCGCTCAATTGTGCGACCTGGCTGCCGGCTACGGTATTCACCCGCATCTGGAGTTCATGCCCTGGACCGACGTCCGTGACCTGCAACAGGCCATGCGCATCGTTGCCAAGGCAGACCGCCCGAACGCTTGCGTACTGGTGGATGCCTTTCATTTCAACCGCTCCGGGTCGTCGCTCGACGACCTGGCGCGCCTGGCCCCGCAGCGCATGCGCTACGCCCAGTTGTGTGACGTGGCTGGGCCGGTGCCGGCCGACATGGATGAAATCTTGCGCCAGGCCCGTAACGAGCGGCGTTTTCCGGGGGAGGGTGATGCCGACCTGACGGGCCTGTTGCGCGGGTTGCCAGCGAGTGTTCCGTTAAGCCTGGAGATCCCCACGCGGCAATTGCTGGAGCAGGGCGTCAGTGGCGAACAGCGTGCGCGGATGGCGCTGGAAAAGGCCCGGGCGGTATTGGCATTGATTTGAGCCAAGGGGCCGCTTTGCGGCCCATCGCCGGCAAGCCGGCTCCTACAGGTAAAGCGCAGACCTCAAGAACTGCGCGGCCCCGGCAGGAGCTGATCAGGCCTGTCGGGGCGGCGGCAACCCGCACAGCGCCAGGCCCGCGAGGTACCCAAAGGTCATCCCGGGCCCCAGCGTAATACCGCCACTGGGGTAGTGCCCGCCCATGATGCTGTGCATGTCATTGCCCACGGCAAATAGCCCCGGTATGGCGTGCCCTGCACCATCGAGCACCCTCGCCGAAGCATCTGTGCCCAGCCCGGCAAAGGTGCCGAGGCTGCCCGGCAGCAACTTCACTGCATAAAAAGGGCCGCGCAGCAGGGGCCGCAGCGAAGGGTTCGGCGCCTGTTCAGGCTCACCCTGCGCCCGGTTGTACGCCGAGGCGCCGCGCCCAAAGTCAGGGTCCACGCCCTGCGCCGCATGCTGATTGAAACGCGCCACAGTGCCCTGCAATTGCTGGCCATCTATGCCACAACGCGCGGCCAGTTGCGCCAGGTCGTTGCCGCGCAACAGGTAGCCACGCCGTTCATAGAAGCGGGCAGGGAAGGGAAACGGTTTGGCCCAGCCGATGCCATAGCGACGCTGCGCGGCGTGGTCGCAGATCAACCAGGCCTCATATGGCTCGCCCTCTGGCGTAGCGGCGAACAGCGCATTCATAAAATCGTGGTAGCAGTCCGCCTCGTTGACGAAGCGTCGGCCGTCACTGCGCACTGCAATGAAACCAGGCTTGGCGCGGTCGATCAGGTGCGGGAAATGCCCAACGCTGCCATCGCCGCGCGGCACCTGCGATACCGGCGCCCAGGCACCGGCATGGGCCAGGGTGGTGGCGACCCGGGCGCCAACCTGCTCTCCCAGGCGCAGGCCATCGCCGCTGTTTTCCGGCGGCGCGGCAGAGTAATGGCCAACCCCATCGGGCGCGTGCGGCATCAGTTGCGCGATGCGCTGGCGGTCATGGGCAAAGCCGCCACAGGCCAGCACTACGCCACGCCGCGCCTGGATCAGCTGGCCATCGGCACACTGCGCGCCGGTGATGCGTGCCCCTCCCAGCAAGGCAATGGCCGTTTTGTCGGTCAGCAGCGTGACGCCCAGGTCCAGGGCACTGCGCAGCAGGCGGGCCACCAGCGCGTTGCCGTTGACCAGTTGCAAGCCGCGCCGGTGCAGCAACAAGTCGCGCCCGTGACGCAACAGGCGTTTGGCTACATGCCAAGCCGCCCTGGGCGATTGGCGAGCATTGAAGAAAGCGGCCATGTCCGTGCCACCTGCAATGCCCATGCCGGCCAGGCTGACGATGTCCAGCGGTGGTCGCAGCCTGTGTATCCAGGGCCCGAGCAGGCGGCCGTCATAGGGCAGTGCACACAATGCTCGCCCGCCGCGCGCGCTACCGTCGCCTTCACGCATGTCGGGGAGCTTCGTACCGCACTGGAACTGCACGCGGGTGTGCTGCTGGAAGAACGCCACCATTGCCGGGCCATGGCGCAGGAACGCACGTTGGCGTGCGTCCAGTTCAGCGACGCTGGTCTGGGCACGCAGGTAGCGCTCTGGTGCATCGTCGGTTTCGACCAGGCCTTCGGCCACGGCCAGTGGGTTGCGCGGTATCCACAACCAACCGCCCGACCAGGCGCTGGTGCCGCCTAGCCGGGGGGCTTTTTCCGCCACGATCACCTTCAGGCCGTGGTGCGCGGCGGTAACCGCCGCAGCCAGGCCACTGGCACCGGAGCCGATGACAAGTACGTCACACTCAAGGGGTTGCATGGGTGCACTCCGGTAGCGGTTTCACTGCAGTGGCGAGAAGCCTGTAGGCCGCAGCAGGCGTGATTGCAGCCGCAGTACGGCGCCCAGTTCACGGTTGCGCCGCGAAAACTCCGCCCAGCGCGGGTCCGCTGCCATCGCCGCACGGCGTTCGCTGCGTTGGTCCAGGCTGGTATAACCCCAGATGTGCACCACCTGGTTCACCTCACCGAATTCGCTGGTGAAGAAGCCGACCAGGTTGCCCAGGTGTTCGCACTGCACCGCCAGTGCTTGGCTTTGGTAGAGGGCCAGCCAGTCAGCCATTTTCAGTGGGTCAAGGGTGTAGGTTCTCATTTCGTAGTACATGGGAGCGTCTCCTTTACAGGGCTGTGGGCTTGCAGGCGTTCAGCGATATGGCTGGCAGCGATCCAGCCGAAGGTGAGGGCAGGGCCGAGGGTGATCCCTGGGCCTGGATAGGTGCCATTCATCAACGCGTTCATGTCGTTGCCGGCGGCATACAAGCCAACGACCGGCGCACCGGCGCGGTTGAGCACGTTGGCGTTGGCATCGGTGACCAGGCCGCGCGCCGAGCCAAGGTCGCCGGTGTGCATACGGATGGCGTAGAACGGGGCCTTGGCCAGTGGCGCCAGGCACGGGTTGGGCTTGTGCTGCGGGTCGCCCATGTAGCGGTTGTAGCTGTTGCCGCCCTTGTCGAATTGCCGGTCGATGCCGCTGCGGGCGTCAGCGTTGAAGCGCTGCAGTGTTTCCTGCAGTACTTGGGCGGGCACGCCGATGGCCTGGGCCAGCCCTTGCACTGAGCCGGCGCGGTGCAGGTAGCCGGCTTCGATCAGGGCCGTGTTGTCCACCGGTCTGGGCCGTGCCAGGCCCAGGCCGTAACGGTTCATGGCCTCGGCGTCACAGACCAGCCAGCAGGTGCTGATGCCGTTGGCGAACATGGCCTGGACGAAGTGGTGATAGGAGTTGGATTCGTTGACGAAGCGCCGCCCGGCTGGGTCGAGCGCAATGACCCCAGGCTTGGCGCGGTCGGTGACCAGGTGCGGGAAGCGTTCTCGCTCACCACTGGCATGGCGCCGCTCGGAAACCGGCGCCCAGAAGAAGTTGGCGGCCAGGCCTTCGCCCTGGGCTGCATCCACCGCCTGGGCAAGGCGCAGCGCAGCACCGTCGTTGCTGGGCGGGGACATGCTGAGGTGCGGCGCGTCAGGGGCCGGCCGGTAGGCCGCAGCCAGCGCACCCGCAGCAAACCCGCCCATGGCGCAGACCACACCGCCGCGGGCATGGACCTGGGTGCGGCGGCCCTCATGCTGTACTTCCACGCCGGTGACCTTGCCGTGCTCGACGATCAGTGCCTGCGCTTCGCTGCGCAACCACAGGTGCGCGCCGTGGGCAAAGGCTGTGCTGGCCAGGCGGGCGACCAGCGCGTTCCCCGTGGTCAGGCGCGTGCCACGGTGGTGGCGAACACGGTCCAGTGCGTAGCGCGCCATCAGTTTCAGGCAATGCCACAGTGACCGGGGTGAGCGGCGCAGGCTCAGGAAGTGCTGAATGTCCTCGCGGTTGACCATCATTGCGCCGAACAACAGCATGCCCGGTGGTGGCATCTTCAGGTCCTTGAAGCGCGCGCCGAGGCGGCGGCCGTCGTACTCGACCATTTCCAGCGCCCGGCCGAACGCCGTAGCGCCGGGTGCGTCCGGGTAATAGTCCGGGGAGTGCGGGCGCAGTGCGTAGCGCAGTTCGGTGTTGTGCTCCAGCCAGCGCAGCGCCTGGTGCCCGCGCGCGATGAAGGCGTCCACCAGTTCGGCGTTGTAGCCGGCACCGATGATGGTTTTCAGGTAGGTCCTGACGGCCTCGGGCGAATCCTGGGCACCGGCGGCGCGCGCCTGATCGGAGCCATACAACCATGCTGCTCCGCCGGAGATCGCCGAGGTACCGCCAAAGTGTTCGGCCTTTTCCACCACCAGGACCTTCAGGCCCAGGCGTGATGCCGTGGCGGCGGCAGCCAGGCCACCGGCGCCGCTGCCGAGCACGACCAGGTCGTACACCGGTTGCGCTTTTTCGATAGGGGGCATGGCCTCAGATCTCCAGTGGCGTGACGCCCATGAAGGCGCCCAGGTGGCCAAGCTGCGCAAAGGCCATTTGCGCGCCGGTTTGGACTGCGCAGCCGCGTTCGCGCGCCTGTTCCAGCAGTGGGGTGATCTCCGGTGAGGTGACAACATCGGCCACCAGCGTGGCGGCGTTGAGCGTGCCCAGCAGGGC
Organism: Lelliottia jeotgali; assembly: GCF_977070485.1. Lineage (NCBI taxonomy): Bacteria > Pseudomonadati > Pseudomonadota > Gammaproteobacteria > Enterobacterales > Enterobacteriaceae > Lelliottia > Lelliottia jeotgali. Next base: position 204,749 of record NZ_CDRVFO010000002.1, read on the forward strand.
AGCGGGCAGCGGCAGCTCGCCCGTGCCGCCCATGCCCACGGGCGAAGCGTTGACCACCAGGTCGAAGGCGTCCAGCGCGCTGTATGCAGTGGTGATGCCGACGCCAGGGAAGGCCTTGCCCAGCAGCTCGGCAAGTGCTGCAGCGCGCGACGTTTCGGGGTCGCTGAGGGAGACCTGGGCGACCCCGGCCTCACCCAGTGCGTAGGCAATGGCACTGCCGACGCCGCCGCAACCAATGACCAGCACTCGCTTGCCCGCAGGGTCGAAGCCGTGCTTGCGTGCTGCGCCCAAAAAACCTGCGCCGTCTACGTTGTCGCCATACAGGCGGCCATCGTTTTCGCGCCGTACCACGTTCACCGAGCCCAGGGCTGCTGCACGTTCGCTCAGGCCGTCCAGGCGGCTGGCAAATGCCTGCTTGTAAGGCACGGTAACCACGCAACCGCACAGGTTGCGCCAGCCGCGCAGGGTGTCGATAAAAGCGTCCAGCGCGGCGTGCTGCAAGTCGATGGGCAGCATGGCCAGGTCAAGGCCATTGTTGCTGAACCAGGTGTTGAAGTTTTCAGGCGATTTCACCTGGGCGATGGGCGAACCGACGATGGCGACCAGCGCTGTCGAACCTTTGATCATGGTGACTTCCGTTATGGGTGTTGTTATGGAAGTCAGGGTGATGCGGCGGCGGCGTTGTCACAATGCGCTTGCCAACGGTTTGATGCGATAATCGCATTGATGAAGCGATATTCGCAGCATACGCGCTGTTTAGCACTGCTCAGCGGCACGATTCTCCCCACTCACGAGTGCAGCGAATGGACAAACCCCAGACTCACCCCCGCGACCTGATTGCCGGTTTACAAAAAGGCCTGGCGCTCATGCAGCTGTTCAACGCCGAGCAGCCACGCCTGACAGTGCCCCAGGCGGCCAGGCAAGCTGGCCTTACGCCCAGCGCAGCGCGCCGTTTTCTGCTGACCCTGGTGCATGAAGGCTTCGCCGAAACCGACAACCGCCACTACTGGCTGACCCCCAAGGCCCTGCGTATCGGCCAGGCCTATGTGGACTCGGCGCAGTTGCCACGCATGCTGCGCCCGATCGTCGAGCAAGTGGCCAGGCAGACCCAGGAGCATGTCTCGGTGGGCACACGCGACGATGATGAAATCATCCACCTGGTGCGCAGCCGCTACAGCCATATCGCATCACTGTCGATACGCCCCGGCTCGCGGGTGCCGATGTACTGCACTGCCGGGGGGCGGGTCTGGCTAGCGGCCCTGGACCAGGCGCAGCGCGATGACTACTTCGCCCGCAACCCGCTACACCCTCTGACGCCCTACACCCAGACCGACAGGGCGCTGCTGGACGCGACGTTGCAGCAGGTGAGCGAGCAGGGCTACTGCATCGTCGATCAGGAGTTCGAAATTGGCATGCGCGTAGTCGGCGTGCCGTTACTGGACCGGGCGGGGCAGCTCAAGGCGACACTGACCATCACTACCCATGCATCGCGGCTGAGCATGGATGAGATACGGCTGCGTTACCTGCCACCGCTCTATGAGGCGCAGGCCTTGCTGAAACCGGTGTTTGGCTGACCGGGGGGCGTGTGTTGAGCGCGATCGGGGCGGCAGCGGATCAGGCCGTTTTCACTGCCAGCCCATCAGCCATACCTCGGGGTCGCGTAATACCCGCCAGTCGAGCCACTGGCTGCGCTTGCTGTGCACCGCTTCCAGTTCCACACGCAGCACATGCCCCTCTTCATCCAGCTCCAGGTCGGTCACCAGGAAGTGCTTTTCGCGGTTCTCAGGGTGTCGCGCTGTCCATTTCGAGAGTTTCAATTTGCCAGGGTTGAAGCGGTTCATCATTGCTCCTTGGGCGAGAGTGCGGCCTGCATGCTGATCGTTATACAAACAGACAAGTAGCTGATGATACTTGCACGGGAAGCATTTGGTCGGTCGATCGCTGTGCGCAATGGAGTGCTCGCGTCATGGCTCGGCCGTTGGCCGAGAAGGGTATGCCGCCAAATAGCAAACGGCCGCCCTCAGGCGACCGTTTGTATAGGCTCAAGCGCAATGGTCAATCCTTGCTGACCGCGTCCTTGACATCAGCGACTACCTGCTGAGCTTCGCCTTTTTTCTCCTGCACCTTGCCTTTGACCTCCAGCTCCGTGTTGCCAGTGGCTTTGCCTACGGCTTGTTTGACCTTGCCGACGGCTTCGTTGGCCAAGCCTTTTACTTTGTCCGAAGTGCTGCTCATGGTCGTTCTCCTTCAACAGACATCAGTGAAACGTGGGTTGGGTGAAGCGTTCATACAGCGTTTGCGTTGCGACTCACACCGTGGCGACGCGGGTCTTGCGAGACGTCAGCGCGAAGCGGCCTACGCCAAAACTCAAGGCGGCACCGATCAGCAGGGTTACCAAGGTGCCCCAGGCGGCTTTCGATACGTTGCTGGCGGCTACCTGGGCGGCTTCGCGAGCCTGTTGCTCGGCCTGCTCTTTGAGCACTTTCACTTGCTCGGCGGCCTGTTGGTAGGCACGGGCGTAGTTATCGACCACCTGCTGGGCCTCCTGCTGGCTCTTGCCGGTGCGCGCAGCGACGATGTTGACCAAAGCTTGCTTGTCTGCCGCGCTCAGGGCAGGTTCACCGGCCTTGCGCACCCGCTCGAACCACTGCTTGAGCTGGTCGACGGCCTGGGTCGGGTCCTCGGCCGCGACGCGCCCTGCCGACTCTCCCTGAGCCTGGGCCTGATCGGCCTGCTGCTCCAGGGACGAAGGGGCCAGTTCAGCCTTGCCGGACTGCGCCAAGGTTTTGTTCAACTCCGCTTCCAGGTTGTCCCAGTCCAGCGAGATGCCATTCTTGTTCAGTTGCTCCTTGATGCCCTGGCTCACACTGGGTGCGGCGGCGGCGACACCGTCAGCTGCCAGCGACAGGCCTTTGCCAGCGATATTGCCGGCAGTGCCAACTACGGTGCCGGCCAACGAAGCCAGCAACCAGGTAGCCAGCAGAGTGGTCACCGTCCAGCTCAACAGGCCATGCAGGCCGCCGCGGGTGGGCGCGGTACGCCCGGCGACCCAGGCACCGGCTGCGACCGAGAGCAGGGTGCTGATGAACAGCCACACCCCAGCGCCGGTCCCAAAGCCCTGCAGCGGATTGCCGTCGGCCATCGGGTTCATGGCTCCGGCGCCAATGGCCGTGCCCAGTACGCTGAGTACCAGGTAGCTGGCCAGGGCGATGGCGCCGCCTGCAAACACGGCGCTCCACGATACCCGTAGCGGGCTGACAGCGTTGGTTGGGGTGGTCACGTACGATTCAGTCATCTATGCATCCTCGTGGGTAAGTTCCGGCAGCACCGGCAACACAGGCCAAGTGCAACGTCAGGGCCAGTTTGCAGGTCACATGCAAGGCTGTATTGGCGCATCCGCACCTGATCGATTAGTGCATTCGCACCAACCCTGGCTCGCCTGCAGCGTTTAAGCTCCAGGCCATGCAGACCTGCCGACTGGAGAACCTCTATGAGCGACGCCGTGCTTGCCCGCGAGACCAACCGCCGCCAGCTTCAGCAAATCATCGCCGGGCTGTCCGATGGTGTGATCCTGCTGGAGGTCGACCAATCCATCATCTGGGCCAACGAAGCGGCTTTGCGCATGCACGGGGTCGACAGCCTGGAGCAACTGGGCAGCAACGCTCAGGGTTATCGCGAACGCTTTGCCCTGCGCTACCGCAACAATCACCCTCTTGACGCCGAGCAGTACCCTATCGCCCGCGTGGCTGCGGGGGAGGTGTTCAGCGACGTGATGGTAGAGGTGCTGGCTGTTGGCGGCGATGAAGCGCGCAGCCGCGTGCACCGCGTGCGCAGCATGGTGCTGGAAGACAGCAAGGGCGAGGCCGAATCGCTGGTGCTGATCATGGCCGATGCCACCGAGTGGGCCAGCGCCGAGCAGCGTTTCGAAAAAACCTTCAATGCCAACCCGGCCCCTGCAGTCATCTGCAGGCTCAGCGACCTGCGCTTCATCAAGGTCAACCAGGGCTTTCTGGAAATGACCGGCCATATGCGGGAGAACGTCATTGGCCGTTCGGTCTACGAAGTGGATGTGCTGGAAAACGCCGAACGCAAGGAATTGGCAATCGAACGCCTGATGGAAGGGGCGACCATTCCGCAGATGCAGGCTGAGCTGCGCTTGCCCGATGGCGGCAGCAAACTGGTGATCGTTGCCGGGCAACCGCTGGACATGCATGAAGAAGATTGCATGCTGTTTTCATTCACCGACCTGGAGCCCCGGCGCAAGGCGGAAAATGCCCTGCGCCAGAGTGAGGAGCGCTTTGCCAAGGCCTTTCGCCTCAGCCCTGTGCCCACCCTGTTGTGCAGCGCCGACAGGCAGCAGCTGATCGATGCCAATGAAGCCTTTCTGGACACCCTGGGTTACGCCGCCCAGGAGCTGATAGGCAAGACAGTGGCCGAAATCGACTTCATGGATGATCGACGTGTGGCTACCCAGGTGTTCGATGCGCTGGAAAAGACCGGGCGCATCGAAGGGCTGGACCTTAAGCTGCGAAAAAAAGGCAATGACCGGCTCGACTGTGTGCTGCAGGCGGACACCGTCAGCTTGCAGGACACCCCGTGCTACCTGTTGGTACTGATGGACATTACCGAGCGCAAACGTTCTGAGCTGGAGTTGGTCGAGGCGATAGAAACGGTGATGCAGGATGCGTCCTGGTTCAGCCAGACCTTGATCGAGAAACTGGCCAATGCAAAGCGCATCAACACAGGGCGTTTACCAGATGCATCGTTTACCGACCTGACCCGCCGCGAGCGCGATGTGCTGGCGCTGATCTGTGAAGGCCTTGCCGACAAGGAAATCGCAACGCGGCTTAACCTGGCGCTCAATACCGTGCGCAATCATGTGGCAACGGTGTACTCCAAGCTCGATGTTCACAGCCGCAGTGAAGCCATTGTCTGGGCGCGCGAGCGACGGCTGTTCACCCATTGATTCGCCTCGGTACAGTCTGCTCTCGAGTTTGCCGAGGCTGCTGCTTGATGCCAAAGGGCTTCAGATGCCTCGAAGCCCTTGGACCCACCTTTTGCTTATCAGCGACGCAGCAGACGGCTCACCACCAGGGTGAGCGCGGCGCCGATTGCCAGGGCGGTGATGGGCTTCTCTTTAACGAAGGTGGAGACGTTGTTCAGTGCGTCACCATAGGTTTTGGTCAGTTGGCCTGCGACCTGGCGGCCATCACCCTCTGCCTCCAGGGCCGGGTCCTCGAACAGCCGGCCCACTGCGCTCTGCGCCTTGCCAGCGACTTTCTGTGCAACACCTTCAACTTGTTCGCTTTTCATAGTGATCAAACCTTCCTAGTGAGTGGCAATGGGAACGCACAAGGTTAGGGAGCGGGGGGTGGGGATTAGTTCAAAGCGGTTTTGGCAAATGGGAACGATTCTTGCTGATTGCTAGCAATATCAGAAAAGGAGCTAGCAATGAACGAGTCCCTGGTCGCCCATTCCCGCGGTGGCGTGCTGTGCACCCCGCACCCCTTGGCAAGCGCGGCGGGCCTGGAGGTGCTCGACGGCGGGGGTAGCGCAATCGATGCAATGCTCACCGCCAGTGCCGTGCTGGCGGCGGTGTACCCACACATGACGGGCCTGGGTGGCGATGCACTGTGGTTGCTCCATGACGACCAGGTACGCACCATCATCGGGATCGGCCAGGCCGGGATGCGCTTGCCCGCAGCAGGCGCGATCAGCCTGCGCGGGCCTGCCTCGGTCGGGACCACGGCCGGGGCCATGGCCAGTTGGGCGCAGGCCAAGGCAATCAGCGAGCAATGGGGGTCGCGGCTGGGCTGGGCCGACCTGCTGACTGGCGCCGCAGGGTTGGCCCGCGACGGGGTTGAGGTATCGCCCTCGCAACTGTTCTGGCAAGGGCAGCGCGCCAGCCTGATCAAGACACTGCCCAGCCTGCAGCCATTGTGTACGCCCCAGGGTGGCCGTCTGCGCCAACCCGCGCTGGCCACCAGCCTGGAGCATCTGGCGCGGCGTGGCCCAGGCGACTTCTATCACGGGGAACTGGCAGAAGCCTTTGGTGTGGCGTTCGACGCGCTGGGTTGCGGCCTGACCGTCGAAGACCTGCGCGCCACCCGGGCGTACCTGGCGGCGCCGATCTCCGTACGCTATCGCAACGGCCGGCTGTACAACGTCGCGCCACCCACCCAAGGCCTGTACACGCTGCGCGCCATGGCTGCCCTGCAGGCTGTGAACCTGGGCGAAAACGGCACGCCGCGCTACTACCACCTGCTGGTCGAAGCCATCAAGCAGGGCCTGCTGCAGCGCAACGCTCAACTGCATGACCCGCTCGCCAGCGGCTGGGACTTCGAGCACGCGCTTGCTCAGCCTGCCGCGACCCTTGACGAGCAGCGGGCGACGCCCTGGGGAGCGCCCGGGCAACCTGCCGACACTGTGTGGATGGCCGCCACCGACCGCGCCGGGCGCAGCGCCTGCCTGATCCAAAGCCTGTTCCATGACTTCGGCTCCGGTTGCATCCTGGGCGATACCGGCATCCTCTGGCACAACCGCGCGGCAGGTTTCAGCGCCCAGCCGGGACACCGCAATGCCTGGGCGCCCGGCAAGCGGCCGGCGCACACGCTCAACCCTTCGGCCTACCTGGCCGATGATGGGCGCCGCTGGTTTTTCGGCACCCAAGGGGGTGACGGCCAACCCCAGACGCAGATGGTGCTTGCCACCCAGTTGATCGACTACCAGCAGCCTGCCGAGGTGGCGTTGCGTGCACCGCGGTTTCTGCTTGGACGCAGCTTCTTCGACAGCACCGACAACCTCAAACTGGAGGCCGATATCGGCGAATCGGTGGTGCAGGGGCTGGCTGACCGGGGCCATCAGGTCGAGACCACGCCTGCGCTAAGCCCGTTGATGGGCCTGGCCGGTGTGATCGCCATCGGCCCTGACGGCCAGCGCACTGCTGCCTACGACCCGCGCAGCCAGGGCAGCGCCCTTGGCCAGCAGGACTGAACCGCGCCGATTGCCGCAATGCCTGGCCCGGCGGATAATGCCGGCCCAATGCGTTTGAGGGTTTCGAGGTCTCGATGAAAGGCAAGACGGTCAGCAGCAAGCAACAAGAAGTCCAGCGCATCGCCGAGATGCTCGCCAAGGCCATTGCCCAGCATCGCCTGCGCCCCGGCGTGCGGCTGGTCGAGGCGCACATCGTCGAGACCCTGCAGGCCAACCGCAACCACGTACAGGCTGCGCTGCAACGCCTGGCCATGCAGCGCATCGTCGACATCGAGCCCAACCGCGGTGCCACCGTGGCCCAGCCCAGTGCCCGCGAAGCACGGGAAATCTTCGCCGCACGCCGCGCCGTGGAGCGGGCGATCGTCGAGGCCATCACACCGGCCCATGTCGCCGAGCATCAGGTGCGCATCGAACAGCACATGCACAACGAGCGCGCAGCCACTGCCAGCACCGATCGCCGCGCCATCGTCCGCGAACTCAGCGAGTTTCACCTGTTGCTGGGGGAGGTGAGCGGTAACCAGGTGCTGGCCGATATCCTCGGCAACCTGATGGTGCGCAGCTCGCTGATCGTCGCCCTTTACCAGCGTGGTGACAGCCCGCCCTGTGCCTCGGACGAGCACCAGGCGATCATCGATGCGTTGCGCGCCGGCAACACCCAGGCGGCCGTGGACGAAATGATCGCGCACTTGGACGAACTCGAGGGCCAGTTGGCCCTCGAGGATGTGGCTGCGCCTGAGGTCAACCTGCGTCAGGCACTGTCAGGGCTGTGAGCTGTGCCGGGAACAGCTCGGCGGGTGGCCGGCTGAAGGTCTGCCGGCCCTGTTTGAAACCCATCAGCGGCGCGGCGATACGGCCGATCACCTCGGCGGGCGAGGGCGCGTCGAACACCACGAAGTCGGCTCGGCAACCTGGCTCCAGGCCATAGTCGGCAAGGCGCAGCAGGCGCGCCGACTGCCGTGAGATCCAGCCCAGGCACAGCAGCAGTTCCTGCGGCGTGCCCAATTGGGCGACGTTGGCGTACAGGTTGGCCTGACGCACCAGGGAGGCGTCGCCGTAGGGCGTGAAGGGGTTGCCGATGTTGTTGCTCGACAACGAACAGGTCACCCCGCACTGATGCAACTGCGCCAGCGGTGCCAGCCCCCGCGGCTTGTCATGGAAGCGGTCACGGCCGGTGAGGAACAGGTCGGTGGCTGGCAGGCAGGTGACCTGCACGCCGGCTTCTGCCAGCGCGTGGCCCATGCGTAGCAGTTCGGCCTGCGGCAGTGCCGAGAGCTTGGTCACATGGCCGACGGTGACCCGGCCCTGCCAGCCATGCTGGTGGGTGCAGCGGATCACCTCGCCAAGGGTCATGCCTGCGACCTGCAGGTCGAAGTCCAGGTGCAGGTCCAGGTCGCGATCGTAGGCCACCGCCAGTTCGAACAGCCGGCGGATCTGTGCAGGCGGGTCGGCGTCGGTGTAAGGGCAGCCGCCCAGCACTTCGGCGCCTTCGTCCAGGGCCTGGCACAACAGCGCTTCGGTCCCGGGGTTGTCGAGCATGCCTTCCTGCGGAAACACGCAGATCTCCAGGGTCACGGCCCAGGCGTAATCAGCCTGCAGCCTGCGGATGGCGCGCAGGCCGGTCAGGCCGATGCCGGGGTCGATCTCGACATGGGTACGCATGTGCGTGGTGCCTTGCACGATGGCTTGCTCCAGCACTGCCGCGCCGCGCGCGTACACATCGGCCTCGGTGAAATCGGCTTTGGCCAGGCGGGTCTGGGCGATGGCTTCGGCCAGCGTGCCTTCGCGCAGTTGGCAGCGCGAAAGGATGCAGGCCTTGTCCAGGTGGATATGGGTTTCGATCAGGCCCGGTAACACCAGCCGGCCGCCGAGGTCGAGTTTGGGCGCCGGCCGGCTCAGCCGGGCCACGAACCGGCCGTCTTCGATCAGCAGGCGGCTCAGTGCCGGGCCGTCGCCCAGCCGCACATTGATCAGTTCCAGGTGGCTCATGCGGCGGCTCCTGCGCCCAGGTAGGCGGCTTCCAGTTGCGGGTCGCCGCGCAGTTGCTCGGCGCTGCCCTGTTTGACGATGCGGCCTGTTTCCAGCACGTAGGCACGGTCGGCCACCTGCAGTGCCAGGTTGGCCATCTGATCGACCAGCAGTAACGTCACGCCTTCGTCGCGCAGGGCGGCGAGGGCGTCGTACAGCTCGCCGATCATCGCCGGGGAAAGGCCCAGGGACGGTTCGTCGAGCAGCAGGATGCGTGGCTTGGCCATCAGCCCGCGGCCGATCGCGACCATCTGCTGCTCACCGCCCGAGAGCAGCCCGGCCGGGCTGTCGATACGCTCGCGCAGGCGGGGGAAGCGTTTGAGGATCGCGGCAATCTCGGCGTCGGGATCGACGGCATCCTGGCGCACGTTGGCCCCCAGCAGCAGGTTCTCGCGCACGCTCAACTGGCCGAACAGCTGCCGGCCTTCAGGGACCAGGGCCAGGCCTAGGCGGGCGATCTGGCTGGCATCCAGGCTTTCGATGCTGCGGTTGTCCAGCACGATGCTGCCGCCACGCGGCCGGTGCAGGCCGGCAAGGGCCTGCAGGATGCTCGATTTGCCGGCGCCATTGGCGCCCAGAATGGCGATCAGCTCGCCTGGGTTGACCACCAGGTCGACACCTTCGACCACTGGCGCCGCGCCATAGTCGATGCACAGGTCGCGCACGTGCAGCACGGCATCACGCGAGCCTGCCCAAGCCTGCGCGCGCGGCTGGGCCTGGTACTCGGTGCCACCCAGGTACGCGGCAATCACCCGCGGGTCAGCGCGCACCTGTTCAGGTGTGCCCCAGGCGATCGGTTTGCCGGCGTCGAGCACCAGTAGCCTTTGCGACACTGCCATCACCAGCGGCATGTCGTGCTCGACAAGGATGATCGCCAGGTTGAAGGCGGCCAGGCGTTGCAGCAGCGTGGCCAGGCGGTCGGTGTCCTGCCGGCCGAGGCCGGCGGCAGGCTCGTCGAGCAGCAGCACCTGAGGCCGGCTGGCCAGGGCCCGGGCGATCTCGACCAGGCGGCGGTCGACGTGGGGCAGGTCATCGGCGGCGACGTGCAGGTTGCCGCGGTAGCCGACCAGCGCCAGCAACTCAATGGCCATGGCCTTGCGTGTGGCTTGCTGGCATGGCCAAGGCCGTTCGATGGCCCCTTGCTGGAAGGCCAGCAGCAGGTTTTCGAGCACGCTCAGCTCACCGAACAGCTGGGTGGTCTGGTACGTACGGGCGATACCGGCGCGGGCGATGCGCCAGGCCGGTTGCCCGGCCAGCTCCCCGCCCAGCTGGATCGAGCCGGTGTCGGTGCGGTAGAAACCACTGATCAGGTTGAGCACCGTGGATTTGCCCGCACCATTGGGCCCGATCAGGCTGGTGATGCTGCCAGGCACAGCCTGCAGGCTGACCTGCTGCGCGGCCTGAACACCGCCAAAACGGATGCCGATGCCCTCGACCTTCAGCCCATGCTGCGCACCACCGGCGAAGAACGCCCGCAGCGCCGCCGTGTCGGGCTGTGCCGTGACCGGCTCGTGTCGCGGCCGCCAGAAGCGCTTGGCCAGGCTGCCCAGCACACCGCGTGGTGCAGCCCACAGTACCGCCAGCAGCAAAACCGAAAATGCCAGCAAGCGGTACTCGGCAAAGTCGGCCAGCAATTCGGGCAGCAGCACGATCACCAGTGCACCGAGCACTGGCCCGAACAGCATGCCGGCGCCACCGACGATCACCGCCAGGACGAACAGGATCGACTGCGAGAACGGGAACGCCGCCGGGTTGATGAACATCAGCACCGGCGCCACCAGCGCACCGGCCGCCCCCGCCAGGCCGGCCGACAGGGCAAAGGCCAGGGTCCGCGTCTGCACCGGGTTGACCCCCAGTGAACGCGCGGCGATCTCCGAAGCCTTCACTGCACGCATTGCCAGGCCCCAGCCGCTGCGTTGCAGGCTCCAGTAGAAGACCAGCGCAGCCAGCATCAGCAGCACCGAAGCCAGTGCCAGCAGTAGTGCCGGGTCCAGCGTGCCGAGTTCAGGCAGCGGGATGCCCATCAGGCCATTGGCCCCTCCGGTGACACTGCGCCACTCGATCAGGCCGTTGTGCACCACCAGCGCAAAGGCAATGGTGATCATCGCCAGGTACGGGCCGCTGACCCGCAGCGCCGGGATCGCCAGCAAGCCACCCAGCACTGCGCAGCCAAGGCCGGCCAGGGGCAGGGCGCCCGAAAGCGGCAGGCCGGCCAGCGTCAGCAATGCCGACAGGTAGGCGCCGATGGCATAGAAGGCGATGTGGCCGAAGGACATCTGCCCGGACAAACCGATCAGGATGTTCAGGCCCACGCCGACAGTGACCGCCAGCGCGTACAAGGTCAGGATCAATAGCCAGTAGCTGTCCAGGCCCAGTGCCAGGCCAAGGCAGGCGACCCCGAACAGGGCCAGGCCGAGGGGGGCGAGTCGCTCGCGCATGGTCATACCTTTACCCAGAGTTTGCGGCCGAACAGGCCGTCAGGACGTGCCGCGAGCACCACGATCACCAGTGCAAAGCACAGCAATTGCGTGAACGCAGAGCCGAAATACAGCGTGACCACCGCCTCGAGCAGGCCAAACAGCAGGCCTGCGGCAAACACCCCACCGGCACTGGCGATGCCGCCCAGGATGGCCACGGCAAAAGCCTTCAGACCGAACAACGTGCCCATGTCCGCGTGCACGCTGTACAGCGGTGCGATCAGCAGGCCCGCCAGTGCCGCGAATACGGTCGACAGGGCAAAGGCCGCCGCCACCACGCGGTTCACTTCGATGCCCATCAACCGCGCTGCCCGTGGGTTCTGCACGCAGGCCTCCAGGCGCAAGCCCAATTGCGTGCGTCTGCGCACCCAGTAAAGCGTGGCCGCAACTGCCGCACCGGCCAGGGGGATGGCCAGTTGCACGGCATTCAGGCTGCTGTCGCCCAGGTCCAGACGCAGGCTGGTCAGGGCACTGCCGAACTGCCGCGGCTCCTTGCCGAAGGTGAACATCGCCAGGTTGTCCAGCAGCAGCCCGCCCGCCACCGTCGCCATCAGCCAGGCGTCCGAGCCACGGGCATGGAACGGCCGCACCAGAAAGCGCTCGATGGCCAGGCCCAGCACCGCGCACAGCACCAGGGTAGTGGGCAGTGCCAGCCACAATGGCCAGCCCCAGGTCACTGCCAGGCTGTAGCCAAGCACGGCGCCGACCATCATCGCGCTGCCTTGGGCAAAGTTGACCGTGCGCGACACGGCATAGGTGAGGTGAAAGCCCAAAGCCAGCAGCGCATACATGCTGCCCAGGCCCAGGCCGCTGACCAGTGCGGTGGTGATCATGTCGAGGGCCTCCGCTCAGGGCGTCACAGGCACGATGGTGTCGCCATCGAAGCGGCTGAAAATATAGTCGTCAGGGCCCAGGGCATCGTGGCGGTCAACGCTGAACGGCTGCTGGTAGTGTTTGATCAGCCCGTCGTAGTCGCTGATGGCATAGAAGCCGTCACGCACCTTCGTGCCTTGGGTGTCCTGGGCCTTGTCGATCGCCAGGCCCACCAGGTGCATGGCGTCGTAGGCGTTAGCGATGCCCACGGCAGGGGTTACGTCGGCCAGGGTCTTGACCTGCGGGTAGCGCTGCTTGAGTGCGGCCAGCAAGGCATCGCCGCGGGCGCTGTTGTGGGCGCTGAAGACGAAGGTCTGGATGAAGTGCACGCTCCCGGCGTCTGGCCCGGCCAGCTCGCCAAAGCGGCCACCGGCCGGGCCCCAGTGCGACACCACCGGCACGTTCCAGCCCATCTGCTGGAGCGACTTGACCACCTGCGCCGACGGGCCGACGTTGCCGACCAGCAGCAGGGTGTCGACACCTGCGCTTTTCAGGCGGGTAAGTTGCGGCACCATGTCCAGGTCACTGTCTTCAAAGCGCTCGGCCGGCGCCTGGGCCATGTCGCGGCGGGCCAGGGCCGCGTTGAGCCCTGCCAGGTTCGACTCGCCCCAAGGGTTGTTGGCCAGGATCAAACCCGGTTGTTTCATGCCCTGGCGCAGGCCATAGGCGACCAGCGCTTCATCCACCTGTTCATCCACCGCCGACACGCGGAACACGTAGTTGTCCTTCGCGCCGTTCTCGGTGATTTTGGTACCTGCCGCCCAGATGCCCATGAATGGCGTTTTCAGTTGGTTGGCCAACGGCACGATGGCCAGCGACACCGGGGTGTCGAGGCCGCCGAACAGCACGCTGACCTTCTCCCGCTGGATCAGCTCGCGTGCCGCCAGCATGCCTTTGGCGGGGTTGCTTTCGTCATCGCGGCGCACCAGCTCCACCGGGCGGCCCAGCAGCCCGCCTTTGGCATTGATTTCGTCGATGGCCAGGGTAAGGCCCCGGGTCAGGGCCTCGCCGGACTTGGCCGACTGCCCCGACAACGCGGCCACCAGGCCCACCTTGATTGGCTCGGCGGCCTGTACCCAGCCTGTGCAGCAGGCCAGGGAAAAGGCTGCGCAGGGCAGCCAGCGACGTAGCAAGGAACGGCTGAACATGGTTCGAACTCCTGATTGCTAGCAATTTATAAAAATGTGCTAGCAAAACAGGTGCCATTTGGAAAATACTTCGGGCACCCCGTGTTTTGGGGCTTGCGCCTTCGGCTTCAGCGCCCTCGCGTGCACTGGATCAAGGCATCGTTCGGGGCCGACGCCCCGTTCTGGACACCCTCGGAGACTTGCAATGACCGAAAGCAACAGCGCCGTACAGATCGTGCGCGACTTCCTCGCCGCCTCCATGGCCCCGGACCCGGTGCGCGCCGCCACGTTCATGAGCGACGACGTACGCATCACCTTTACCGGCGGCCGCGCGATGCCCACCCCGACCGACATTACCGCGTTCAACGGCGCGCGTTACACCTGGGTGAAAAAGCAGCTGGGGCAGTTCGACTGGTGCGAGCGCGAGGACCACACCGTGGTGTATTCCAATGGCACGCTGTACGGGCAGTGGCCGGATGGCCGCAGCTTTTCCGGCAACCGTTACCTGGACCGCTTCGAAGTGAAGGCGGGCAAGATCGTGCGCATGGATGTTTGGAACGACAGCGCGGAATGGATGCTGGTGCCGGAGATTGGCAAAGCCTGAGTGGGGCGACTGTTGCGATGCAGCCCGATGTATCGCGCAGGGCGATACCTGGTAGTGCGAAAACCGCATCGTGACTGCACCGCTGTCGGGTATAAGTTGCCCATGCGCTATCGACGTCTTGATCTCAACCTGCTGGTCGCCCTGGATGTGCTGCTCGAGGAGTGCAGCGTCAGCCGGGCGGCGCAGCGCCTTAACCTTGGCCAGTCTGCCACCAGCGCTGCGCTGGGGCGTTTGCGCGAACATTTTCAGGACCCCCTGCTGATCCCGCTCGGGCGCGGCCTTGAGCCCAGTGCCTTGGCGCGGCAGCTGGCACCCAGAGTGCGAAAGGCGCTAAGCCTGGTCGGGGAGGTGGTGCAGACGTCCCTGGACTTCGATCCCGGCCGCTGTGAGCGGTGCTTTACCTTGGTGGCGTCGGACTATGTGGCGGCCACTGTCATACCTGCGCTCAGCCGTGTGCTGGCGCGCCTGGCGCCCGGCATATCGCTGACGGTTCGCGACCTGCCGCTGTCGCGTGATGGTGACGTGGTTGCCGAGGCACTGGACTATCGCCGCAGCGACCTGGTGGTCGTGCCCCAGCGGCGCATCAACCCGCGCTACCCCCACTCAGTGTTGCTCGAGGATGAGCTGTGCTGCGTTGTTTGCGCGCATGAAGCGGCTTACCAGGCGGGCCTTGGCCTGGCTGAGTTCTGTGCAGCCGCGCATGTCGTGCGCGAGTTCACCGATGGCCAGAACCTCTCGCTCGACACCCAGCACCTGCGCGAAATCGGCATCGAGCGGCGTGTGGCCGTGGCGGTGCAGAGTTTCGCGCTGATGGGCGACTTCGTCGCCGGTACGCCGCGCATCGCTACGTTGTTTCGGCGCCAGGCCCAAGGGCTGGCACGTCATCATCAGCTACGGGTACTGCCATCGCCCATCGCCTTCCCGGTGGCTGTTCAAGTGGTGCAATGGCACCCGCAACAAGCATCCGACCCGGCCCTGAGCTGGCTGCGACAGGTGCTGACCGAGCAGGCGGCGGGGGTAGATCACGCCTGAAGGTCGCCCGTGTCACCGACAAGGCCGAACTCTTCGATGGCCAGCAAGGCGCAACGCTCATCGTTGTCCGAGGTGTCACCGCTGACGCCGATTGCCCCGAGCAGGCGCCCCTCGGTGTCGCGCAGCAGAACACCGCCGGGTACCGGGATCACGTGGCCTTGGGTCAGGCTGTTGATCGCGTCGAAGAATGCTGGCATCACCTGAGCGCGCCTTGCCAGCTCCCGGCCACCGAAGCCCATACCCAGGCAGCCGCTGGCTTTTGCGGTGGCGATCTGCGGGCGCAAGGCGCTGGCCTGCTCATCGCGCAACAGCGCCAGCGGGTGGCCTGCAGCATCGAGCACGGCGGCTGCCAAAGGCCGCACGCCCAAGGCCCGTGCGTGTCGCAGCGTAGACGCGGCAAGCCGCGCGGCGGTTTCGAAATCGAGTGCCTGCATGGTCACTGGCTCCATTTGCCAAGTTCGGCTACACGGTCGCGGGTGTAGAGTTCGGTCCATTTCAGGGAGTTGAAGTCCGACACCTGTTTAGGGTTGTAGGGCGTGCGTTGCAGGCGTACTGGCTGGCCTGCCTTGTACACCGCCTGCAGGCGGTTGCGGTCTTGCAGGATGCGGATGTCGTCAAGCGGCGAGCCGTCGAGGATCAACAGGTCGGCCTGTTTGCCTGGCTCCAGGGTGCCGAGCGTTTCACCGCGTGGCATCAGGCGTGCGCCGACATTGGTCGCAGCGTGCAGCGCTTGTGCCGGGGTGAAGCCCAGGCGCGTGACCAGCAACTCCAGTTCACGCGCATGCCACTCGCCGTAAGGGGTAACGGCAAAACCGCTGTCGCTGCCGCAGGCGAAAGGAATTCCGGCAGCCTTGGCGCGCTTGAGCACCGGCGTGCCCAGTTCCAGCGTGCGGGCACAGTAGCCGGCGTAGCCGGTGGTCACCGCCGGGTCGTGGGGCTGGCAGAAATCTACGGTGTTCTGCGGGAAGGTCATGGTGGGCGCCAGCACGCTGCCTGCTTCCAGAAGTGCTTCGATGCAGGCGTCGTCCATGTAGAAGGCATGAAAGACCAGATCGACGCCTGCCTTGGCCGCGTACATCACGGCTTCGCGGCCGTAGGCATGCGTGGCTACCCGGCAGCCGAGGCGGTGCGCTTCGTCGACCATTTCGCGGGTTTCATCGGCTGTGAAGGCGGCGATGATTTCACCGTTGGGGCGGCGGTGCGTGCCGTCCATGGCGATCTTGATCAGGTCGACGCCATCCTTGGCCTGTTTGCGGATCTGCGCGATGGCTTCGGTACGGCTGGTGACCAGCGCAGCGGTGAAGTATTCCGGTGCGCCGACGCGGCTGGGAAACCAGTCGTTGAGGCTTTGCCGGTTGGTGATCACGCGGCTGCTTGCCGCGATGCGCGGGCCTTCGAAGAGCCCGGCGTTGACTGTGTTGCGCACGGCGATGCTGAGCTGGCCGCTGTCACCCGGGCAGACCATCGAGGTCACCCCGGCAGCCAGCACGTGCTGGGCAAAGAACATGCCGCGCAAGGCGCGGAATTCGTCGCTGGTCCAGATGTCGATGTCTTCCTCGCTCTGGGCGTTGCCGAACGCCAGGTGGGTGTGCACGTCTACCAACCCCGGCATGACGAAGTCGCCGCGCGCTTCGCGGTCACCGGGCAATGGGCGTGGCGCCTGGGCCGTCGCGCCAACATGGCGTATCAGGCCGTTTTCGATGATCAGCGTCTGTTGCTGGCGTGCCTGAAGGCTGGCGCCATCGAACAGGGTGGCGCAGTGAAGGTGCAGGGCGCTCATGGTCGGGTTCTACTCGTCTTGTTGTTTCCGGCAGGCTATGTGCCTGCGGCGGCAGGCACCATCAGATCCTGTCGTTGGCCACCCATCGACGGCATCGATACCTGCCGCAACCCCTGTGGCTGCCGGGTTGCCCGGGCCGGCAGGGGGCAATGGCCAGGTATCGTCAGTGTCGATGGCAGGCATGGATATCCACGATTGTTCCTTGCGCTGGGGGTGAGGTGAGGATGTGCCGGTCAATCAATCCTGAAGGAAGTACCATGAAGGCTATTCGTGATGAGTTGCTGAGCCTTGAAGCCGAACGCCAGCGCGCCTTGGTCCACGAGGACCATGAGCAGCTCGAGGTGCTGTTCGACGATGATTTGCTTTATGTCCACACCACGGGGCTGGTGCAGGACAAAGGACAGTACCTGGATTATGCCCGCAATGCCGTGCGCTACCTGGCCGTGGATCGCGGTGAGCTGACGGTGCGGGTGTTTGCCGACGGGCTGGCGCTGATGAGCGGGGTGCAATGCAACCTGCTGCAAAAACGCGGCGGCGGTGAACCGGTGCGCGCCGAAGGTTTCGCCACGCAGCTTTGGGTCAAACGGGAGAAGGGGTGGCGGATCGCATCATTCCACGGTACGCGGGCACCGGCCTGATGACGGCATGAACCGCTGACAGGCACCGGGGCAGTCGCCATACAGGCTGCCCCGGCACCTTCACCAGCAAGGGTTCAGGCGGTATGCCCGCCGAGCGTTTCGGCAACCCAGTCGGCGATGAACTGGCCGGCATTGATGCTGTTGTCGAAGCTTGAATGCTGCACGCCGCCTTCGCGCTCAGTGAAGACCTTCAATTCGCGCTTGGGGCTGTTGACCAGCTGCTCGTAGGTGCGATGGGCCCACTTGAGCGGGATCTGCGAGTCCTTTTCGCCGTGGGTCACCAGGAAGGGGACGCGAATGCGGTCGAGCACGCCATCAAGGTGCACGTTTTCGGCAATGGTCATGAATTCATCCATGTCCTTGGCGCCCCAGACCCAGCATACGTGCGCCCAGTAATGCGGCACCGGGAAGTCGCCTTCCTTCTCCAGGCGACGCTTCTGTACATCCCGCCAGTCGTGGTTGGCGCCCCACACCACGCCGCAGGCGAAGCGCGGTTCGAAGGCCACCGCACGTGGGCAGTAGTAACCCCCCAGCGATACCCCTTCCATACCGATGCGCTTGGGGTCGACTTCCGGGCGGGTTTCCAGCCAGTCCACTACGCGGCTAGCCCAATGCTCGCTGTCGTAACGCGCGGTCAGGCCTTGCAGGCGCAACGCCTCGCCCGTGCCGGGTTGGTCGATGATCAGCGAGGACACGCCACGTTTGGCCAGCCACGCTGGCAGACCGACGCGGTACTTCATCTCTTTGGTCGAATCCAGCCCGTTGACCTGCACCAGCAGTGGTGCCGGGCCGGTCGTGCCTTCGGCGCGCACGAGCAGCCCGCTCAGGTGCTGGCCTTCGTAGGGGATTTCCACCCGCTCGCAGTTTTCCCTGGACAGGTCGATGCCGCGGGCGAAGGTCTCGAGAAAACGCTGGTACAAGGCCTCGCGCCCTGGCGCACCATGCGCCTGCAGGCGTTCGCAGGTCAGGTAGTAAGTGGCGGCGCGGTTGTATTTTTCGCCAGCGGACAGGCATCGGCCTGCGGCCTCGTCTTCTTCAGCCAGGGCGCAGAGCTTGTCGGCCATCTTCGACCAGGTTTCGCGAAACGCCTGGGTGCCGGCTGCGTCGGGTTGCAGGGCCGCCTCCTGCAGCGGCGCGCACATCGCTTCGATCTCGCCCAGGCGGGCGCCCATTTCGATGGCCAGGTCCACCGAGAGATTCCAGACATAGTTGGTGGGGAAGTAACGGAACATTGTTGTTGTCCTTCTGCGGTCGTTGAGTCCGGCGCCTGACAATTGCGACAGGTACGCAAGGCGCTGTCCGAAGGCAAGGTACGCAGACACGGCGAGGTGGGGCCAATCGTGAACAGGGATGCGAGGTATCGCCAAACGCGATGCCCCGGCGACGTTGCGCCGGCCGGGGCGATGGCTGCCGGTCAGGCGCTGGCGAGCAGGGCGTCGGGTTGCTGGTCGACATGCTGAATGAAGTCGCTGATGCGTTCACGCAACCAGCGGTGCATGGGGTCGCCCTCCATGCTGCGGTGCCAGAGCATGAATTCGCGCATCACCGGGATCTTCACCGGTGGCGGCAGGATGCGCAGGGGCAGGTAGCGGGCATACAGCTGCGCCAGGCGTCGGTGCATGGTGGCCACGCGGGGGGTGCCTACCAGCAGCTGCGGCAGGGTGTTGAAGTCGTTGGTAATCACTTCCAGGCGGCGGTTGAAGCCGTACTGGTTCATGAACCAGTCCTCGATGCTCAGGTGCCGGTTACGGCCAAAGCCCACCGAGATATGCCCCATCTGCATGTACTGCTCCAGCGTCAGGCTCTCGCCGACCTGCGGATTGTCGCGCCAGACCACGCACACGTGGTCTTCCTCGAACAACAACTGCGACGGGTGGCCATCGATGAGGTAACGCTCGGGCACGATCATCATGTCGACTTCGCCGCGCATCAAAAGCTCGGCGCTGTTGTCACCGGGGCTGATCATTTCGAAGGTGATGTGCGGCGCCTGAAGGTGGATTTTCTGGATGACCTGGGCAAACAGCACGCTGATCAGGTAGTCCGAGGTCACCAGGCGCAGGTGCCGTTTGCTGCTCGAGGGGTCGAACACCGGCTTGGCGGTAATCGAGGAGCGGATGGTCAGCAGCACCTCGCGCACCGGCTGGGCCAGCTCCAGTGCATAGGGTGTGGGCTGCATCTTGCGGCCGACCTGCACCAGCAGTTCGTCCTCGAAAAACGTTCTCAAGCGGCCCAGCACCCCGCTGGTGGCCGATTGCGTCATGTGCAGGCGTTCAGCTGCACGGGTGATGTTCTGCTCCTCGAGCAGGACATCCAGGGCGACCAGCAGGTTCAGATCCAGGTGGTGAAAGCGCATGGTGATAGCTCACGGTTATTGTAGTTATTTTCGCGATACCTTCCCGCCGCATTGCCGATACGTCAAGGCCAATCCGCTGTCCAGCCGAGCCAGCGCCAGGCGCCATGGGCTTGCGCACAGGTATCACGATTACCGATGCCTCGCATCCTGACTCGCGATTGGTCAGCCTGGCCGATCAGCCAGCAATCTGCCCTCCAGTCGAGCGGCCTGCCCGCCGCGCCGACCTGCTACCGGTGACCCTGGCTGGCACCGAACAACAATTTCAATGGAGTGGTAGCCATGAACATTCTTGGACTCGACGCACTGGTATTCGGCGTCGACGATATCCAGGCCTGCGCCGATTGCCTGCGTGACTACGGCCTCACAGCCGTACAACTGGATGCCGACGGTGGCCGTTTCGAAGCACTCGACGGCACTGCAATCATCATCCGTCACGCCGATGACCCCCACCTGCCGCCGGCGCTGGGCCCGACCCCATCGCTGCGTGAAACCGTTTACGGCGTGGCAGCGACGCAGGACCTAGAGGCCATCGCCGACGAGCTGGGGCGCGACCGCGAGGTGCGCCGTGACGAGCAGGGTGTGCTGCACAGTGTCGACGACCTGGGCTTTGCCATCGCCTTCCAGGTCTCCTGCAGACGCAGCTTCCAGGCGCCGGCCGACCTCACCAACGCTCCCGGTAGCGCGCCGCAGCGCCCACTCAACCAGTTGGGCATCACGCTGGACATGCCAGCGCAGCCGCGCACCTTGTCTCATGTGGTGTACTTCGTGCCCGATGCGGCCAAAGGCGAAGCCTTCTATCGCGACCGCCTGGGCTTCGTCACCACTGACAGCTTCATCGGCGTCGGCCCGTTCATGCGCTCCGCTGGCATGGACGATCACCACTGCCTGTTCATGATCCAGACGCCGCCACACATGCAGGGCTGCGAGCATTTCACCTTCCATATGGGCAGCGGCACGGAAGTGCTGCTGGCCGGCAATCGCTTCCAGCAAAAGGGCTGGACCAGTTTCTGGGGTCCGGGCCGTCACCTGCTGGGCTCGAATTGGTTCTGGTATTTCAACAGCCCGCTGGGCTGCCACATCGAGTACGACGCCGACATGGACAAGCATGACGATGAGTGGGCGGCGCGCCAGGCACCGATGTCGGCCGACAACTCGCAGCTGTTCCTTTTCGCTTCGCGGGAGAAGTGGGCGCCCGGTGGCCCACCGCCAAAGCAGTCCTGAGCAGTGCCTTGCGTGGCGCTGTGCCCGCTCGCGGAACTGGGCGACGGCAAGGCACGCGGCTTCGACCCGCATGGCAGGGGGGCAGACAGCCTGTTCGCCCTCCGGCACCGCGGCGTTGTGCGTGTTTACCGCAACCTGTGTCCGCACCTGCTGGTACCGCTGGAGTACCGCAAGGACCGCTTCCTCAGTGCCGATGGCCAGTGGGTGGTCTGCTACGCCCATGGCGCACGCTTTCGGCCTGACGATGGCACCTGCGTTCACGGCCCTTGCCGTGGCGATGCGCTGCAGGCGCTTGATCACCGCGAGGTGGACGGTTGGCTGGTAGTGCCGCTGGAACAGTTGCACCCCTGAGGTATCGCGCCGCGTGATAGGTCGCATCCCAGGACTCGATTGGTCAAAGCCCGGCGCTGCCGGGAAGCTGTGCCCAAGGCACAGGAAATGCCCGCCGCCCACGCTGCGGCGAACAACAAGAACAAGACGTGAGGGATGCCATGAATACTGTGAGCAACGTACTGATCGTGGGCGGCGGGATTGGCGGGCTGTGCGCCGCCATCGCGTTGCGCCGCAAGGGAATAGCGGTCGACCTGGTCGAACTCAAGACCGAGTGGACCGTCTATGGCGTCGGCATCATCCAGCAGAGCAACGTGGTGCGCGAGATGCACCGCCTGGGGGTGCTCGATGCCTACCTGAACGCGGCGTACGCCTTCGAGGACGTGGCCATCTATACCACTGAAGGCCACCAGCTGGCGCGTATTCCGGGGCAGCGCCTGGCCGGCCCGCAGTACCCGGCCAACGTCGGCATCTCCCGCCGTGCCTTGCACAAGGTGCTGAGCGAAACCGCCATCGAACTCGGTACCCAGGTGCGCCTGGGTACCTCTGTGGAGAGCTTCGAGCAAGATGCCACTGGCGTGGACGTGCTGTTCAGCGATCGCCGCCAAGGGCGCTATGCGTTGGTGGTCGGCGCCGATGGCCTGTACTCGAAGATCCGTGGATTGCTGTTTGGTGATGCCTACCAGCCGCAATTCACCGGCCAGTCGGTGTGGCGCCACAACTTCCCGCGCGCAGCCGGTATCGACCACCTGGCCAACTACCAGGGCCCCTCGGGTAATGCTGGGCTGGTGCCGCTGGCCGACAACTTGATGTACCTGTTCACCACCTCCCACGAACCGGGCAACCCGTGGATGGACCCGGCCGGGCTTGCCGCTGGCCTGCGTCAGCGCCTGGCGGGTTTTGGCGGGTTGATCGGTGAGCTGCGCGAACAGATCCGTGACAGCGCAGAGGTCGTCTACAAGCCACTGGAGGCGGTGTTCGTCGACGAGCCCTGGTACCGCGGCCGCGTGCTGCTGATTGGCGATGCGGCCCATGCCACCACACCGCACCTGGGGCAGGGTGCGGGCATGGCCATCGAAGATGCCGTGGTGCTGGCCGAAGCGCTGACCGCCGGCGGCAGCCTGGACGAGCAATTGCAGTGCTTCATGGGCCGCCGTTTCGAGCGCTGCAAGTTCATCAGCGACATGTCGCTGCTGGCGGGCGAGAAAGAGGTCCAGCGTGACCCGTCCTTTGACCGCATCGGCCTGGTCAAGCAGATGCTGGAGGTCACGGCCCGGCCGATCTGATACCTGTGCCCGGCGCACCCTGCCTTGCTGGCGCGCCGCGACGCATGCCAACACCGACACAAGAACAAGAAAGAGGAAACCACGATGTTGACTCGTAAAGGTGCAACGGCCCGGCCGTTGCCGCCGCTCAAACCCATCAGCCTGGCGATTTTCGCACTGGCGGCCAGCCAGGCCCAGGCGCTGCAATTCGATACTGGCAACCCGGACCTGAGGGTACGCTGGGACAATACCCTGAAGTACAGCGCCGCCTGGCGCACCCAGGATGCCAGCAGCAAACTCACCGAGGGGCAGACGGCACTGAACCTGGATGATGGTGACCGCAACTTCGACAAAGGCCTGATTTCCAACCGCTTGGACCTGCTGTCAGAGCTGGATGTGACCTACGGCAACGTCGGCGCCCGGGTCAGTGGCGCGGCCTGGTATGACGATGTCTACAACCAGGGTACCGACAATGGCGACCCCAGCCGCGCCAACAGCTATTCGGTAGATTTCGACGAGTTCACCGATGACACCCGCACCTTGCACGGGCGCAAGGGCGAGCTGCTCGATGCGTTCATCTTTGGCAAGGCCGAGATCGGTGAGCTGCCGGTGTCTGGCCGCCTGGGCCGTTACGCCATGCAGTGGGGCGAGAGCCTGTTCTACGGCATGAACGGCATCGCCGGGGGCATGGCGCCGGTGGATGTGGTCAAGGGCCTGTCGGTGCCCAACACCCAGTTCAAGGAGCTGATCCGCCCGGTGCAGCAGATTTCCGGGCAGTTGCAGCTGACGCCGGATGTTTCCCTGGGCGCCTACTACCAGTTCGAGTGGGAGGCCAACCGCCTGCCGGCAGCCGGTAGCTATTTCTCCAACGACGACTTCTTTGGGGACGGCGCAGAGCGCATGTTCGTTGGCGCGCCGGTGTTCCCTGGTGGCCAGCCGCTGGCCTTCTACCATGGCAACGACAAGGAAGCCAAGGACTCGGGGCAGGGCGGTGTGCAGTTGCGTTGGCGCACCGAGACCGTGGACTGGGGGCTCTATGCCATTCGCTTCCACGACAAGTCACCGCAGCTCAACGTACGCCCCGACTTCGCCAACCTCGACCCGATCAGTGGCAAGGCCGGCGAGTTCTACTGGGTGTACCCCGAGGGCATCGAGGCACTGGGCGCCAGTTTTTCCACCACCCTGGGCAACTTCAACGTCGCTGGCGAGCTTTCCACCCGTTGGAACCAGCCACTGGCCTCGACCAACCAGCATGCGCTGGCGACGGGCGAGGTGATCGACAACGACGACAACCCGATCTACGCCACCGGCCGCACGCTGCATGCCAACGTCTCCTGGCTGGCGAGCCTAGAGCCTAACTTCATGGCCGCCGAGTCGACTTTCCTGGGCGAGATTGCCTGGAACCGGGTGATGAGTGTGAGCAAGAACGCCGACGCCGTCGACCCCAACGCCGACCGGAACGCCACCAGCCTGCGTCTGGTCTTCGAGCCGATGTACCGGCAGATCTACCCAGGCCTGGACCTCTCGGTGCCGATCGGGGCGAGCTACACCAACGGTGCCTCGATGGCCTTGGGTACCGGCTTTGGTACCGACCATGGCGGCGACCTGAACATCGGCCTGAAGGGCAACTATCTCAATACCTGGAGCCTTGGCCTGACCTACACGCATTACTACGGCCCGGAAAACACCTTCCTCGATGCCGACAACAACTACACCTTCGAACAGTCGCTCAAAGACCGCGACTTCATCGCCTTCACCGTCAGCCGTACCTTCTGACCGAGGACTACCCGATGAAACACAACAATAAAGTCGTTTCCCTGTTCACTGCCCTGAGTGCCTCGCTGCTGCTCGCCCACGGCGCTTTTGCCGCGGTGTCCCCCGAGCAGGCGGCAACGCTCAATACCACACTGACCCCATTGGGCGGCGAGCGTGCCGGCAATGCCGACGGCAGTATCCCCGCCTGGACCGGCGGTTACACCCAGGTCGACGCCGCTTACAAGGACGGCGGCAAGCGTGGCGACCCGTTCGCCGCTGACAAGCCGCTGCTGACCATCACTGCGCAGAACATGACGCAGTACGCTGACAAGCTGACCCCAGGCATCCAGGCGATGCTGAAGAAGTACCCCGACAGCTACCGGTTGGACGTCTACCCGACCCACCGCAGCGCTGCCGCACCGCAATCGGTGTATGACGCAACCTTTGCCAACGCCACCAGCGGCAAGTTGGTGGACGGCCCTGCCGGCGCCATGCCCGAAGGCGCCTCCGGGGGCATTCCGTTCCCGATCCCGGGCAATGGCGTAGAAGCCATGTGGAACCACCTGCTGCGCTGGCGCGGGGCCTCGTGGCACGCCAGCTTCAACCAGTACCTGACCACCGCCGACGGCAAGCACGTGCTGACCAACGATTCGCGCGCCGATTTGCAGATGCCCTGGTATCTGCCTGGGGGCAGTGGTGACAAAGGTGTGTTCTGGTCCATCCGCATGACCAACGATGGGCCGCCGTTGCGGGCGGGGGAGGCCATCACCGGCCTTGAAAACCTCAATGCCGATAAAGCGGCGGTGTGGACCTACCTGCCTGGTCAGCGCCGCGTGCGCCGCCTGCCCAATGCCTGCTGCGACACGCCGACCCCAGCTACAGCGGGGGTGATGAGTTTCGACGAACTGTACGTGTTCAACGGCCGCCTGGACCGCTTCGACTGGAAGCTGGTGGGCAAGAAAGAGATGTACATCCCCTACAACGCCAACAAGGTGTTTACCGCCGCCAACGCCGAAGCGCTGCTCGACCCGCATCACCTCAAGCCACAAGCCATCCGCTGGGAACTGCATCGGGTGTGGGTGGTGGAGGCGACGCTCAAGGAGGGCCAGCGTCACGTGATGCCCAAGAGCACCTACTACCTCGATGAAGACACCTGGGCGGCGGTGCTGGGTGAGCGATACGACGCACGCAACCAGTTGGCCAAAGTGGTCTGGACCTCGCCGGTAGTACTGCCTGACCTGCCTGGCGTGGTGACCCTGACCAACGGCTTCTATGACCTGCTCTCCGGCGCGTGGTTTGCCGGCGACCTGTTTGCCGGCAAGCAGGAGCAGTACCGCATCGTGCCGCCCTACAAGGACTCGGTATTCACCGCCGATGCCATGGCGGGTGAGGGCGTGCGCTGAGCAGGCGCATTGCACCTGGGCTGTATCGACTACAAGAACAAAAGGTTGCGTGCGATGAACAAGATGCTCCATGGCTGGCTGCTGGCCGCCTGTTGCGCGCTGCCTCCGGCCTACGCCGGCGGTAGCGTGGATGTGCTCTCGCAGCCCGCAGTGCAGGGCCCCCAGGCCTTGCGAGCGGTGTTGCAGGATGTGGCCCGTGCCGGCACGCGCCTGGTGTCGGTGGGCGAGCGTGGCGTGGTGCTGCTCTCGGATGACAACGGCAAGGCCTGGCGCCAGGCCAAGACCGTGCCGGTGAGTGTCAGCCTGACCGCGGTGCAGTTCGTCGACGAGCGCAACGGCTGGGCGGTTGGCCACGCCGGCGTAGTGCTGCGCAGCGAGGATGGCGGCGAGCACTGGACTTTGCAGCTCGACGGCAAGCGCGCCGCTGCGCTGGAGTTGCAGGCAGCCGAGGCATCTGCTGATGAGCGCCGTTTGGCCGCGGCACAACGGCTGCTGGCCGACGGT
Source organism: Lelliottia jeotgali (assembly GCF_977070485.1). Lineage (NCBI taxonomy): Bacteria > Pseudomonadati > Pseudomonadota > Gammaproteobacteria > Enterobacterales > Enterobacteriaceae > Lelliottia > Lelliottia jeotgali. The sequence goes on from NZ_CDRVFO010000002.1 coordinate 231,129, forward strand.
GCCGACAAGCCGTTGCTGGCGCTGAGCTTTGCCGATGCGCAGCACGGCCTGGTCGTGGGCGCCTACGGCCTGGCCATGATCACGGCCGACGGCGGGCGCAGCTGGCAGTCCGGCATGGGCCTGTTGCCCAACCGCCGCGGCCTGCACCTGTATGCCTTGGCACGTCAGGGCGCTGACGTGTATGTCGCCGGCGAACAGGGCCTGCTGCTGCGTTCGCGCGATGCCGGTGCTCATTTCGAGGCTTTGCAAGGCCCTTATGACGGGAGCTACTTCGCTGCCAGCGTGCTGCCCAACGGGCGGCTGCTGGTCGGCGGGTTGCGCGGTTCGTTGTTTGCCTCCGATGACGGCGGTGCCAGTTTCCAGGCGTTGGCCAACCCGATTCCTGCTTCGCTCAACGGCATCCGCGTCGCCGGTGATCAAGTGTTGCTGGCCAACCAGGCCGGGATGCTGCTGCGCAGCAGCCTCAGCGACTTTGCCGCGCATCCCTTGCCGGTCTCCGATGGCCTGCCACTGACTGCCGCCACCACTGCCGCCGACGGTTCCATCGTCGCCGTCGGCATGGCCGGTGCACGCCGCCTGGCACCTTCTTCTTCCTCTTCCACGAAGGACTGAGCCATGCATGCCATGAATCCGCCCGCGCCTTGCAGCGGCCGTCTCGATGACTTCGACAACATGTCCGGGTCGCTGCTGGAGCGTGCACTGTTCAACCACCGGGCGCTGGTCCTGCTGTTGTGCCTGGCCGCGACCTTGCTGCTTGGCTGGCAGGCCACGCGCCTGACGCTCAACGCCAGCTTCGAGAAGACGATTGCGCGCGATCACCCATTCGTCCACAACTACCTGGAACACCGCCAGGAACTTGCCGGCCTGGGCAACGCGGTGCGCATCGCCGTGGCCAACCCCAGTGGCAGCATCTACGACAAGGACTATCTGCACAGCCTGCAGCAGCTCAACGACGCGGTGTACCTGCTGCCGGGCGTCGACCGTGCGGCGATGAAGTCGCTTTGGACCCCCTCCACCCGCTGGGCCGGGGTGACCGAGGAGGGCCTGGAAGGCGGCCCGGTGATCCCCGACGGCTACGACGGCGGCCACGCGAGCCTCGAAGCGCTCAAGCGCAACGTCGAACGCTCCAACGAGATCGGCCAGTTGGTGGCCTTCGACCAGCGTTCGAGCATCGTCTACGTGCCGCTGCTGGAAACGACGCCGGACGGCAAGGCGCTTGACTACACCGCCTTCGCCAGCGAACTGGAAACCCTGCGTGAACGCTTCCAGCAGCAGGGTGTGCAGATTCACATCACCGGCTTCGCCAAGGTGGTGGGCGATCTGATCGATGGGCTGAGGCAGATCCTGCTGTTCTTCGCCGCCGCCATCGCCATCACGGCTGTCGTGCTCTATTGGTACACCCGATGTGCGCGCAGTACGGCGCTGGTGGTGACCTGCTCACTGGTGGCAGTGATCTGGCAAATGGGCCTGCTGCCGGTGCTGGGATACGAACTGGACCCGTACTCGGTGCTGGTGCCGTTTCTGGTGTTCGCCATCGGCATGAGCCATGGCGCACAGAAGATGAACGGCATCATGCAAGACATCGGCCGTGGCATGCACCGCCTGGTGGCGGCGCGCTTCACCTTCCGCCGGCTGTTCCTGGCCGGGCTCACTGCGCTGTTGTGTGATGCAGTGGGCTTTGCGGTGCTGATGATCATCCGGATCCAGGTGATCCAGGACCTTGCCGTCATCGCCAGCCTCGGCGTGGCGGTGCTGATTTTCACCAACTTGATCCTGCTGCCGGTGCTGCTCTCCTATGTTGGCGTCAGCGCCCGAGGTGCGCGCCGTAGCCTGCGCGCCGAAGAAGCGGAGGCGAGCGGGGCGCAGAAACACGCGATGTGGCGCCTGCTGGACCACTTCACCCGGCGCCGCTGGGCTGCGTGGTGCATTGCACTGGCGGTACTGATGGCCGCTGGCGGATTCGCCGTGAGCCTGCACCTGAAGGTTGGTGACCTGGATGCTGGCGCCCCCGAGCTGCGTGCGGACTCGCGTTACAACCGCGACAACGCCTTCATCACCGAGCATTACGGTGCCAGCAGTGACGTGTTTGCGGTGATGGTGCGCACGCCAGCCGGCGGCTGCTCGGCCTACGATACCCTCAAGCGTGTGGACGACCTTGACTGGCAGTTGCGCGGCCTGCCGGGCGTGGACTCGACCAACTCACTGGCGCTGCTCAACCGCAGGGTACTGGTTGGTCTGTCTGAAGGCAGCCCGAAGTGGTACGAGCTGGTGAACAACCAGGCGACCCTGAACATGGTCACCGCCAACGCCCCGCGCGGGCTGTACAACGATGACTGCAGCCTGCTCACGCTCTATGCCTATCTCACTGACCACAAGGCCGACACGCTTGCGCGGGTGGTGGACACCGTGCAGGCCTTTGCCCGCGACAACGACAGCGAACAGGCCACCTTCCTGCTCGCTGCCGGCAGCGCCGGTATCGAGGCCGCCACCAACCAGGTGGTGAAACAGGCCAACCGCGACATGCTCTGGTGGGTTTACGGGGCCGTCATCCTGCTTTGCCTGGTGACCTTCCGCTCCTGGCGTGCGGTGCTTTGCGCAGTGTTGCCGCTGGTGCTCACCTCGATCCTTTGCGAAGCGTTGATGGTGGCATTGGGCATCGGCGTGAAGGTGGCGACCTTGCCTGTGATCGCGCTCGGCGTCGGCATCGGAGTGGACTACGCGCTTTATGTGATGAGCATCGTGCTGGCCCAGCTGCGACAGGGGGCGAGCCTTTCCCAGGCGTATTACCGCGCGCTGCTGTTCACCGGCAAGGTGGTGATGCTGACTGGCGTGACCCTGGCCATTGCGGTGGGCACCTGGATCTTCTCGCCGATCAAGTTCCAGGCAGATATGGGCGTGCTGCTGGCCTTCATGTTCGTGTGGAACATGGTCGGGGCACTGGTCCTGCTGCCGGCACTGGCCTACTTCCTGCTGCCGCAAGGCCAGGTGCGTTCGCAGGCGGATCCGGTGTTGCCTGCTCGTGAGCCTTTGTCGCAACAGTGCCTGGCAGGCGCTGAACTCACCCCGCGCCAGGCGAAGCTTCATTCGCTGGAGGAGGTGAGCCATGGCCGCTGAACGTATCGCCGGCAGTGTTCAGGCGCTGCTATTGCTGTTCGGCAGCTGCCTGCCGGTGCTGGGGGCAGTGCTGATCGCGCCTGTGCTGCCACGCATGCAGATGCATTTCACCGAGACGCCCGGCGTCGCGGTGCTGGTACCGGTCGTGCTGACGCTGCCTGCGCTGGTGATTGCGTTGGCGGCACCATGGGCCGGGATGCTGGCGGACCGTGTCGGCCGACGGGCTTTGCTGCTCGCCAGCATGCTGCTTTACAGCGTCTGCGGGGTGCTGCCGCTGTGGCTGGATTCACTTGGCCTGATCATCGCCAGCCGCGCCGGCATTGGCCTGGCCGAAGCCGGGATCATGACCTGCTGCACCACATTGATGGGTGACTACTTCGATGGCCAGCGCCGGGAGCGACTGTTTGCCCTGCAAATGGTCGCCACCTCGCTGTCAGCGGCCCTGTTCATGGGGCTGGGCGGGGCACTGGGCGAGAACAGCTGGCGTACGCCGTTCGCGCTGTATGCAGTAGGCGTGCTGTGCCTGCCGCTAATGGCCTTGCTGTTGTGGGAACCTAAGGCCCGCCGTGTCGAACCTCAACACGCCCAGGCTTCACGTTTTCCCTGGGCCGCCTTGGCGCCGATCTACCTGCTGACCGGCCTGGCGGGTGTGAGCCTGTTCATCGTACCGGTGCAGGTTGGTTACCTGCTGCAACTGCTGCAGGTGGATGCGCCCCAGCAGGTGGGCATGACCATGGGCGCCAACCAGCTCGGCGTGCTGGCCGGCGCACTGGCCTTCCGTTTGCTGGCCCGCCAGCCTGCTGGCCGCCTGCTGGCGCTGGGGTTTGCCACGGCGGGGGTTGGCGGCGGGCTGATGGCGCTTTCCACCAGCCACGCAATGGTGGTGATGGCCGTACTGGTCAATGGCCTGGGCGTGGGCCTGTTGCTGCCCACCCTGATCAGCCAGGTCATGCAGCACGTCGGTTTCGACCAGCGCGGCCGGGCCACGGGCGGGTTCACCGCAGCGATTTTCGCCGGTGAATTCATCAGCCCTTTGCTGGTGCTTGCGCTGACCGGCGGCGCGGCGCCGCATCTGCCCCAGGCGCTGCTACTGGTTGCCCTCAGCCAACTGATCCTGGCGCCGCTTTGCCTGCTGCTGTTGCGTCGCGCCCGCGCGGCGGGCGCAGTGGGGGCGCTGTGAACGATCAGCTTTCCAACACAGGCCCGGGTGCCGCCTCTGGCACCGGCCACAGTAATTGATAGGAGACAGCATGCAGTCACTTGCAACCTTCAAACGCGTCGTCACCGGCCACGACTCCCAAGGGCAGGCGGTGGTGGCCAGTTGTGGCCCTACAGCGCATGACTTTGCGCTCAAGGCGGTGCCTGGCACGGTGTTCTACGAAGTGTGGAACAGTGCCGGCAGCCCGGCGCTGCTGGATAACGGCGACGACCCGACCGCCCGGCCCCTTCAATTGAGCCCCGGCCCGTTGGGCAGTGTGATCCGCGTGGTGGATATCCCGCCGGACAGCCTGCAGAACCAGGTCAGCGCTGAGCAGGCTGCGGCCGCCTTCGCTGAAATCGGCGAAGCGCATGCCGGCACCGGCAACGCTGATTCAAAGCACAAACTGATGCACCGCACAGAAACCCTGGATTACGGGATCGTCACTGAAGGTGAGGTGTGGCTGGTGCTGGACGGCGACGAGGTACACCTCAAGCGGGGTGACATCGTCGTGCAGCGCGGCACCAATCATGCCTGGAGCAACCGCACCGCGCAGATGGCCCGCATGGTATTCATCCTGCTTGACGGTCGTTACGCCGAGCAGCTCAAGGAGGTGCTGCCATGAAGCTCGCCACACTCAATGACGGTAGCCGCGCTGGCCGCCTGCTGGTGGTTGCCCGCAACCTGGAGCGGGCGGTGGAGGCCAGCAGCATCGCCGCTACGCTGCAGGCTGCCCTGGACGACTGGGCGCAGATCGAGGGCGCCCTGCAGCAATTGTATGAGCAGCTCAACGCCGGGCAGGCCCCGGGTGCGTTCGACCTTGACCTGGCACTGCTCGCCGCGCCGCTGCCCCAGGCCAGGCAGTGGCTGGACGCGTCATCCTTCCTCAGCCACGGCGAGCTGATGCAGAAGGCCTTCAACCTGGACCCCATCGATGGCGTCGAGCACATACCGTTGATCTATCAGGGGGCCGGCGACGACTTTCTTGGGCCGCGGGCCGACATTCCCTTGCCCAGCGAGGCCCACGGCATCGATTTCGAGGGCGAGTTCGCGGTGCTGGTCGACGACGTGCCCATGAGCTGCCCGCCGGACCGGGCCTTGCAGCATGTGCGTCTGGTGCTGCAACTCAACGACGTCAGCTTGCGTGCACTGGCGCCCAGGGAAATGAAGACCGGCTTCGGTTTTGTCCAGGCCAAGCCCGCCAGCAGCTTTGCTCCGGTGGCGGTTACCCCCGACGAACTCGGCGACGCCTGGCGCGACGGTCGTGTGCACCTGCCGCTGAACGTGGAGTGGAACGGCGAGTGGTTCGGCCACCCCCATGGCGGAGCCATGCATTTCGGATTCCACCAACTGATCGCTCACGCGGCGCTGACCCGGCGCCTTAGCGCCGGCACCTTGATCGGCTCGGGTACCGTGTCCAACGCGGACCGTTCCGTAGGGTCGGCGTGCATCGCTGAGCGCCGTGCCATTGAAACCATCGCCCACGGTGCACCGCGCACGGCCTTCATGTGCTTCGGCGACCGCGTGCGGATGGAGGCACGGGATACCTCAGGCGAGGTGCTGTTCGGCGCCATCGAGCAGCGTGTGGTGCCGGGAGGTTGGCAATGCGCGTGATGGTCAGCGGGGCCAATGGCTTCGTCGGTCGCCAGCTGGTAAGGCGCCTGCTGGAGGCGGGGACGCTGCGTGGGCAGCGCATCCAGGCGTTGCTGGTGCTGGACCAGCAACTGGACGGGCTACCCGACGATGCGCGGCTACGGCGCCATTACGGCAGTGTCACCGACCCTGCCTTGTTGCGCCGGGCGCTGGCCGATGGTGTGGATGTGGTGTTCCACCTGGCCAGTCTGCCCGGGGGCGCCGCAGAGGCGCAGTACGAGCTGGGGTACCAGGTGAATCTGCAGGGCAGCCTGGAGCTGCTCGACCAGTTGCGCAATGCCCGGCAACCACCAGTGCTGGTGTACGCCAGCAGCGTTGCGGTGTATGGCGGCGATCTGCCCCAGCGCATGGATGAAGATCAGCCGGCCTCGCCGCAGCTGTCCTATGCGGCCCACAAACGCATGGTGGAAATCGCATTGCAGGACCTGGCGCGGCGCGGCGAGGTGGACGGCCGCGCGCTGCGCCTGCCTGGCATCGTCGCCCGGCCGCGCGAGCCGAACGGCCTGCGCTCGGCGTTCATGAGCGACTTGTTGCACGCCTATGCGGCCGGCGAACCCTATACCTGCCCGGTCTCGGCTCAAGCAAGCGCCTGGTGGATGTCGGCGCGCTGTTGCGTGGACAACCTGCTGCATGCCGCCGAACTGCAAGACCCGGGCTACGGGCGGATCTGGCAGTTGCCCGTGCTGCACTTGTCGATCGCCCAGGTGATTGCCGGGCTGCAGGCCTGCCTTGGCGACGAGAACCATGCATGCATCACCTTCGATCCCGAGCCACAGCTCGAAGCGCTGTTCGGTCGTTATCCACCCTTGCGCACAACCCAGGCCCGCAAGCTGGGCTTCTGCCATGACGGCTCAGTGCTTGGCCTGCTGCGCAACGCCCTTGATCTGCCACCGCGCCGCAGCATTGCGGCAACCCGTAAAGGAATGTGTGCATGAACGTGAACAAGCGTCGCTTGCTGGACCTTTCTGTAACCCTGGACAACAACCCTTACACTGACCCACCGCCTTTGCTGCCTAAGATCGACTACATGGACCACCAGCAGGGCTGGCCGGAAATGGCCGCGATGTTCCCTGGCCTGCGCAAGGAAGACCTGCCGGGCGATGAGTCGTGGGCAGCTGAACGGCTGCAGATCACCACCCACAGCGGTACGCACATGGATGCGCCCTGGCATTATGCGTCCACCACCAATGGCGGCGAGCGGGCCTTCGGCATCGATGAGCTGCCTTTGGAGTGGTGCCTGCAGCCGGGTGTGAAGCTGGATTTTCGCCACTTGCCGGACGGCCACGTGGTGACGGCGGCGCAGGTGGAGGCCGAACTGGCTCGCATCGGCCATCAACTGCAGCCGCTGGACATCGTGCTGGTCAATACCCGCGCAGGCAGCCTGTTTGGCCAGCCCGGCTACCTCGAAGCCGGGGTCGGCATGGGCCGCGAAGCGACGCTTTACCTGTTGGAGCGGGGGGTAAGGGTGGTCGGCACCGATGCCTGGAGCTGGGATGCACCGTTCAAGTACACCCGTGAGCGTTTCAGCGCCACGGGCGATGCGTCGATCATCTGGGAAGGCCACAAGGCTGGCCGCGATATCGGGTATGGGCAGATGGAGAAACTGGCCAACCTGGAGCAGCTTCCGGCCTATGGCTTCATGGTCAGTTGCTTCCCCTACAAGATCCGCCAGGCGTCCGCCGGGTTCGTTCGGGCAGTGGCCATCTTCGATTAGCAAGGCTTGCGGCCAGCCGCCGAGCTGGCCGCCCATCCCGGCGCAACGATGGCGAGGTGAACTTTAGCGGGCGTCCAGGCTTCCTCTGTTACAGCAGCGGTTGCCCCGGTGGGGCAGCCAGCGCTGCATCACGCCAAAGGTTGAGGAGGGGCAATGAAGACGCAAACCACGGTAGCGCCTGAAAAAGCAGGCCAGGCAAAGGGCCAAGGTGAGGTAGAGCGGGACAACGATGCCCATCGGCCAGACGGCTCAAGCGGTACGGCGCATGATTCCACCGCGCAGCAAACCGCGCGAGGCAAGGGGCCGCACTCGTCCGAACACGCCGACACTCAGGATGACCTCGGCTTTGACCCGGACTCACCCGATGTGGACGACCCGCAGGTCGATCCCCAAGGGCCGGCCAAGCCCCCCAGGGATGTGGAGAAAAAGGCTAAATGATCGAGGCCCTGAGCGCGGATGTTCTGGGTGATGCTCAGCGCACCCGCTCAAGGCTTTGCACGGAGAGCTCCAGGGCTTTTTGCATGTCCAGCCGCGCAGAACGCCCCACGTCCCGGTCGTGCAATTGAAAGTTGCGCTCGGAGGGCAGGATCGGCGCGGTAAGGTCTTCGGCGTCCTCTCGTTCGAAGTCGTGGCTGCTGCCAATGGTCATGGCGCTGCGGCGCAGCAGCATGCGTAGCTGCTCGGGCTGTAGCTGCGGGTTGATCGACAGCATCGCGGCCACAAGGCCGGTGACCATCGGGGTGGCATAGGACGTGCCGCAATGCACTGCGCCGGGCTGGCCTGCCTGGCGGGTAGAGGCGTGGGCGCAGGCTGCAGCGGTGATATCGACACGCATGTCTACGTTGGAGGTGCTGCGCTTGACGGCGTAGTTCGGCGACTCGACAGGGACAGACGCCTGCCCGCTACGTTGATGGCCACCCACCACGAGCAGTTGTTCGGTGATGAAGGAGGAGGGTAGGCGGTACTCATCGGTGCCCGAGAACGAGGCGCCGTTGCCGGCCGAGTTGACCACGACCACATCCGGATGGGCCTTGCGCAGCCAGAGGAAGAACTCCTCGAGCAGCTCTTCATAGCCGCCCATGGCAATCCCGGAGCGCAGCAGGGAGTCCACCTCATCGCCTTGCACGTTGCGCGCACCGACGCGGTGAATGCCCCAGCTCCAGTTGAGTACGCGCACGCCGTCCTCGACCAGGTTCACCGATGCGGCGATGTTGGCGGTGATGCCGGCATCGGAGTTGCGTTCGACAATCACCTCGAAGCCACCTGCCGCCTTGTCCAGCCCCCGCAGGAAGCCGGTGTTGCCTCCGTCATCCCAGCCGGCGGCAAGAATGCCGGCGACGGTTGTGCCGTGGTTGTCCGGTTTGCTGGCATCCTGGGCATACACGCAGGTGCGGTGCCCCTCGCAGGCGCCCAGGTAGTCGGCGAAATCTGCGGTATCGAAGTCGACATTGCGTTCGATCACCCCGACCCGAACCGGGGTGGGCAGCACCGGCACCTGGCGGCCCGGGATGCGCCGCTGATAGTAGTGCACCGCATCGAGGAAGCGGTTGGCAGCCCATTCGTCCGAGCCTTGCGCAGGCTTGCTGGCCCCCGGTGCCTCAGTGGGGGCGTGTTCTGCCTCTTCGGCCGCCGATTCCTCCACCACCACCGCATCCACGCTGGTTTCACCGCCCAGGCGCAATACCAGCGCGTCACGCTGCACCAGGTCCTGGGCGGGCAGGCGCAACTGATACAGGTTCAGAGGAGCGATGCTGCCCACCACCTTGGCCCCGTATTTGCGCGCCAAACGTTCGGCTTCCTGGCGGCCGTCGTGGTCCTCTTCTATCAGCACGCTGACCAGGTCGACATAGGTGGTCAGGCCATCCATGTTCCTGGCCACTTCCTTGGGCCCTGCGGCCAGCACATGGTTGTTGTGCAGGGTAAGCCAGGCGGCATTGCTGGCACGCGGGCCGTCCTGCAACCACAGCGGGCCGCTTTGCACGGCCGTGCCGTCCAGTTGCAGGCGCAAGGTATCCCCCTGGCGCTGGACACGCTCCGGGGCCACTGCCTTGCCGCTGAGCAGCAGCTGCGGCGTGGCCTGGCCAAGCCCCTGCACGCGCAGGCACCAGGTTTGCTGCTGGTTGTCCATCAAGTCGCCGCAGCGTTTGAGCTGTTGCAGGCGCAACGGCTGCTCGGCGAGCGCAGCGGTGCTGACAGCCAGCGCCAGGGCAAGGGCAATCCGTGAATGGCCCATGGCTTACTCCATGGCCTCGGCCACGCCCTGATCCTCACCCAGGAAACCACCGCTCTGGTGCTGCCACAGCCTGGCATAGGTGCCGTTCCTGGCGAGCAGTTCGCTGTGGGTTCCCTGTTCTATGATGCGCCCCTCGTCCATGACGATAAGCCGGTCCATGGCGGCGATCGTCGACAGCCGGTGGGCGATGGCGATAACCGTCTTGCCCTCCATCATTTCATTGAGGCTTTCCTGGATGGCGACCTCGACTTCCGAATCCAGCGCGCTGGTGGCTTCGTCGAGCAGCAGGATCGGGGCGTTCTTGAGCATGACCCGGGCGATGGCGATGCGTTGGCGCTGGCCGCCTGAAAGCTTGATGCCGCGTTCACCCACCAAGGTGTCATAGCCGCTGTGGCCTTGCCGGTCACTGAGTTGCTTGATGAATGCGTCGGCCTGGGCGTTGGCTGCGGCGCGGCGGATCTGTTGCTCGGTCGCATCGGGGCGGCCGTAGGCGATGTTGTCGCGGATGGAACGGTGCAGCAGAGAGGTATCCTGGGTGACCATGCCGATGGCGCTGCGCAGGCTGTCCTGGGTGACCTTGGCGATGTTCTGCCCATCGATGCGTATTTCGCCGTTGTCGACGTCGTAGAAGCGCAGCAGCAGGTTGATCAGCGTGGACTTGCCCGCGCCGGAACGGCCCACCAGGCCGACTTTTTCGCCTGGGCGAATGTGCAGCGTCAGGCCATCGAGCACCTGACGTTCGCCATTGTAGTTGAAGCTGACATTGTCGAAGTCCACTGCACCGCCAGTGGTCTTGAGCACCCCGGCGTTCGGTGCATCCTGCACCTTCGGGCCGCGCGTGAGGGTTTCCATGCCGTCATGCACGGTGCCGATGTTCTCGAACAACGAAGTCATCTGCCACATGATCCAGTGCGACATGCCGTTGACCCGCAGTGCCATGGCGGTAATCGCCGCAACGGCGCCCGTGCCCACTTCGCCCTGGTGCCAGAGCCACAGGGCATAGCCGCCAGCGCCAGCGATCAGGCCGACCACCAGCGCCTGGTTGACGATCTCGAACTGGCTGACCAGGCGCATCTGGCGAAAACCGGTGAGCTTGAAGTCTTCCATTGCCGCCCGCGCAAAGTGCGCTTCACGCTTGGAGTGCGAGAACAGCTTCACCGTAGTGATGTTGGTGTACGCGTCCGACACCCGCCCGGTCATCGAGGAACGCGCGTGGGCCTGCTCCTGCCCCACTTGCCCCAGGCGCGGTACGAAGTACAGCATGGCCAGCCCGAACAGCGCGACCCAGGCAATAAAAGGCAGCATAAGCTTGAGGTCGAAGCCGCCGGCCAGGGCGATGATCGCGATGAAATACACGCCGATGCCCGGTGCGATCTCGATGATGGTGAACAGCACTTCGCGCACCGCCAGGGCCGTCTGCATCACTTTGGTGGTGACCCGGCCGGAGAACTCGTCAGAGAAGAACGAAAGGCTCTGACGCAGCATCAGCCGGTGGAAGTCCCACCGCAGCCGCAGCGGCAGGTTGATCGCCAGTACCTGGTGCTGCACCATCGTGCGCAGCGCCACCAGGCCTATGCTGGTCAGCAATACGATGGCGATGCCCCACAACACCCGGGTTTCCTGCCCATCGGCAGCGCCGCCCGCCTGCCAGGCCGCCAGCAGGTCGACGACCTGCCCCAGGAAGGAAAACAGCCAGGCTTCATAGATCGACACCCCGGCGCTTAGCAGCGCAAGCGCAAGCACATAGCCACGCGCGCCTCGCGTGCAGGCCCACAGGAAGCGCAGCAGGCCAACCGGGGGTGGTGGAGCCTCGTCGGGTGGGAAAGGGTCGAGCCGTCGTTCAAAGGCGCGCAGCATAAAGTCTCCGAATGGGTCAGGTGTCGCTCACTTGCGACAGGGGTCTGGCCACGTGTTCAAGTGGCCGTCGTTCTGCCGCCACGGCCGAATTCATCGTCGCTCGCGCCATGACCAGCAAGGTATGAAAACGCGTCCAAGGCACCCGGTCGAGCCGGGCCGGGAGGTCGGTGCTGTAGAAGCGCTCCTGCGCAGAGGCGCCGGCTGGTTGTTGCATGGCGTGGGTCGTCATGGCAAGTCCTTTTGGCTGACTGGGGCAGGGCTGTTCGGTCAGCGTCTTTCAGAAGAGCCCATAGGCGGATAAAAGTTTGATTCGCTTCGCTCGGCGCAGGCCCTCTGCCCAGTTTGGCATGCCACGGTGAACATTCACGGTCCCACGCTCTCAAAATCACAGGGTCTCAAGGTTGTGCCTGCAGCCCGGCCTTCCAACCACTGAGGAGTCAATGTCATGCCACGTGGAGACAAGGACAAATACACCGAAAAGCAAAAGCGCAAGGCTGAGCACATAGAAGAAAGCTATGAGCATAAGGGGGTCTCCAAGGATGAGGCCGAGGCTCGCGCATGGGCTACCGTCAACAAGCAGTCTGGAGGTGGCGAGAAAGCTGGGGGCTCAGGCAAGAAGACCGCGCCCGGCGAAAAGAGCACCGCGCGTTCTGATTCCGCCAGGCGTGCTGCCAAAACCCGTCAGGGCCATGCCCGCGCATCAGGCTCGTCCCTGCAGACCCAGACCAAGGAAAGCCTGATGAAGGAGGCCCGCAGCAAGGACATCAAGGGGCGCTCCAGCATGACCAAGGCCCAATTGGTCGAAGCCCTGCGCAGGCACGGTTGAAAGCGGCCAGAGCCCAAGCGCAGTTCAGGCCTTTTTGAAACCCAGCCCTTCGATGCCCTGGCCCAGGGCATCGGCCCCTTGCGGCAGCGCTGTGACCTTGATCGCCCGCACCGGTACCGCGAATGTTGCGCCGATTCTGGAGAACCGCTCGAGCAAGCGGAAGTTGATAGCCTGCTGGATGTCCATGTAGAGGTTGTAGCCTGGGTCCTTGACGATGTAGACGCATTCGAACTCCAGCGCCTCCTTGCCGAAACCGCGCAAGTGGGCGCGGTCGAAACGCGCCTGCTCTTGTGCCTTGATCGCTTCTTCGACAATGGCCGGGGCTTTTTTCACGGCCTCGGTCGGGGTGTCGTAAGACAGGCCGAACTCAAAGACGATGCGCCGCTCCTGCAGGCGCTTGTAGTTCTGGATGGTGCTGCTGATCATGCTGGCATTGGCCATGACGATCTGCTCACCGCCCAAACTGCGGATGCGCGTGGTCTTCAGCCCGACCTGCTCTACGGTGCCGGCCAGTGCGCCGATGACGATGAAGTCGCCCACCTCGAACGGCTTGTCCACGGCAATCGCCAGCGAGGCGAACAGGTCGCCGAGGATGTTCTGCACGGCAAGCGCAACGGCAATGCCGCCCACGCCAAGGCTTGCGACGAAGGCGGTGATGTTCACGCCCAGGTTCGACAGCATGGCCAGCAGTACCACCGACCACAGCAGCACCCGTGCGCCCCACCCCGCCAGGGTGGCCAGGGCGCTGCCCTGGTTCAGGCCCGCGGTGCTGTGCCGGGCGAAGTAGCGGTTAAGGCCCAGGCCGATGGCACGGTTGACCCACAAGCCGATCTGCAGCGCCGCCACCACGAACCAGAGGCTGCCCACCCGGCTCAGCCAGCGCTCGGGCAGGTCGAGCATGCTCAGGCCCACCAGTACAGAGGCAAGGAACAGCAGGAAGTTGCTGGTGCCGGACAGCACTTTGGCCATTACCTGGCTCAGTGCGCCGTCATGCTCGGACCAGCGTTGCACCCGCCTGAGCAAAAAACTGATGGCCGCCCGGGTGGCCAGGAAGGTCAGTGCGGCGACAGCCAGCGCCAGCAGCAGGTTGAGGATGGAAATACCGAACACGGTGGTGTCGGTGAAAAATTCGATGATGCGATCGTTCATGAGCGATTGGCCTCCTGGTTGCCCTTGAGTGAATTCGCACGTGCAGTTCATCGGACGCCGACAGGTCGTGAGAGGTCGATCGGATTTTGGGTTTTTCTCGACCTTTGCATGCCTTGAGCGCTTCGACGCCCTTGAGAGCGAGCGCCGCGCGGGCGGCGCTCGCTCTCAAGGGCGTCTGCATATCACGACGAACCAGGCCTCACTTCGCCGCGTACATCAGCGAATCCTGCTCCTGCTGCAACTGCCTGAAATTCCCTGCAATGGCCTCTATCAGCGCCGCGTCGCCAACCGGGTCCAACCCCGGGTAAGGCTTGCCGTTGTAATCGCCCTTGTGGGTAAGCACAGCCTCGACGCTTTCGCCGTTCTCCTGGTAAAGCCGCTTGATGGTCTGCGCTTCCAGGTCCTTGCTGTCTTTGCAGCGCAACGCATAGTGAATGCCAAGTGCTGCCCCGAAAGCCAGGCCGGGGGTTTCGATGCCGTGCTTGTGGGCAAGGTCTATACTGCTCAGGATGCGCTCGTTGCGCTGAAGCTTGCGCAGGGGGTCGCGCCCCACACGGGCGCAAGGGTCTTTGAACGACGTTTTGCAGCGCTCCAGGAAGGTACTGGCAAAATCGCGCACTGCCTCTGCCATGTCGGCATTCTCAGCCACCAGTGCCGGTGCGACCTCTTGGCTGATCAAACGCTCGGCCAGTTCACTGACTCGGTCGTCGCCCATGGCCTGGCCTACCCAGTCATAGCCCAGCAGGCTTGCATACCAGGCAATGATGGCGTGAGGGCCGTTCCACAAGCGGTTCTTGATGACCTGGATCTGAGCGATGTCGGCGACCGTTTTCACCTGGCGCAGACGCTCCAGCAGGTCACTGCCGCGCTCCACATACAACGGCATGTCCGGCTCGCTGTTGAACAGGATCAGGTGCAATTGGCTCATCGCATTGCTGGACTGCGCGAAAGGCCGGAATCGACAGATCAGGCGCTCGTATTCAGGTACCGGCGCGGATGGTTTGCTGGCTGGTGCAGGCTCGTCGTCGAGGCTGTTCTGGAACATTTGCGACTTGATGCGCAACTGGCGGACCAACGCCTCGTTGCTGAGCTTGGACACGATGCGGCTGACCACCGTTTCAGCGAAGTGGGTCTTTTGCAGGATCTGTTGAGTGATGTCCGGCGTGCACAGCAATTCCAGCTCCGCCTGCACGTGCAGGCGCACGAACGCGGCGCCACCGATCTTGTTCAGCACGATCAGGATGGTCAGGTCACGGCCCCGGCGTTCGAAGCGTCGCAGCAAGCCTTGGGCAATCACCTTGGCCTGTTTGCGGATGGCCTGCTCCGGTAGGCTCAGGCCGATGATTTCTGCCGCGTTGTACATGTCGATCACCGCCTCGGCATCGTCCATGTCGATCATGCGCACATTTTCGATGGTCTGGTCGAACGAGGTGGCGCCGTAACGCACGCTGTAACGGCCAAACGCAGAAACGGTCTCGCGCAGCATGCGCGAACGGGTGGCGGCGATGATTTCACATGGCCGGGTGTAGCCGTCCCAATGGGAGAACACCTGGGTCAGGTAGCCGCCGCCGATGGCCCCGAACCCGTGAATGCCGACACGGAACTGGTTCAGTGACGCTGGAAAGGGCTCTTCAAGCTGCGGCATGCCCAAGTCAGGCACGCACTCGCTCAAGTCAGCCAGGAATTCATTCATGCTGCGGTAGGCTTTCAGCGCGCCCGCTTTGACTTCAGCGGCCGGCGGCTTGATGTCTTCGATCAGGATCGCCTGGCCTTCGGCACGGATGGCCGAAAGCATGCCGTTTTCCGAGTCTTCGACCATGAAGCACTGGCTCGGCTCGCAATTGAGTGCGGTGGCGGCGCGCAGGAAGATTTCGGGGTGGGGCTTGCCTTGGCTGACTTCGTCGCCACACACGGTGATGTCGAAATACTTGAGCACATTGGCATTGATCAGGTACTCCTCGGCGATGGCGCGGCGGCTGGAGGTGGCGACCGCCATGGTCAAGCCAGACTTGCGTAGCCGCTCCAGCACTTCCAGCAAGCCGGCCTTGATCGGTACGCCGTGATTGCGCACGTACTCAAGCTCAAGCTCATCGGCGCGCTGGCGGATCCGGGCGTACGGGAAGTCGTCACCGTTATGGGCCTTGGCGAGGGCCTCGGCCTTTTTCGCGCTCAGGCCCAGCGAGCCGATCAATGTTTGTTCGCTCAGCGCCTTGCCGGCAATTTCCAGCGACGCTTGTTTCAACGTCTTGAAGCGCAGACGCTCGGTATCGAACATGGTGCCATCCATATCGAAGATGGCACTGAAAATGCGTTTGCCCTGAAAAAAGATCATTCGGTATTGCCCCTTGGTGAATCGTGATTCATCTCGGCTTGCAGACGGGTACAAGCGAGCATTGCGAAAAAACCGCTGCTTGAGCTGTCAGGTAGGGGGCATGCGATCGACAGGGCCGCGCACCGGCGCGACGTAGAAATAAGGGGGGACAGAGCGGGGAGTGCAGAGGATGTCTGCGAGCTTCGAGGCAGCTCGGGCGCCTTGTTTGACTTCACGCCCACTGGCTGCAGATCGGTTTGCAGACAGTGAGCGCAAATAGCGATGGATACGTGTGATTCCTGGCATGGGGTGCTTCGCTTCCTTTGTTTGTAACTGGGATTCCTTTTTTACCCTTGCACGGATGCGCAGTGACATGCAACCGACAAGGGCGGAGCAGGGTGCCATGCACGGTTTGTTCTTTACCTGTTCAGCGCTGCTTGTTCCCTGAGCGCCTGCATCTGCTGGCGATAATCTGCGGTGACCTGGCGCGCCTGTTCAGGGTTGTTCACGACCCTTGGCGTGATCAGCACGATCAACTCGGTACGGTCACGGCTTTTGGAGGTGCTGCCGAACAGCCAGCCCAGCCCGGGTATGCTCGACAGGCCCGGCACACGGGTATCGGATTGGCCGTTGTCCTGCTTGATCAGGCCCCCCAGCAGTACCGTCTGGCCGCTTTGCACCGCCACTTGGGTCGATACCGCACGGCTGGAAATGCGCGGGTTGGGCTGGGTGGTAGTGACAGCACTGTCGTCGGCGTCGCTCACTTGCTGTTGAATGTCCATGTACACCAGGCCACCGGGGTTGATCCGTGGCACGACATCGAGAATGACACCCGTCTGCACGTATTCGACGCTGCTCAGGGTGGTGTCGGAGTTGCTGGTATTGACGGTGGTCTGGCTGATCGGAATGTTGTCGCCGACCTGGATCTGCGCCTGCTGGTTGTTCAGCACCACCAGCGATGGAGCCGAAAGCACCTGCGTCAGGCCGCGTGTTTCCAGCGCGCGCAGGGCCACCTGCAGGTTGCTGCTGACGAAGGAGTAGAACATCGAGGCGCTGCCCAGCGCGACGCCACCGGCACCGAGCGCACCCTGGCTGCCGCTTTCGTTGGCGACGGTGGTGCTGGACGAATTGCCGGCCAGCCGGCCCAGGTACCACTGCACGCCCAGGTCCAGATCGCCGGTGAGCTTGACTTCGAGGATGCGTGTTTCGATCTGCACCTGCAGCGGCGGGCTGTCCAGGCGCTTGATGGCCGATTCGATCTCTTTCCACTGGGCAGGCCGCGTGCGTACCAGTAACTGGTTGCTGCTTTTCTGCGCGGTGATGCGCACGGACTCTTCAAGGCTCTTGACCGAGCCGTCGGCCGACTCGGCGCTGCTGGCCTCCGGTTGCCCAGTGTCCTCATAGTCATCCTCCGAGGGTGCCTCGCGGATACTGGCCTGGGTGTTCATGCCCATGCCGCTCAGGCCTTGGCCCGACTGGCTGCCAGTGCCGTTGAGCGAGGTCAGACTGGTGGTCTTGAGCCCTGGCGCGACGCTGGCCGCCTTGTCGTCGTTGATCTGCCCCGAGCCATAGATCTGGCGCAGATAACGGGCAAGGTCCGCCGCTTTCATGTTGCGCACGTCGTACACGAACAGCTGCGGTTCGTTGCCACCGCCTTCATCGATGGTGCGGATCCAGTCGCCGACTTCCTGCAGATACTCCGGTTGCGCAGAGATGGCGACGATCGAGTTGGTGCGTTCGTTGGGCATGAACCTGACCATGTCCGACAGTGGCATGCCGCTGTCGGGCCCGAACAGCTTCTGCAGCTGCGGCATGAGCTCGGCCACCGAGGCGCGTTGCAGGCCGTAAACGCCAATCGACATGCCCTTGAGCCAGTCGACGTCGAAGGTGTCGATGGTGTCCTGGTAGTTGGCCAGTTCATCGGGGGTGCCCGCCAGGCTGATCACGTTGCGGGCCGGGTCGACCAGCAGGAAGGCATTCTCACGTACGAAGGGCTTGAGCAGCTTCTGCATTTCGCTGGCGCCGATGTAGCGCAGCGGATAGAGCCGGGCGGCGAGGCCCGTGGCAGGCTGAGCGACCGGTACCTGTGGCACCAGTTTGCCGGCGACGGCCTTGTCGGCCGGCAGGATCACATAGCGCTCGCCCTGGCGGATCATGGCATTGTCGGTCCACGACAGCAGCGTTTCCAGGATGGACAGTGCCTGCTGCTTGGTGACCGGCTTGGAGGTGGAGAAACTGACGCTGCCTTTGACACCTTGGCTGATGCTGTAGTTTTCATGCAGCAGGTCGCCCATGACGCTGTTGATCACCGCCTCGATGGGCTGGTCGGTGAAGTTGAACACGATATCGCCTTGCTCATCCTTCGCGGCGGGGGGCGTTGCCGAGGCCTTGCGGATGAAACGCTGGTTGCCGGTGATGATCTGCCGGCCAGGCGCGCTGCGTGGGGCCGTTGCAGCGGGAGCGGCAGCGGGCTCGGGGCCGGTCGCCGCAGGGGCGGGGGCGTCGGCGCCGCTGAAGGCTTGTTGCAGCAGCGCCGGGTCGGTGTGCAGGTCACGTTGCGTGGTGGCGCAACCGGCCAGGGCGATGGCGACACTCAGGCCGAGCAATGGCGCACGCAGGGTAGGGAATGGATGGCGTGAAGGAGCTTGCATGGTCATGGGGTTTCAATACGCGGAAGAGTGATGGCGGATGCCTTGGACGGCGGCGGCAGGCGCAGCAGTGGCATGCTCAGGGTGTGCTGTTGCCCGGCACGGGTGAAGGTTGCGCTCAGCGCGGTCAGTCGGGTGAGGGTCCAGCCGCTTGCCAGCGTACTGCCCAGCGCAACCTTGCTGGCTGGTTTGCGGCCTTCACGCAGGTAGGCCCAGCGCGACTGCCCGTCGAGTATCACGCCGGTCAGCGTCAGGTTGGCCAATGCAGGGATGTGCTGGCCTTGCTGCTGTGGGTCGGGCTGACGGTCAACGCTGAAGATCGGGTGCGCCCAGGTGGCGGCACGCACTGGCTGGGCGAGCTCGGCCAATGGCGCGGGTGACTGGTGGGTGGGCGTTGCTGACGGCTTTTGCGCTGGCAGCCACTGCGGTGGGTTTGGCGCGACAAGCATCCAGGCGACCACGGCGAGGGCACTGACATTGGCAGCCAGCAGCACCAGGTTAGCGGCACGCATCATGAGTCGCTTCCTTCTGCTGGCTGCGCGTGCAGGTAACCGCGTATCAGCAGGTGAACTTCCAGGCGCCCGGCAGGCCCCTTGGCTGGCGCCGCAGCACTGCGGCGTATGCTCAGTTGGTCGATGAACAGGCTGGGCTGGCCGTACTCCAGTGCATGCAGCAGGGCCGCCAGCGGCTCGATGGCGCAGGCCAGCGTCAGGCTGACCTTGATCGGGCGATAAGGCTCGGCCTGGTCCTGCTCGGCGGGGGCGATGGGCATGCGCTGGGTGATGTCGCAGCCGGGGCCAACGTGCGCCTGCGCTTTCACCTGATCGACGGCACGCTGCATCAGGTCGGCGGCTACGGCGTTGGGGTCTTCGCCCGGCAGCAGGCTGTTGCGCTGGGCGGGGTCGTTGCGGCTGCGCTGCAACTGGGCCTGCAGTTCAGGTTGCTGGAGCATGAGGCTGGTATAACGCCGTTGCTGCTCGCGCAATGTCTGGGCTTGCGCGTCCAGGCTGCGCAGGGGGGCAAGCCACAGGCATTCGAACACCAGGTACCAGGCCAGCCAAAGCAACAGCGCAAGCACGCCCAAGGCGCAGAACTTGCGTTCCCTGCTAGTGAGCGGGCGCATGCGGCACCTCCTGGCTGAGCTGGGCGGTGATGGAAAAGCGCTCGCGGCCCGTGGTTTTGTCGGCCTGGATGATGCCCTTGAACTGCGCGTGCTCAAGCGTGGTGCAGGTCTTTACCTGCGCCAGCAGGGCACTGGTGCGCTCGCTTTGGCCAGTGAACGTCACCTGCGTGCCATCGCTCACTTCCAGCTGCTCTATCCAGGTGTCGTCGCCCACGCAGGCGGTGAGGTCGGCCAGCAGCGCAGTGACGGTGGGGCGTTGTGCCTTGAGGCTGGCCAGGTAGCTCGAGGCGCCCAGTGTGGTGTCCAGGGCCTGGCGCAAGAGCTGCACCTGCTGGGCGGCCTCGCGTTGTGCCGCCACTTCGCGCTGCATGGCCTGGACCTCGCCCTGGCGGCGCTCCAGCCAGGCTGCGCCAAGCATTACGCAACAGGCTGCGCAGCCAAGCCACAGCCAGCGGCCCAGCTTGCCTGGGCGTGACCGCGTACGGGCGCTTTCGGCCGGCAGCAAGTCGATCATCAGGCGTTCGCCGCGGGCGTCCAGTGCATCGATGCCGACCAGGTGCACACCCTGTTCGCCACAAGCAGCCAGCAGAGTGTCCAGGGCGCTGCGTGCGATGGCCACCAGTTCAACTTGGGCCTGTGCTGCGCGGCGCTGCGCCACGCGGGCGACAAAATGGACCTGGTCGGCGGTATACGGCGTGTATCGATCGATTTCGTAGGCCAGCACCTGCATCAGGTTGCGCGTGGCGGCAACGGGCAGCTCGATGTGCTGCGTAAGAACGTGCGAGGCAGGCAGCAGCAGAACGGCAGGCCGACCGTGCTCGCAATCGGCAGGCAAAGGCCATGGCAGCAACTGCGGCGTATTACCGTTGGCCAGGCGCGCGGCGATCGCCTGCGGCAGCATGCCCAGCAACTCGGCCTGCCATGCGCTGAGCCAGTGCCGGGCACGGCTGGCCCGCCAGCGTGCCTGGTAAAGCTGCTGTTGGCTGCCCCAGCGTGCCGCGCAGTGTTTTGCCAGGCGGATCAATCCTGCCACCTCAACACCCGGTAAGGCTTGCCACCGGCGTAGGCCGGCAGCAGCACGAAGGTTGCCTTCAGGCGTGACTGAAAGCCGCCGGGCAAGGTGGCCTGGCTGGTGACGGTGAGAATCGGCCCGCCATCCGGCGTTGGCCCGTGATAGCGGGGCAGGCCCAGTACACCGGCCAGCGTGGGTGATGCCAGGCTGGGGTCGGGCTGGGCATTGCCCGACCAGACGGTAATGAAGGGCAGGGCACGGTCATAGACGGCGTAGCTCATGCCGGGCAATTCGCGAAATTCTTCGAGCATTCGCAGGGGTACCTGGTTGCGCCTCGTCCTTAAAGCCTGAGTGATGATTTTCGAGCGTTCGGCAGTGGCGCCACTGGCACGCAGCAGTTTTGCCAGGCTCGTTGACGGTGTTGCATTGAGGTCCAGCTTGCCCCGCTCGCTGACCACACTGATGTGCAGCGTACTGCCTGCAAAGTCGGCCACGTGGACTTGGCCATCGGCGAGCCAGCGCGCCTGGCCGTCGCGCAGCAGGTTGGCCACGGCCAGGTTGAAACCTGCCTGGGCGGCGAGCCCGGCTTGGGTCTGGTTGCCTTGCCAGCGGGCCTGGCGCTGCTGCAACTGGACGGACACCGCCAAGCCGCCGAGCAGCACGCTCAGCAAACCGACGACCCAGAGCACCAGCAACAGGGCCGCACCGCGCTGGCGGCTCATGGCCGGCCACCGTCGCCGGACAGGTCAAGCAGCAGGTTGACCTGCAGCAGCGGCCAGGCCTGAGTGCCTTGCAGTTGTACCGCTACGCGCACTGCCTGGGGCAGGCGCTCTGGCCACGGCCACTGGGGCATCCAGCCGGTGGCCTTGCCCAGCGGGGAGTAGCCGCGGTAATTCAGGTGCAGCCCTTTGACCCCCTCCAGCAAGCGCTGGGGCTCGCCCCAGGCCTGCAGGCGTTGGCCTTGCAGCCTGGCCAACCGGATCTCCAGGCGCCCTTGACGCAGTTGCAGGCGCTGGCGGTAGATACCTCCACCTACAGAGCTTGGCAGAGGGGCGAAAAACACTACCGTGTCGTTTTGCCCATCGAATGTTGCGGTGTGGGCGCCCTGGCCGGTCGCTGCGGTCAATGGCAACACCTGGCCCAGCGCCTGGCGCAGGAACCGCTGGGTTGCACGCAGTTCATCGAGCCGGGCGCTGTAGCGCTCGGCCTTTGCCACTGAGCGGTTGGCCGCCACCAGGGCGCTGCCGACCAGGCCCAGCAGCAACCCCAGCAGGCTGATGACCACCAGGATCTCCAGCAGGGTAAAGCCTGCCTGGCGCTTCATGTTCCACTGCCTGGCGCGCGTGCGCGCAGGGTGCTGTAGCGCCAGGTGTGCCCGCTGTCGCTCAGGGTCAGGTCCAGCCGGTACAGTTCCAGGCGTGTGGGCACTGCCTGTTCCAGAGTGACGTCCAGCACCCAGTCGATGCCCTGCCAGCTACCCCGTTGCTGGCCTACGGCAAGCGGGCCCAGGTCGAAGTCGTCCAGCAGCGAACGCGCCGCCGCGTTGTGGCGGTCACTGCGCTCTACCTGCGCCAGTGAGCGGCTGCTCTGGGCGAATGCGCCCAGCAGGATGCTCGAGGCCACCACCAGCAGGGCAATTGCTGCCAGCATCTCCAGCAGGGTGAAACCGCGCTGACGGTTCATGGCAACTCCCGCACTTGCACACTGCCGGTGAGCCAGCTGACGTCGATGCGCCAACGCGCCTGGCCGCGGCTGATCAGGATGTTGCCGCCGCTGGCCGCACCATCGGGGTAAAACTCAAAGCCCGCACCCAGGCCGCGGGCCGTCTGCAGGCGCACGGTGAAGTCTTCGGGCCAGCCCTGGGGCGTGCGCCCGGGTGCCTGCACCTGCCTGCGCTGCAGGTCGAAGCTCGCGCGCACCGGTTGCCCGCTGGCAATGGCCTGCACGCGCGCGCTACGCAGAGCTGACACCATGTTTGCCAATGCACTGCGCTCATGGGCCACCAGCATGCCCCGGCCAATGCCAACGGCCAGAATAGACGTGGCAACGCCGACCAGCACGATAACGATCAGCAGTTCGAACAGGGTAAAGCCGCGTTCACGGGGCGGGCGCGCTGCCATGCTTATTCCCAGTTGCCCACGTCGGCCTTGTAGCCTGCGCCACCCACCGCGCCATCTTGGCCGAGGAAGATCAGGTCGAAGCTGGCGTGGCTGCCGGGGAAGTGGTACGCGAAGCCATGGCCAAAGGGGTCGACCAAGTCCGAGGGCTTGGCATACGGCCCGGCCCAGCGGCTGGCGTTGGCCGGCTTTTCAAGCAACTGTTCAAGGTTTGCCGGCGGCGCCCCGACATCCAGGGCATAGCTTTCGACCTTCATGCTCAGGCTCGCCAACTGCGCCTTGCCGGCACCGTACTTGCCCTTGTCGACGTTACCGCCGACCTGGCGCACCACGATGGTCGCGACAATGCCCAGCAGCACGATCACGGCAAGCATTTCGAGCAGGGTGAAGCCCGCTTGGCGGGCGTTGAAGCGTTGCTTGGAGGGCATGGGCGGTTTCCTAGATATTGCTGGTAAGGCTCATCAGCGGCAGCATGATGGCGAGCATGATTGCCGCCACCATCACCGCCATGACGATGGTCAGGGTGGGCACCAGCGCCGCGAGCAGGCGGTCGATGGTGCGTTTGGCTTCAAGGTCGTAGACATCGGCGACTTTGAGCAGCATCGCGCCGAGGGTGCCCGACTGTTCACCGACTTCGATCATCTGCAGGGCAAGCTCCGGCAGCAGAGCCTCTGCCGATAGCGCAAGGCTCAGGCTGCTGCCTTGCTTGACCTGGTCGGTGGTGCGCTCCACATGCTCGCGCAGTGCATGGTTGGCACTGACTTCGCGGCCGATCGCCAGTGAACCGAGCAGGGTGACGCTGTTGCTCAACAAAGTGCCCAAGGTGCGCGCCAGGCGTGCGGTTTCCAGGCGCTGCAGCAGCGGGCCGAACAGGCGGTTGCGCCACAGGCGCAGGTCCTGGGCCACTCGCCGGCGCGGGTCACGCCGTGCGGCCAGGCCAAGCCAGCCGGCGCCGAGCAGCGTCAGCAGGCAGGCCAGCCCCCAGGCATTGACGAATTCGCCCATGGCCAGCACAGCGCGGGTCACCAGCGGGATGGGCACGCCCAGGTCCTGGAAGATCGGTACGAATTGCGGCACCACATAGGCCAGCAGCAGCGCCAGCGAGCCGACCACACCGATCACCAGGAAAGCCGGGTAGATCAGCGCGTTGATCACTTCGCCACGCAGTTTGTGGCTTTGTTCCAGGTAGCCGGCAAGCTGGGCCAGGGTCACTTCGAGTACACCGCCGGCTTCGCCGGCCCGCACCAGGCTGGTGTAGAACGGTGAGAAACTGCCCGGGTGTTCCTCAAGCGCCTGGGACAGCGGCAAGCCGGCTTTGACCTGCTCGCGCACCCGCTCCAGCACGGCCTTGGCGGCGGGCCTGCGCACGTTCTTCAGCACGGTGCCCAGCGCCCGGTCCAGCGGTTGCCCGGCGCTGAGCAGGGTAGTGAGCTGCTGGGTGATGGTGATCAGTTCCACCGGCTGGAACATGCTGCGCGCCTTGCCCGAACGCAGCAGGCGGCTACCCTGCCTGAGCTGCAGAATCAGCAGGCCGCGCCGTTGCAACTGGCGAGCGGCGTGGTCACGGTCACTGGCGTCCAGTTCGCCTTGCTGCTTGCGGCCCTCGCTGTCGAGCGCGGTGTAGGAAAAGGTCGGCACCTCAATCACCACCCGTGACGCGCAGCACTTCTTCAAGCGAGGTGACGCCGGCCAGGGCCTGGCGCAGGCCGTCCTCATAGAGGGTCACAAGCCCGTTGCGACGGGCGTGGGCCTCGAGTGTGGCGGCATCGGTCTGGCGCATGAGCATGCCGCGCAGCTCTTCGTCCATGACCAGCAGTTCGGTGATCGCGCTGCGCCCATGGTAGCCACCGCCCGGCGCCAGCTCGTTTGGGCGGTACAGCATGATCGGCCGCTGTTGCGTATAGCGGGCCAACTGGTGGCGCTCCACCAGTTCGGCCGGTGCCTGGAAGGCGATACGGGTGGCCGGGTCGAGGCGGCGCACCAGGCGCTGGGCAAGGATGCCCTGCAGGGTGGAGGCGAGCAGATAACCTTCGACGCCCATGTCCAGCAGGCGGGTGATGCTGGCGGCGGCGCTGTTGGTGTGCAGGGTCGACAGTACCAGGTGCCCGGTCAGCGATGACTGGATGGCGATGCGACAGGTTTCCAGGTCGCGCATTTCACCGATCATGATCACGTCCGGGTCCTGGCGCACGATCGAGCGCAATGCCGTGGCAAACCCCAGGCCGATGGTTGGTTTGACCTGGATCTGGTTGATGCCGGTGAGCTGGTATTCGACCGGGTCTTCCACGGTGATGATCTTGCGCTCGGCGGTGTTCAGGCCCGACAACGCGGTGTAAAGGGTGGTGGTCTTGCCCGAACCGGTGGGCCCTGTGACCAGGAAGATGCCATGGGGGCGCGCCAGCAGATGCTCGATGCTGTGCAGGGTGGGGCCACGGATGCCCAGGCTGGCGAAGTCGAAACTCACGGTTTGCCGGTCCAGCAGGCGCATCACCACCGACTCGCCGAAACTGGTTGGCACGGTGGAGACCCGCAAGTCCAGTTCGCGGCCCTGAATGCGCAGCATGATCCGCCCATCCTGCGGCAGGCGGCGCTCGGCGATATCCAGCCGGGCCATGATCTTCAGCCGCGAGATGACCGCTGCGGCGTAACCGGCCGGTGGTGCTTCGCCTTCGACGAGCACGCCGTCGACCCGGTAGCGCACTTTCAGCTGGGTTTCGAACGGTTCTACGTGGATATCCGAAGCGCGACGGTCGACGGCGTGTTGCAGCATCAGGTTGACCAGGCGGATCACTGGCGCCTCGGAGGCCATGTCCTTGAGCTGTTCGATGTCGCCTTCGTCGATGCTGTCGTCGTCCAGGGTCTGGATCAGCGCGCCCATGGCCGAGCGGCCTTCGCCGTAGGCCTGTTCGATCAGGGCGGTGATTTCGTCGCTGGTCCCTACCACCAGCTCTACCTGTTTTGCCGCCTGGTAACCGAGTGCGTTCAGCGCGTAGGCCGAAAGCGGCACGGCGGCGGCGACCTGCAAGTGGCTGCTGCTTTCGCTGAGGGTGACCACGCCGTAGTGGCGGGCAAAGCGTTCAGTGGCCACAGGCGGGGAGTCGATACGCTGCCTGTCCAGCCTGGGCACGCCCAGCAACTCGGCGTAGGCCGCGGCCATTTGCTGCTCTCTTACTGCACCCAGGCGCAGCAAGGTGCGCAGTTTTTCATGTTCGCCCATTGCCTGGGCCACGCCCAAGCGTGCAGCGCGATTCATATCAGCCGGTTGCAATGCGCCAGCATTGAGCAGCCACTCACATATATCGTCAGCAGAGGGGATAGTTGATTTCATCATGATGGCTTAGTGCAAGTGCTGGCTATATAGCGGCACTTTACTACTTGTCAGGCCTGAGGTGGCCCGGAGAATACTTTGGAATTTTAACTGTTGCAACAGCCTATGTTTTTGGTTTGTTCAGTATGAATTAGCTGGCTGTTTTCAGCGGTCTCGTAAGCATATCACCCTGCTAAACCTAATCGCAACTAGGTTTAGCGAGAAGCAAATTCTTGCCCTGAATTCTCAAAAAAAGCATGGGAAAACCACAATCCTAATAATTTTTGGAATCTGCAAATACAAATATGCGCTGAACATGTATTTGATGTGATTCTGTTCTTTATGTTTGGATGTTATTTGGCGTGGTTTTTTTGTTTTTTTGATACGTTGCCCACTGTGCACTTCATGAGCGCTTGAACTTTTCATTGAACTGCCCAGACTTACGCGCCGGCCGGGCCCTGTTTGTGGCCCGCTAATTCCTGCATTCTTTTTTCGAGAACTATTCGATGAATAGACTACTGCTGCCGTTCGCCTGTTCGGCGCTGCTGGCCACTGTGCCAAGTGCCTTCGCAGATACAAACGGCGCCACTTCGGACTCAACGGCTTATGAAGCCCGCGAACAACTGGACAGCCAGCGCGAACAACTGTCCGGCGTCAGCGATGTTGCAAAGCGCGCCACTGATGCCAATGCCTTTGTCGACGTGCCGGTTGACACCGCCGATGCGCCGGCGCTGGTCAGCCAGCCGTAAGGCCGCAGGTTTGCCTGCTCCCATTCTGTTCTTGAGGATTCAACCCGTGAAACATTTCAAACAGGCCGTGAGCCTGATGGCGCTCGGCGTCATGCAGGCCTCGGGCGCTTTGGCGGCCGGGCCGGCCACCGGCAACGAGGTGGAGGCCCGGGTCAGCTCCATCCTGGACAACATGAACCAGGCCGAGAAGATCAACTTCACCCGGGTCAATGACGGCCACATGATCCCGTCGCTGCTCAAGTGGGGTATCCAGGGCACGGTGGCCTACGACTCGTCCATGGGCGTGCACGTCAATAACGCCACTTTTGGCGCCCAATACCCTTCGCAGTCGGCCCTGGCCGCCACCTGGAGCATCAACCGGGCCAAAGAGTTCGGCCTGGCCATTGCCTATGAAACGCGTATTTCCGGCGGCCAGCAGATGCTCTCGCCCGGGGTGAACCTGTACCGCACGCCCTACAACGGGCGTTCGGCCGAGTACGTCAGTGGCGAGGACCCGTTCCTTGGCGCGGTGCTGGCGCCGGCCATCGTCAACGGCATCCAGGCCCAAGGGATCCAGGCCAGTGGCAAGCACTACCTGGCCAACGAGCAGGAGGCCAATCGCCAGGCGGTCAATGTCGTGGCCGATGAGCGCACGCTGCGTGAGCTGTACTTGCCCGGCTTCGAGTCGATGGTCAAGAACGCCAACGTGGCGTCGATCATGTGCGGGTTCAACAAGGTCAACGGCGACTACGCCTGCGAAAATCACCACCTGATCACCGAGGTGCTCAAAGGCGAGTGGGGTTATCAGGGCACCGTTATCAGTGACTTCAATGCCATTCACGACCCGTTCAAGGGCGCATGGGCCGGCACCGACCTGGACATGCCTTCGGGCCTGCAGTTCACCGAGGCCAACCTGCTGCCGTACCTGTGGAGCGGCCAGCTGACCCAGAACGTCATCGACGACAAGGTCAAGCGCAACCTGCGTGCGGTGGTCAGTTACGACTTCCAGGAAAACCTCAACACGGCAAAGACGCTGGAGCACACCGAGTATGGCCAGCGCGCCTCGCTGAACGCTGCACGTGAAGGCATCGTGCTGCTGCGCAACGCCGATACCGCTGCTGGCAAGCCGCTGCTGCCTCTGGCGCGCACCGCCAGAATCGCAGTGATCGGCGACTGGGCCAACCAGGCGCCTGCATCGCCGTTCGGTACCGCCAACTCACCACCCAACAGTTACGTGACCGAACTCAGCGGGCTGCAGCAACTGGCGTCGAACAGCGCCAATGTCACTTACCTGTCGGCGTTGAGCCTGAACCCCAAGGCGGCAGTCTGGTACCAGCCGACCTCGTCCGGCAGCGGCGTCAGCAATGCCGGGGTGAAGGCCGAGTACTTCAGCAACACCAGCCTCAGCGGCGCTCCGGTACTGACCCGCATCGAGCCGGGCGTGAACCTCAACTGGACCACCAGCACCAATGAAACCAGCACCGGCACCACTGCCGTGTCCGGCTTCAGCCCGACGGCGGGGGCGTTCTCCGCACGCTTCAGTGCGACGATCAAGCCGACCGTCTCGGGTGCGCATGTGTTCAAGGTGCGCGCCGACGGCCCCTACAAGCTTTGGGTCGATGGCAAGCTGGTGGTGCAGAGCGACGGCGTGCCGTACTCCTCTGATGTGGTCAACGCGCTGACCACTTCGGGCAAGAGCGCTGCCCTGGTGGCGGGCAAGTCCTACAACGTCAAGCTTGAGTACCGCCGTGTGCAAGGCAACTTCACGCCGGCACTGGGCGGCCTGGCAGGCGTTCAGATGAGCTGGGCGTCCCTGCGACCGCCGAAGGATATCGCCAGCTACGATGCCGTGGTGATCGCCGCAGGCACCAACTACGAGAACGAGGGTGAAGGCTCCGACCACGACTACGCGCTGCCGGACCAGCAGGCCGAGTTGATCAAATTCGTCACCAAGGCCAACCCGAACACCATCGTCGTCACCCATGGCGGCGGCGTGGCCGACATGCAGCCGTGGGCCAAGAAGGTTGGCGCAGCGTTGCATGCCTGGTTCCCGGGGCAACAGGGCGGCCAGGCACTGGCTGAAATCCTGTATGGCAAGGTGAACCCGTCGGGCAAGCTGCCAGTGACCATCGACAAGAAGATCGAAGACAACCCAAGTTACGCGTCCTACCCGGACCCGGCCGCCTACCGTGGCGACAACCCGCTGACCGAGATCGACTACAGCGAGGGGCTTTACATGGGGTACCGCGGCTATGACAAGAAGCACGCCAAACCGCTTTACCCGTTCGGCTTCGGCTTGTCGTACACCACGTTCGGCTATTCGGACTTGAAGCTCTCGACCAATGTGATGACCCCAGGCAACACCGTGAACGCCACGTTCACCCTGACCAACACGGGTGACAAGGCGGGCTTTGAGGTCGCGCAGCTGTACATACAGCCGATCGACCCGCAAGTCGACCGCCCGAAGAAGGAGCTCAAGGGCTTTACCAAGGTGTACCTGGAGCCGGGCCAGAGCAAGACCGTGAGCTTGCCGATCGACTCGCGCTCGCTGGCGTACTTCGTGCAGAACACCGACAGTTGGGACGTCGATGCCGGCAAGTTCAAGGTGTGGGTCGGCCCGGACTCGGAAAACCTCACACTGCAGCGCACGCTGGTCACGCTCATGCCGCAACACTTGACCACGCGTGACAGCAACCCACTACCTGCACCGCTGCAAGCGGCGGTGCAGGTCAGCGACAGCCAGGCTTACTGACCGTCGCACTAGGCCTTGATGCAAGAGGCAAGGCGTAGCAGGTAGGCGTCGAAGACCGCTTCGACGTCGACCTGGTCCGGGGCGCGCAGCCACTGGATCTGCAGGCCATCCATCACGGCGAAGATCTCGGTCGCCAACGACTTCGCATCAATGTCCTTGCGCACCTCGCCATGCTCGACCAGCGCCGCCAGGTGCGCCTGGGCGTGGGCGTGGGTCAGCGCGAATTTCTCCTTGTACCAGGGCCAGGCCGGGTGCTGCTCGGACAGGCTTTCGACGCTGATCATCATCGAAGCCTGGCATTCAAGCAGGTTCTGCACGCTGAAATTCATGCTCATGCGCACGAAGGCCAGGAAGTTCGCAAGCGTCGGCGCCATCTCCAGCTCGGCAAATTTCTCCGTCACTCGCCGATCGCGCCGATCGAGCAAGGCCTGCAGCAACGACACCTTGTTGGGGAAGTGGTGCAACAGCCCGACCGTGGTGATGCCGGCGATTTCGGCCACATCGCGCATGGAGGCTGCCGCATAACCGTCTTTGGCGAACACGGCGGTGGCCGCATCCAGCAGGGCGGCGCGGCGCATCTCGCCCTTGGGGGCACGGCGGCGTTTGGTGACCGGTGCGCTGGACGCTTCGGTTTCGTGATCCTGACCTGACATAAACCAACTTCAAGCTGTGGTGGGTGGTGTGCCGGTTCCGCTGAAGCGGCGAGGGCGATTATGGCAAAAGTTCTAGGGTTCGTGCGCCCGGTATGCGCCTGGGCGGTTGATCAGGATGGCCGTTGCGACGCTGGCCAGTGCGACCAGGGCATTGCCAACCCACAGCCCGAGCATGACGCCGCTGGCACCCTGCAGCGCTGCGCCTGCGGTGACGAAGGGCAGGGTACCCAAGGTGGCGCGAAGCCAGGCGTAGAAGGCCACCCAGCCTGCCTGGCCACGGCAGATGAACAGCGAAATGGCGATGAAGTCCAGGCCCATGATGACCCACAGCCCCGGCCCGTACCGGCACAGGTCCTCGATCAGCGCCTGCCCCGGGCCTGAGAGCGTGAAGGCAGGGCCAAGCCACGGCGCGGCGCTTGCCAGTACTGCCCAGGCGACCAGGCCGTACACTACTACCAGCCTGGCGGCGCTGTGCAAGGCAGCCTGCGAACGGCCCTGGCAGTGCGCCCCCAGGTTCTGCGCCAGGATCGGCACCAGCGCGCCCGGCAAGGCGAAGTACAGGCAGTAGGTAATCTGCAGCACCCTGTCCATTACCGCCATGCCAGCCATGACCGAGACCCCGAACAGCGCCAGTTGCGCCATGGTGTAGGTCAGGGCAACCGGCATCGCCAGATTAGCGAGGGTGTAGGGCAAGGCAATGCGCATGATGCGTGCGCCATACAGCCGCAGCAGGCGTAGGCGTATGCGCGTGGCAAGGCCGACATGGGCCCTGACCAGGTACAAACCCGTCAGGCTGCCTGCTGTGGCTGCCACCAGGCAGGACAGGCCGGCGCCCAACAGTTTCAGGTCCAGACCAAAGATCAGGATCGGGTCGACGATGGCCAGGCAGGCGGCACTGGCCAGCACCACTGCCAGCGCGCGCCCGCTCAATCCTTGCGCCCGGAGCACTTGGGCCGCGGCCTGAGTGAGCGCCATCAGCACCGACGCTACCAGCGTCATGGCGATGAATTGCCGGGCAAGCGGTGAGGCGGGCGCATCGGCCCCCACCAGGCCGGCGAAGAAGTCCAGGTAGTACCACTGCAGTGCAGACACACCGGCCGAGACCAGCGCGGCGAGGATCAGCATGTGGCTGGTCAGCGCAGGCACCGAGGCACTCGAACCTTGGCCGACCCTGCGGGAGATCATGGTGCCTGCAGCGACGACAATGCCCGCCACCAGGCTTGAATTGAAAAAGGCCAGGGTCTTGGCGATGCCTACCGCAGCAATGAGTACTTCGTCATGCAGCAGGGCGACATACGTGAGCGTGAGAATGTCGGTCAGGAAGATCGCCAGCAGGCTCAGCGCACTGGTAAACGCCATTACCCGGACGTGGTGGGTCAATGAACCTTGGGTGAATGTGGCGGGGTGCTTCATCTTGGGGGGTACCGCTAGGGTGGGTGCAACAGTGCGGTACCAAGACAACGTGGGCTGCGAAGAGTTTAATGGAAAAGCCGCGTGAGTGATCTTCACCCGACACGCTGCAACTGCCAAGTGGTGGCTGGCCGGCTGGGCTCAATGCAGCCGTGCCAACCGGTCCAGTGACAGAGGCCCGGCACCCCGGGCTATCAGCAACAGCAGCAGGCCAGCCCACGACAGGTGAGTAGGCCAGGCGTCCGGGTAGACGAATATCTGGATGACCGCTGTCATGCCGAGCAGGGCAAGCGCTGAAAGCCGGGTTAACAGGCCCAGCACCAGTAGCAGTGGGAACAGGTGCTCGGCGTAGGTTGCCAGGTGGGCTGCGAGCCAGGGCGAAAGCAGCGGCAAGGCATACTCGCTCTGGAACAGCTCGTAGGTACCGGGCGTGATGCTCAGCAAACCTTCGACCTTGGTGCGGCCTGACAGGAAAAATATCGAGGCGATGCCCAGCCGTGCGACCAGGCACAACGCGCTGTCGTTGAGCAGCCGTTGCAGGCGGTCGGCAAGGCCGTTCCAGCGTTGGCGCAGGCCAGTGGCTGGGGCAGTAGGGCGCAAGGTGTCCATGGCCGTTCCTTCAATCGAATGAAAGCGGGAGAAAGACCCGGGCCTGCATCAGGCGACCGAGCAGGCTGGTGAAGTCGAGGTCAGGCTGGCGTTGCAGGGCAAGTTGCGAGGCGCTTTCCAGTGAGTGACCGGCTGCGCAGGCATCCAGGAACATGCAGCCACCGGCCTCGAGTGGCTGATGGTTCACGCCGTGCTGGTCGGCGCTCAACAGTGCGCCTTCTGCCACCCAGGGTTGCGACTGTGGCCATGGCAGGCCTTCGCGGCTGCAGCGCCACAGGCTAAGTGCCGGGTTAGCGGCGAACCACTGCCAGCGCACGTTCTGGCGCGGCCGCAGGTGGCTGCCACCCAGGTCACTGGCCGTCATGCCTGCCAGGTCGGCCAAGGCCAGGCAAGGTTGCTCGATGGCGCTGAATACTTCGCACCAATGCCAGTCCAGGCGTGCGACATCGGCCAGGTAGGGCAGCCCGTGGCTGGCCTGGCTGTCTTGCAGAAACGCCGCGAACGTCGCACCGTAGCGTATAAGCCGTGCGTCGTCAGGTGGGGTGTGTTGTGCGTAGGCAGCAGCGGCTTGCTGCATCCAGTCGGCACCGACCAGAGTTTCGACACTGGGGAAGTTGGCTCGCAGTGCGTCCACGCAGCCGGCCATCAAGGTATTGCGGTAGACCGCGAACGCCGGTTGGCGAGTCAGGTTTTGCAGCAGCGGAGCAGGGCGCAGGTAGAGTGCGTCGATGAAGGCGTCCTGGAACTGGCCAAGTGGCAGGTTCATGGCAAGGCTCCTGCGTGGTCGAGGGTCGTCTGGGCAATCGCCCGTTCGGCAAGCAGTTCATCGAAGGCCGGCAGGTTGCCGTCGCGTTCGATCAGTGTCGGGCGCGCACCGATGCGCGCGATCAGCCGGCGGTACAAGGCCCAGACCGGTTCGGCAATGGCTGTATCGTGCGAGTCGATCAGCAGTGCGCCTTGGTCGTCGTGGCTGTGGCCGGCCAGGTGAACTTCGCTGATGGCATGGGCCGGGAAGCGGTCGAGGTAGTCCTTGGCGTTGAAACCCAGGTTGTGTGCGCTGACATGAACGTTGTTGATATCCAGCAACAGCGTGCAATCGGTGCGGCGCACCAGCTCGTCGAGGAACTCGATTTCGTCCAGGTCGTGACCTTGCAATTGCAGGTAGTGGCTGGGGTTTTCGATGGCGATGCAGCGCCCCAGGGCATCCTGGGTGCGCAGGATATTGTCGCTGATGCGTGCCAATGCTTCGTGGCTGCGGGGGAACGGCAGCAGGTCGGGGTGATACTGGTCACGCCAGGTGGACCAGGCCAGGTGCTCCGACACCAGCACCGGGTTTACCTGGTCGATCAGCACGCGCAGCCGGCGCAGGTGGGTGATGTCCGGTTCGGCGTCCGCTGCCAGTGACAGGGCAACGCCGTGCAGCGACAGCGCATGGCGTTCGGCCATGCGCTGCAGCCACGCCAGGCGCGGCCCGCCGACCATGTAGTTCTCTGGATGCACTTCGTACCACAGGCCGTCGGCGTTGCAGGCCAAGGCCGGGGCAAAGTGTTCAGGCTTGAGCCCGAGCCCGGCGCCCAGAGGGGCAGTTCGGTTCATGGTCGGCGGCCTCTGCTCAGGACTTGATCGGGGTCAGTGAACCCATGCCGTTGGGCGTCTTGATCGAGGTGCAGGTGCCGGCCGGGACATTTTTCCAGGCCATGCCGTCGTAGTCTTTTTTGGAGCTGCCAGCGCAACTTGTGCCGGCACCGGCTTTACAGTCGTTCTTGCCGGCCATGGCGACGCCGTAGCATTTTTCCATGGCTGCACCGTTGCTGTTGGTATCGGCGGCGGTGGCGACGCTGGCCATGGAAGCAAGGGCCAGGGCGGCAGTGGTAAGGGCGAGGGTATTCATAAGGATGTCTCCAGAGAATGGGGCCGTGGTGATGTACCGAAGGCTCATGGACTAGTTCGCGGTGGCCGCTGCTGCGGTTACAGGCACGCGGAAATATTTTTTGCTTGGTGCATTTGCCCTGACCTATGCGCTCAAAAGCGCAGCAGCGGCTAAGGTTCGATAAAAGAAAAAACTTCGGACGGTGTAACCTTGGCGCCCCATGCAACGAACTAACTCTCAGGACCACCTCGGCGCACGCGAGGCGCAGTTGCAGGCCTTGCTGCTGCGCGGGCTGGCGGGCGATGCACGGGCCTACCGCGAATTCCTTGCGGCGCTGGCGCTGCATGTGCGTGGGTTTCTGCGGCGGCGCCTGCACCAGCGCCCGGCCGAAATCGAAGACTTGCTGCAGGAAGTGTTGCTGGCCGTGCATAACGCACGTCATACCTACCAGCCGCAACAGCCGCTGACGGCGTGGGTACAGGCGATTGCCCGTTACAAGCTGGCAGATTACCTGCGCCGCTATGCGCACCAAGACGCGTTGCACGAGGTGCTGGAAGACGACAGTGACCTGTTCGCCGCCAGTGATGAAGCGCCTGCCCAGGCCAATCGCGACCTGGGCAAGCTGCTGGGGCGGTTGCCGGCGCGCCAGCGTTTGCCCATCGTCCACGTCAAGCTCGAAGGGCTGTCGGTGGAGGAGACTGCGCGTATCACCGGGCTTTCCTGTTCGGCGGTCAAGGTAGGGATACACCGGGGGCTCAAGGCGCTGGCCAAGCTGATTCGAGGCAGTGAAGAGCATGAAGACTGATGAACTGATTACCCTGCTGGCTGCTGGTGAAGAGCCGGTGGGCCGTCATGCGCTGGCACGGCGCCTGGCGCTGGCGTTGCTTGCAGGCACACTGGGTGCGGTGCTGATGACGGTGGCTCTTTATGGCGTGCGCAGCGACCTTGCCGAAGTGGCGCGTACGCCACTGTTCTGGGCCAAGCTGGCCTTGCCCGCCAGCCTGGCGCTGCTAGGGCTTTGGTTGACGCAGCGCCTGGCCAGGCCCGGCGTGCGCGGCGGGGTGGTGTGGCAACTGCTCGGGCTACCGTTGCTGCTGGTCTGGCTGGGAGCGGCGATCAGCCTGTTCGGGGCCCCGGTCGAAGCCCGTGCCGATTTGATTTTTGGGCGTACCTGGCGCACCTGTGCGTTGAACATCACGCTGCTGTGCGTGCCGGTGTTCATTACCCTGTTCTGGGCATTGCGTGGCCTGGCACCGACGCGGCTGCGCCAGGCTGGCGCAGCAGCGGGCCTGCTCTCCGGTTCGACCGCAACCTTGGTTTACTGCCTGCACTGCCCGGAAATGCAGGTGCCGTTCTGGGGGACCTGGTACGTGCTGGGGATGTTGCTGCCCACGTTGATGGGAGCAGTGCTTGGCCCGCGTTTTTTGAGGTGGTGAAGATGTAGAGCCTGATTGATCGAGCGGGTACGCTGGGCTAGCGCAATGTTCGCTCAATTCCCCCAACCAGCAGGCTTTCCATCAACCCCAACCCCTGTTCCTCGGGCAAAGCCTTCAGCATCCCAGGCAACTGGTTGAGCAACGTCGCCACCACCTGCGCCGTCGCCGCCAATGCCGCGTCGGGCAGTTTCGCCTGTGGTGCGATCAACCGCAGCAACCCTGTCTCATAACGCTTGCGCAACAACGCCAGGCGCGTTTGCTGCGCTTCGCTCAGGCAGCAGAAATCCCGTGCGGCCAGGCGAAACTGCAGGGGCCGTTCGGCATGCAGTTGCCAGTGCGCTGCAATCAGGCAAGCCAGTGCCGAACCCCCGCGCGCCATGGCGCGGCGGCCAGGCTCCAGGGTTGCTTGCAGCTCCTCGTACAACTCTTCGATCAGGTCGTACAGCAAGTCCTGCTTGCTCGGGAAGTGGTGATACAGCGAACCTGCGGTCACGCCCAGATGTGCCGCCAGTTCGCGCATGCTCACCTGGCCGAAGCCTTTCTCGGCGAACAGGGCCATGGCACGGTCACGTCGCTCTTCAAAATTGGCACAGCGCATCGCGGCATTGACCGGGGGCATGCTGTCCGCTCCTCAGTAGGTGAAGAAGCCGCGGCCACTCTTGCGCCCCAACCAGCCGGCCGCGACCATTTCCCTTAGCAGTGGGGCAGGGCGGTACTTGCTGTCGTTGAAACCCTCATGGAAGGCTTCCATGATCGCCAGCAAGGTGTCCAGGCCAATCAGGTCGGCCAGCGCCAGCGGGCCGATCGGCTGGTTGCAACCCAGGCGCATGCCGGTGTCGATGTCCTCGGCACTGGCCAGGCCCTCCTGGCGCACGAAGATCGCTTCGTTGATCATCGGCACCAGGATGCGGTTGACCACGAAGCCCGGGCGGTTACCGGCAGTGATCGGCGTCTTGCCGAGCTTCTCGGTAACCAGCAGCGCCTGGGCATAGGTGCTGTCGCTGGTTTGCAGGCCACGGATGATCTCGACCAGGGCCATCATCGGCACCGGGTTGAAGAAGTGCACGCCGATGAACCGCTCAGGGTGCTCGATACTGGCCGCCAGCTGGGTCACCGAAAGTGACGAGGTGTTGGTGGCAATCAGGCAATCGGGCGCCACGTTGGCAGCCACTTGCTGGAGGATGCGTTGCTTGAGCTGCAGGTTTTCGGTCGCCGCCTCGATCACCAGTTGCGCAGTGCTCAATTGCGCGTAATCGGTGCTGGTGCGGATGCGCGCTTTCGCTGCGCTGGCACGCTCGGCATCGAGGGTACCCTTGTTGACCTGGCGCTCCAGGTTTTTGCTCAGGGTGGCTACGCCGCGCTCTAGTGCGGCCTCGGCGACATCCACCAGCAGCACCTGATAGCCGGCCACCGCGCAGACTTGCGCGATGCCGTTGCCCATGGTGCCGGCGCCGATCACGGCGATCTGTTCAATGCTCATGTTGCAAGGTCCCTCAGACGCGCTCGAAGACGACGGCGATGCCCTGGCCGCCGCCAATGCACATGGTGGCCAGCGCGTAACGGCCCTGGATACGCTGCAGTTCATGGATGGCCTTGGTGGCGATGATCGCCCCGGTGGCACCCACCGGGTGGCCCAGGGAAATGCCGGACCCGTTCGGGTTGACCTTCTCCGGGTCGAAGTCCAGCGCGCGGGCTACGGCACAGGCTTGGGCGGCGAAGGCTTCATTGGACTCGATCACGTCCAGGTCGCTGATGTTCAGGCCGGCCTTTTCCAGGGCTTTGCGTGTTGCCGGGATCGGCCCCAGGCCCATCAGCTCGGGCTCGACGCCGGCATGGGCGTAGGCCACCAGGCGCGCCAGCGGCTTGAGGCCGAGGCGGCGTACGGCGTCACCGGTAGCCAGCACCAGGCCGGCAGCTCCGTCATTGATGCCGCTGGCGTTGCCGGCGGTAACGGTGCCGTCTTTCTTGAAGACGGTTTTCATGCCGGCCAGCTGTTCGGCGGTCACATCGCCGCGTACGTGTTCGTCAACGGCAAACTCGACGGTGCCTTTGCGGGTTTTCAGTTCCAGCGGCACGATCTGGCTGGCGAAGCGGCCTTCAGCGATGGCACGGGCGGCGCGGCGCTGGCTGGTCAGGGCCAGTTCATCCTGCATCTGGCGGGTGATGCCGTGCTTGGCGGCGACATTTTCCGCCGTGATGCCCATGTGGAAGTGTTCGAACGGGTCCTGCAGAACGCCGACGGTGTAGTCGATGCCTTGCAGGTCGCCCATGCGTGCACCCCAGCGGGCCTGTGGCAGCAAGTAAGGGCCACGGCTCATGGACTCGGCACCGGCGGCCAGGGCCACATCGGCATCACCCAGCAGCAGGCACTGGGTAGCGGAAACGATGGCCTGAAGGCCCGAACCGCACAGGCGGTTGACGTTGAACGCCGGGGTTTCCTTAGGGATACCAGCGTTCATCGCGGCGACCCGCGACAGGTAGGCGTCGCGTGGTTCGGTGGGGATGACATTACCCATGACCACATGGCCGACCTGCTCAGGGGCTACGCCCGAGCGCTCGAGGGCGGCGCGGCTGATGGCGGTGGCGAGGTCTGCCAGCGGCAGGTCCTTGAGCGAGCCACCAAAACCACCGATGGCGGAACGGACGGCACTGACGACGTAGATTTCTGCGCTGCTCATAGAGGCTCCGATTGCGAAGGCATGGCGGGAGCGGGCCAGGCTCTGCGAGAATGGCCGGCGCTCCCTCGTTGAGTCCGAGTCTAGGCAAAGGCCCTGTTCCAGCCTATGCCGGATCTGTTCAGTCAACCTGGCACTTTTTGCCACTCAGCATAGACAGCGAATAACGCCATGCGCGATAGCGATTCGGTCGCCGTGTACTTTCTCAATGCCATGTTTCATGCCCTGCGCGACCAGCCCTTGGTGCGTGACGCCCATCTGCGTGCGGTGGGCATCGACCCGGCGCTGCTCGATCAGCCACAGGCCCGCGTACCGGCCAAGGCGTTCGCCCAATTATGGCTGACGCAGATCCAGCTGCTGGACGATGAGTTCTTTCGCCTCGACAGCCATGGCATGCCGCTGGGCAGCTTTGCCCTGATCTGTCGCGGCCTTATCCAGGAGCCGAACCTGGACAAGGCACTGCGCCAATGCTTGGGCAATTTCGGCCTGTTCCTGCATGACCTGCGCGGCAGCCTGACGGTGCGCGCCGGGCGCGCGGTGATCAGCGTGCACTCGGGCATTGCCGACCCGTTGACCCGGGTTTATGCCGAGGAGACCTATCTGGTGCTGGTGGTTGGCCTGCTGTGCTGGCTGGCCGGGCGCCGTCTGGCCATTGACCGCACCGAGCTTGCAGTGGCGCGTCCGGCCCAGGACGACGACCTGCTGCTGTGGGGGCCGGACTTACGCCTGGGTAGCGGGCGCACCGAGGTTGAGTTCGACAGCGCCTACCTGCGTCTGCCGGTGGTCCAAGACTTGGCCGGCCTTAAAACTTTCCTGCGTAGTGCACCCCAGGGCCTGGTGATCCGCTTTCGCAACCAGAATGGGTTGGTGGCTCAGGTGTACCGGCATCTGCGTGCCCGGCGCTATGGGCAATGGCCGACGCTGGCGGCCATGGCGCAGTGGCAGGGTATCAGTGCCAGCACTTTTCGTCGGCAGTTGGAGCGCGAAGGGCGGTCGTATCAGCAGATCAAGGATGAGGTGCGGCGTGCCATGGCGTTCGAGCGTTTGCGCGAGGGGGTGATGAGCATTGCTGAAATCGCCGAGCAGGCGGGGTTCCAGGAGCCCAGTGCGTTTCATCGGGCGTTCAAGAAGTGGACGGGGCAAAGTCCGGGGAGATATCGGGCTAGGTTGGTTGGGCACTAGGTCAGCGGCAAGCTGCAAGATAGAAGCTAGGGGGCTTTGATTCGGGTGGGCATATCCGTTTGCCATGGTGGCGCTCACTCACCTTTGTGCCCTTACGGCGGGTCCCTTTTTGTCTTGGCAAAAAGGGACCAAAAACCGCCCGCTCCCATCATCCGGCCCCTACGCTGCGCTCGGCCTCCTGAAGTCGCAATCTGTGGTGGCTGAGCTACCGCGCGCTTAGAAGCAGAAGCAGAAGCAGAAGCAGAAGCAGAAGCAGAGCTTGCAAAAAATGGAGCGGCAACGTTGCGGCGGTGTCGCATTTGCCTCTTGGC
Source organism: Lelliottia jeotgali (assembly GCF_977070485.1). NCBI lineage: Bacteria > Pseudomonadati > Pseudomonadota > Gammaproteobacteria > Enterobacterales > Enterobacteriaceae > Lelliottia > Lelliottia jeotgali. The sequence goes on from NZ_CDRVFO010000002.1 coordinate 271,017, forward strand.
TTCAGAATCGTGCGGTACTCACCGTGATGTAGCCTTTGTCCAGCAGCGAAATGCGGATCACGGTCTCGTCGGCGGGTGCTTTGCGTTTTTGCTTGATGGACACGCCCTCGACGGCAACGGCGCGGATACGGTGGGCGATGAGGCGGCCACAAGCGTCGAAGAACAACTCGCTGGCCAGCAACTCGATACGTTCGATCAGCCCTCGCGTTCGCTCGTCGGTGGCACAGAAGAACAATACGCCCGACAAGTGCGGGTCATCGTCAGGGTTGCTGACATCATGAGCCAGCAGCTCGCGCAGGGTACTGCGCAGCTCGGCAGTGGTGCGGGTGTGTGGATGCATGCGCTGCTTCCTCTGGGACACAAGTGCCGATCATGTTTTCCATGGTGGTGCGCGGCAAGTAGGACGCTTCCGAGAGGTTGGGTAGGAATTTTCTGAACGTGTAGGGAGGGGCCGGGTGGCTTGCAAGCGGTCGACCTGCAAAAGCCAACCGCGGCCCGGCTCTTCTATTGGCGGTGAGCTGTCAAGGCGCGGATTACGTGATGGCCGCCGCCCCGGCCTTGGCCACCTGGGCATCCTGTTCAGGCTTGACCCCGGACACACCGATAGCGCCAACCACCTGGCCATCCACCCGCAACGGCACGCCGCCCTCCAGGCTGGTCAGCAGCGGCGCGGTGACGAACGCGGTGCGCCCGCCGTTGACCATCTGTTCGTAATCGCGCGTTTCCTTGCGGCCCAAGGCCGAGCTGCGAGCCTTTTCAACGGCGATGTACGCACTGGCTGCCGCGCAGCCGTCCATGCGCTCCAGGCCAAGCGGATGGCCGCCGTCGTCGACCACCGCGATGGTGACGTTCCACTGGTGCGCCAGGGCCTCCTGGCGGGCGGCTGCAAGCACGCGGGCAACTTCGGCCTGGCCTATCACGGACTTGCTATGCATGGCTGTTCTCCTGGTTCAGGGCTGCTTCGACGATTTCGATCCAGTGCCGTACCGGTGTGCGTCCGGCACCAGCGAGGTGGGTCTGGCAACCGATGTTGGCGGTGGCGATGATTTGCGGCTTGCCGCTTTCCAGCGCGTTGAGTCGGTTGTCGCGCAGTTGCCGCGACAGTTCGGGCTGGGTCAGCGAGTAGGTACCGGCAGAGCCGCAGCACAAATGGCCGTCGGGCACTGCGGTGAGAGTGAAGCCAAGCCGGGCCAGCAGGCTCTCAACCTGGCCGCCGAGCTTGAGGGCGTGCTGCAGGGTGCACGGGCAATGAAAGGCCAGGCGTTGTTCGGCGCACACGCCCAGTTGCTCGACCGGCTCGTTGCGCAGCACTTCCACCAGGTCGCGCGATAGTGCGCTGACCCGCGCAGCCTTGGCCGCGTAAAGCGGATCCTTCTCCAGCAGGTGGCCGTAGTCACGCACGAAGGCGCCGCAGCCACTAGCGGTCTGCACGATGGCTTCGGCGCCCGCTTCGATGGCGGGCCACCAGGCATCAATGTTGCACCGGGCACGCTGCAGGCCTTGCTCCTGGGCATTGAGGTGGTAATCCACTGCGCCACAGCAGCCAGCTTGGCGTGCTGGCTCGACGCTGATGCCCAGGCGGTCCAGCAACCGCGCGGTGGCGGCGTTGGTGTTGGGTGACAGGGCCGGCTGTACGCAGCCTTCAAGCAGCAGCACGCGGCGTGCGTGGCGCACCGCCGGGCGCTTGCCAGGGGAGGCCACCTGGGCGGGCAACTTGCTCTTGAGTGCGCCCGGCAGGACTGGGCGCAGGGTTTGGCCCGCGCGGGTCAGCGCCTTGAACAGCGCCGGGCGCGGCACCACTGCACGCAAGCCTTGGCGCAGCAGGCGCTGGCCGAGCGGGCGGGGCACTTGCTGTTCGACCACGGCGCGGCCGATGTCCAGCAGGTCATGGTATCTGACCCCTGACGGGCAGGTGGTCTCACAGTTGCGGCAGGTCAGGCAGCGGTCCAGGTGCAGTTGGGTACTGGCGGTGACCGGCGCACCTTCGAGTACTTGCTTGATCAGGTAGATACGCCCGCGCGGTCCATCCAGTTCATCGCCGAGCAACTGGTAGGTGGGGCAGGTGGCCGTGCAGAAGCCACAGTGCACGCATGCGCGCAGGATGCTTTCGGCCTCTTCGGCGCGGGCCAGGCGCTTGGCGCTGTCGCTCAGGTTGGTTTGCATGGCGTGGCCTCACAGGTCCGGGTACAGGCGGCCAGGGTTGAACAGGCCCTGGGGGTCGAGTTGTCGCTTGAGGGCGTGGTGATAACGCATCAGCGCGGCGGGCAGCGGTGCGCTGCTGTGCTCGCCCGGGGCATAGCCGGTGGCGTGGCCGCCGGCCTTGGCCACCAGCTCGCGGATCGCCGCTGCGGGGGCGCTCGACTTCAGCCAGCGCTGCGCGCCGCCCCAATCGATCAACTGGCGCCCCGGCAGGTCCAGTTCGGCGGTGGCAATGGGCAGCGACAGGCGCCACAGCGGTTCGGCGCCGTCGAAGAAGGCCAGGCGCTGCTCGCGCAGGTCACTCCAGAACTGGCTGTCGAGTACTTCCCCGCCCAAGCGCTGGCGGGCCGATTGCACTGAGCCCTCACCGCCTTCCAGGCGCAGGTACAGTGCTTCGCCGTCGTGGCAGGCTGCACTGATCGGCAATGGCTGCTGGCCCCATTCGGCCAGCTCGGCCAGGGCCTGATGGCGGGCCATCGGCATGCGCAGGCTCAGGCATTGGCGCGGTCGTGGCAGCACCTTAAGCGACACCTCGGTCAGCAGGCCCAGGCAGCCGAAGCTGCCGGCCATCAGCCGCGACACGTCGTAACCGGCGACGTTTTTCATCACCTCACCGCCAAAGCGCAGCAGCTTGCCGTGACCGGTAATGACCCGCGTGCCGAGCACATAGTCGCGTACCGACCCGGCCCAGGGCCGACGCGGCCCGGACAGCCCCGCTGCGACCACGCCGCCCAAGGTCGCACCGGCGCCGAGGTGGGGCGGTTCGCACGGCAGCATCTGCCCGGCCTCGAACAGCGCCGCCTCGATCTCCTGCAGCGGCGTACCGGCGCGAGCAGTGAGTACCAGCTCGGTCGGGTCGTAACTGACGATGCCGCGGTGGCCGCGTGTATCAACGATCTCCCCGGCCACCGGGCGCCCCAGCATGGCTTTGCTGTTGCTGCCCTGAATGCGCAGCGGGGTGTTCAGGGTCAAGGCCTGGTTGACCTGTTCGAGCAGGTCCTGGCTCATGTCGCGGTCCAGGCTCATCAGAAGCGCTCCAGGTCAGGGAAGGGCAGTTGGCCGTGATGCACATGCATGGCACCGAACTCGGCGCAGCGGTGCAGGGTGGGGATGTTCTTGCCCGGGTTGAGCAGCCCTTTGGGGTCAAACGCTGCCTTCACGGCATGGAACAGGGTGATTTCGTCGCTGTTGAACTGCGCGCACATCTGGTTGATTTTCTCGCGGCCTACGCCATGTTCGCCGGTGATGCTGCCGCCCACTGCCACGCACAGTTCAAGGATGCGCCCGCCGATGGCTTCGGCGCGTTCCAGTTCGCCGGGCAGGTTGGCATCGAACAGGATCAGTGGGTGCATGTTGCCGTCGCCGGCGTGGAACACGTTGGCAACGCGCAGGCCGTACTGCTCGGACAGTTCGCTGATGCCCTTGAGCACGCGCGCCAGTTCGCGGCGCGGGATGGTCCCGTCCATGCAGTAGTAGTCCGGCGAGATGCGCCCCACCGCCGGGAATGCGTTCTTGCGGCCTGCCCAGAAGCGCACGCGCTCGGCCTCGTCGCAGGCCAGGCGCACCTCGCTGGCGCCGGCCTGCTGTAGTACTGCTGCCACACGCTCGCAGTCGTCCTGCACGTCGGCCTCGACACCATCGAGTTCGCACAAAAGGATCGCTGCTGCCTCTACCGGGTAGCCGGCGTGGATGAAGTCTTCGGCGGCGCGGATTGCCAGGTTGTCCATCATTTCCAGGCCACCGGGGATGATCCCGGCAGCAATGATTTCGGCCACGGCCCGGCCGGCGTCTTCGACACTGCCGAAACTGGCCAGTAGGACCCGGGCGACCTGGGGCTTGGGCAGCAGTTTGACGGTCACTTCGGTGACGATCCCGAGCATGCCTTCGGAACCGGTGAACAGCGCCAGCAGGTCGAAGCCTGGGCTGTCGAGGGCATCGCTGCCCAGGGTCAGTCGTTCGCCTTCGACGGTGAGGATCTCCACCTTGAGCAGGTTGTGTACGGTCAAACCGTACTTCAGGCAGTGCACGCCACCTGCGTTTTCAGCGACGTTGCCGCCGATGGAACAGGCGATTTGCGAAGAGGGGTCGGGGGCGTAGTAAAGGCCGTGCGGCGCCGCTGCCTGGGAAATGGCCAGGTTGCGCACCCCCGGCTGAACCCGGGCGAAACGGCCTTGCGGGTTGACTTCCAGAATGCGGTTGAAACGTGCCATCACCAGCAGGATGCCCTTGGCTAGTGGCAATGCGCCGCCTGACAAGCCCGTGCCGGCGCCGCGAGCCACGACAGGGACACCGCGTTGGTGACACAGCCTGAGCAACGTCTGCACCTGCTCCAGACGCTCGGGCAGCACCACCATCAGGGGCACGGTGCGGTAAGCAGAGAGGCCATCGCATTCGTAAGGTGTGAGGTCTTCGCTCCGATGCAGGATCTCAAGGTCGGGCAGCGCTTCGCGCAAGGCCTGCAGCAGGGCCGGCTGGTCCACGGCAGGCAGCGCGCCATCGACCCGTTCGTCGTAGAGAATGTTCATCAGGCTCACTCAACGGCAGTTTTTGTTGTTGTGGGTAAACCGTTCACCCCCGCAGCCTGCGCCCCCCATCGCAACAGGTCGAGCGCGAAGCACACTGGTCCTACCAGTTTTTGTGCCAGTTGCTGTTCATTTACCGGTTTACGTGCGTAGATTGGCGCAAGCTATGGAAGTGGTCCTACCAGTCGAGGGGTGCACATGGTTGCTGAAGGCAAGGCCAAGGTCGCCGACCAGGTTGCCGAGCGGGTCGAACGGCTGATCGTCGAGGGTGTGCTCAAGGTGGGACAGGCCTTGCCTTCGGAGCGACGCCTGGTGGAAAAGCTCGGCTGTTCGCGCTCGGCACTGCGTGAAGGTCTGCGCATCCTGCGCGGGCGCGGCATCATCGACACTGAACAGGGGCGCGGTTCGTTCGTCGCCGACCTGACCGGGCAGCAGGCGGGCGTCACGCCGCTGATGCACCTGTTCAGCTCGCAACCGCGCACCTTGTTCGACTTGCTGGAAGTGCGTGCGCTGCTCGAGGCCGAGTCGGCGCGCCTGGCGGCGTTACGCGCCACCGATGTGGACCGCCTGCTGATCCGCCGTCGCTACGAAGACATGCTCGCCGCTCATGCAGCGCCCGAAGGGCTGGATGCGCGTGAGCATGCTCACCGCGACCATGCGTTCCACCGGGCGATCAGCGAGGCTTCGCACAACCCTGTGCTGGTGCACACCTTGCAGTCGCTCAGCGACCTGACCTTGAGTACGGTGTTCGCATCGGTGAACAACCTGTATTGCCGCCCCGCGCAGAAGCGCCAGATCGACCGCCAGCACGCGCGGTTGTACCACGCAGTGATGGAGCAATTGCCGGAGCAGGCGCAGCGGGCAGCACGCGAACACATCAACGGGATTCGCGACAGTTTGCGCGAGATCGAGCAGGAGGAGCAGCGGCTGGTGCGGGCGACGATGCGCATGGACGGGTGGGGGTAAAGTGACTCTGGGGGCGCCGGTTTGCCGGCGCCCCCAAGAAATACCTCTATTGCGCCAGATGCCGGATCATCGCGACCGTCAAGTACAAGCGCGGCGCCACACTGTTCAGCTCGATGTACTCATCGTCCCCATGCAGCCCCGCGCCGACCACGCCCAGGGTTTCCAGCACTGCAGGCTTGTCGCTGCCCGGTACGTAGGCATAACCGGCATCGGTGCCGAAGCGCATGGCAATCGGCTCGATCTTGTGGCCGACTTTGGCGTACAGCTGCTGGGCAGTCTGGGCCAGCTTCGCCGATGCGTCATTGCGTGCCAGGGGTGGGCGGCCTTTTTCGACGGTGACGGTCGCTTGGGTATCGGCGACCAGCAGTTTTTTCACGATGCGCTGAGCGTCACCCTGCACCCGGTCGGTCTCGCTCAGGTCCGAGTAGCGCATGTCCGCTTCGGCAGTGGCCAATGCCGGGATGATGTTGGCCTTTTCGCCGGCTTTGGCCAGGGTCCAGTTCACCGTGGTGCCTTTGCTGGCATCACCCAGGTCTTTGAGCTGGAGCAACTGATGGGCCAGTTCGGTCAACGCGTTGCGCCCCTCTTCGGGGGCCGAGCCTGCGTGCGAGGCACGGCCTTTGACCTCGAGCCTGAGGCGGTTGATGCCATTGGTGGCGACCGTCACGGCGTCCTTGTCCGGTGGCTCGTAAGAGAACACGTAGTCATGCTTGCGCGCCAGTTCGGCGATGATCTGCTTCGACCCGGCCGAACCCATTTCCTCATCCGGGTTGAACAGCACGGTGAGCGTGCGGTAACCCTTGAACTCTTGCTGTTGCAGCAGTTTGAGTGCATGCAGGATCATCGCCACGCCACCCTTGGCGTCGGCAACGCCCGGGCCGTAGGCGCGTGGGCCATCCACGCGGAACGGGCGCTTGGCCACGGTGCCAGGGACGAAGACGGTGTCGTAGTGGACCATGAGCAGGAAATCTTTGCTGCCGGTACCTTTGAAGGTGCCGACGATGTTGTCGCCCACGGACGGTTTGGCGGAGTGGGTTTGCACCTGGGCACCCAATGCCTCGAGGCGCTGGACCAGCGCGGCGCTGACTTGTTCAAGGCCGGGCTCGGTGCCGGTACCGGTGTCGACCGAAACCAGGCTCTTGAGGGTTTCAAGGTAGGCTGCCTGTTCGCCTTGGGCTTGCTTGAGCAGGTCCTGGGGAGAAGGTTGGGCAGCGGTTGCCTGGGTACAGGCGATCAAAAGCGCCAGGGCGATGGCGTGGGGAGGGCGGGGCAAAGGCATCGGTTCTTCCTTGTCGTGGTGGACCGTTGAGCCTAGCCCCTCAAGCGTGTACCTGCCCGGGCAAATGCAGCCTTTTCGCGGGCACGCCCCGGGGGGCGGCCCGCGAGAAAGTCATACAGGCCTCAGTGGTGAGCCATTGGGTCATCTTGGGACAATATGGCTCGAGCCAGCTCTTCATCGCTGGCCTGCAAGCCAGGATTGTCCTTGCGTGCCTGTTCCAGCGCCGATTCCACGTAGGCGCCTCGAATAGCACCACCGCTGGCGACGAATGCAGACAACTCGTCACGGGCGGGGATGATCCGTTTGTCATCCTTGAAAGTCGAATACAGCGAGGCGGATACACCGGCCGAGGTAGCGACGTCGCCCGCATCGACGCGGGCCATGGCAGCACCGGCAGGCAGCAGGAGCAGCAATGCAGGTGCGAGGAATAGGTGGCGCATAGCGTGTTCTCCAATAGCGTGAAGCCCAAGGGAAATACCACTCAGTGAGTAAGATGGCGCAACTGGGGTGGTAGTTCCCTTGGTGGATCATTACCGTCGAGCGCGGATTGACAAAACTTTCAGCGCTTATGCTGGTGAGCGTCGATACAGCGGGCGCGGCGTGCTCGGATCGAGTTCGGTGAGCTTGGCGCCGGCTATGACGAAGCCGGCGCGCTCTGCCAGGCGCTGGCTGGCCTGGTTGTCGATATCGGTGGTCAGCCACACCGGGGTTGCGATGGCATCGAGCAGGCCGGTCAATGCTTCGCGCATCAGCCCTTTGCCACTGAACGCCTGGCTGGCCCAGTAACCTACCTCGTACTCTGCGTTGCCCGGGCGCAGACCGATGCAGCCGATGACTGCGTCACTGTCCGCGTGCAGCACGAAGTACCGCTTTTCGGCTGCGGGGTCGAGAAATTCACCGGCACTCAGTTGCAGGCTCTCGCGTACTTCCTGCAGCGTCCAGTCAGGTTTGGCCCAGGCCAGGAAGGGTTGGTGCAGGGTGTAGCTTTCGAGCAGGGCCTGGCGCAGTTGCGCTGCAAGGGCCGGGTCGGGGCGGACCAGGCGGGTGCGCGGGGTGGTCAGGGAGAAAGGGAGTGTGGGGTAGGGCATACGGGCCATCCTGGCGTGAAGGAGTACCACTCTACTTTGCGCGTACTGCATTGACCGTGTCGAGCGGGCGTGGTCTGCTCAGCTTGACGACCCATTTGCGGTCCCCACGAACAGCGCCATCGACCCTGGGAAAATGAAGGACCACCATGCCCGACTACAAACTGCACTGCTTCGCCGAATCCGGCAATGCCTATAAAGCTGCCCTCATGCTCGAACTCACCGGCCAGGCCTGGCAGCCGGTGTTCGTCGATTTCTTCAACGGCCAGACTCGCGAGCAAAGCTGGCGTGATGAGGTCAACGAGCAGGGCGAAGTGCCGGTGCTGGAGCATGCGGGCCAGAAAATCACCCAGTCGGCGCTAATCCTCGAATACCTCGCCGAACGCACCGGCCAGTTCGGCCCGCGCGATGACAACGAAAAGCGCGAAATCTGGCGCTGGATGCTGTTCGACAACCACAAGTTCACTGCCTATTACGCGGCGCTGCGGTTCATCTTCTGCCTGAAGAACTCCGGCGAAACACCAGTAACCCAGTTTCTTCGCGAGCGCGCCACGGCTGCTTACCGGGTGGTCGATGCGCACCTGGCGAAAACGCCCTATATGGTCGGTGGGCGCCTGACCATCGCTGACCTGTCGCTGGCGGGCTATGTGTTCATGCCGGAAGATACCGGCATCCCGTTGGCACAATTCACCCATATTGAAGCGTGGAAAGCGCGTATCCAGGCGCTGCCGGGCTGGAAGCATCCCTATGAACTGATGCCACGCGCAGCGTCGGTCTGACCGGACGCTTCGTACTTGAGGGGCGGCCGGGTGAAAACTACCCAGCCGCGTCCCGCTTTGGTGCGCGGCGGCCTCAAATTGAGGCAACCGGCACATAAAAAACCATCAAGAACGGGCCATGCTGTGCAACCTGCACACTATTTGTCATGCCGTGCGCCTGCTATTTCGCCGTACATCGGCCAGCAAAAAGCGGCCCGTATATTGCTCTGGCTGCTCCAACCTAAACCCGGAGCACCTGACAATGAGTTCCCCCTCCGAATTCCCGCTTTGCGAGGCGCCGCAGCACGCCCGCAAGGGCCTTTTGCCAATCGCCATGGTCCTGTTCAGTTTCACTTTCTTCACCGGCACGATGTTCGCCGGGGGCAAGCTGGGCATGGCCTTCGGGTTCATCGACATGCTCTGGATCGCCACCCTCGGCAACACGCTGCTGGCCCTTTACGCCGCCGCGCTGGCGTTCATCGCTTCGCGCAGCGGGCTCAACACTGTACTGATGGGGCGCTTCTGCTTCGGCGAGGCCGGCAGCCGGCTGTCGGACTTCCTGCTCGGCTTCGCCGAACTGGGCTGGTATGCGTGGGGCACGGCCACTGTGGCGATCGTGCTGGTCAAACTGCTTGGGCTTGCCGAGGGCTTCACCGTGCCGTTGATGGTGCTGTTCGGGTTGGGCTTCAGCATCACGGCAATGGTCGGTTTCAAGGGGCTGGACCTGCTGTCGCGGGTATCGGTACCGCTGATGTTCGTCCTGTTGATCGTTTCCATGGTAATCGCCACCCGTGACGTGGGTGGCCTGCAGCAACTGGCGGCACTGGTACCGCATGAAACCATGACTTTTTCGGCGGCGGTGACCATGGTCTTCGGCACTTTTGCCAGCGGCGCCACCCAAGCCACCAACTGGACGCGCCTGTCCCGCAGCGGGCGGGTGGCGGTGACGGCCAGTGTGGTGGCATTTCTGCTCGGCAACGGGCTGATGGTCGTGGCCGGCGCCTGGTGCGCGATGGTCTATCAGCAGGCCGACATCGTCGAAGTGATGATGCTGCAAGGGCTTTCGTTCGCAGCGGTGGTCATGCTCTGCCTCAACCTGTGGACCATCCAGGGGCCAACCATCTACAACGTTGCCGCCGCAGCGTGTCACCTGGTGCGCAGCGAACGCCGGCGCACGGCAACGCTGGTGGCGGCAGGGGTAGGCATCGTGTTGGCGATCGGTGGCATGTACGAGTTGCTGATTCCCTTCCTGGTATTGCTGGGTTCGATCATCCCGCCGGTGGGTGGGGTGATCATGGCCGACTTCTGGTACCGCCACCGTGGCAAGTATCCGGCCCTGGCCACGGTCAGCCTGCCGCGCTACAACCTGCTGGGGCTGTTCGCCTATGGGGTCGGTGCGCTGGCGGCCTATGCCTCGCCCTGGGTGGCGCCATTGGTGGGCATCGGTGCCTCGGCGCTGTGCTACATCGTGCTGCTTGAGCTCGGCGGCCGACGCCGGGCACTGGGCCAGGCGCGGGTCGAGCCGTGAGCCTGGCCCTGGAAGAGATCCTGCAGCTGCCCGGCCTGCACGAGATGAGCGTGCGGGCTGGTGCACGCAACCTGCAGCGGCGGGTGCGCTGGCCCTACGTGGCGGAGAACGAGGGCATCGCCGAATGGGTGATGGGCGGTGAGCTGGTGTTCGTCACCGGCATCAACCACCCACGCGGCGAGGGCAACCTGTTGAGCCTGGTCGAAGACGGCGATGCGGTGGGTATCGCCGGCATGGTGATCCTCACAGGCGGTACCTTCATCCAGTGTATTCCGGCCGCGGTAATAGAGCGCGCCGAGCAGTTGGGGTTGCCACTGATCGAACAGCCCTATGCCCTGAAGATGGTGGTGGTCACACACCTGATCGGTACTGCACTGGTACAGATGGCCCAGGTGCGCCGCTCGCGCAACGATATCCTCGGGCAACTGCTGACCGGTGACTATCCGAGCCTGGCCATCGCCCGGCAGCGGGCCGCGCACCTGCAGCTCGACCTGGACGGGCCGCGGCGTTTGGTGGCGTTGCGCTTGTCGGCGGTCGACGGGCTGTTCGAGCGGCATGGCCTGGCCATAGGCGAACGCCTGTGGCAGGACACTCGCCAAACCCTGGAAGACCAGCTTGAGGCCTGGTGCCGGGCCCGGGCCGGCGCGGTCACGGCGCAACTGGCCGGTGACCTGTTCGTGTTGCTGCTGCCCGATACGACGGACTTGCGTGCAGCCCTGGCCGGCCTGCACCGGCAGTTGGCCGCGCAGGCTTGTGAGATGGGGCTGTTCATGGGCCTGTCGAGCCTCGCCGGGGACTGTGGCCATTACCGTCAGGCCCTCAACCAGGCGCGCCAGGCCCTGGAGGTTGCGCAAAACCTGCGCCCGGCCACCGGCCTGTGCGACTTCAGCGAGCTCGGTGTATTGCGCCTGTTGCAGGGTATCGTCGACCGTTCGCTGATCGATGACTTCGTCGCCCAGACCCTCGGCCCGCTGCGCACCCCCGGGCGCAAACAGCCCAACGCATTGCTGCACACCCTCGACGCGCTGCTCAAGGAGAACGGCAATGGCCTCAAGGCCGGGCAGCGCCTGGGTTTGCACCGCAACACCATCAACCAACGGATGCAACGCATCGAACAACTGAGCGGGCAGTCCCTGGACGACCCGCTTTTCCGTATGAACGCTGCGGTCGCTATGCTGATATGGCGCATGACCGAAGCCCAAGGCAAGGAGTAACTCCATGAACATCATCAACGCACGACTGCGCGGCAAGCCCGGCCTGATGCGCATCGAACTGGACGGCGAGCGTATCGCCGCCATTGTGCCCCAGGCCAATGCCGTCATGCCCTCCAGCCCAGACGACCTGGACGCCCAACAGAACCTGGTGGTGCCCCCCTTCGTCGAACCGCACATTCACCTCGATGCCACTTTGACCGCCGGTGAGCCGAACTGGAACATGAGCGGCACGCTGTTCGAGGGTATCGAGCGCTGGGCCGAGCGCAAGGCAATCACAACCCACGACGACATCAAGACTCGGGCCAAGAAGACCATCGGCATGCTCGTCGACCATGGCATCCAGCATGTGCGTACCCATGTGGATGTGACCGATCCAAAGCTCACCGCGCTCAAGGCGATGGTCGAGGTGCGTGAGGAGGTGCGCGGGCTGATCGACCTGCAGATCGTCGCGTTCCCGCAGGAAGGCATCGAGTCGTACGCCAACGGCCGTGCGTTGATGACCGAGGCGGTAGCGATGGGCGCCGACGTGGTCGGCGGCATTCCACACTTCGAGAACACCCGCGACCAGGGCGTGTCGTCAGTGAAATTCCTCATGGAGCTGGCCGAGCGCACGGGCTGCCTGGTGGACGTGCATTGCGACGAAACCGACGACCCGCAGTCGCGCTTCCTCGAGGTGCTGGCCGAAGAAGCGCGGGTGCGCGGGATGGGGGCACGGGTGACCGCGAGCCACACCACGGCCATGGGCTCGTATGACAATGCCTACTGTTCCAAACTGTTCCGCCTGTTGAAAATGTCGGGCATCAATTTCGTTTCGTGCCCGACCGAGAGCATCCACCTGCAGGGGCGCTTCGACAGCTACCCTAAACGCCGCGGCCTGACGCGTGTGGCCGAGATCGACAGGGCAGGGATGAATGTGTGCTTTGGCCAGGACTCGATCGTTGACCCTTGGTACCCGCTGGGCAATGGCAACATCCTGCGCATCCTCGAGGCAGGGTTGCACATCTGCCACATGCTGGGCTACGAAGACCTGCAACGTTGCCTGGACCTGATCACCGACAACAGTGCGCGCACACTCAACCTAGGCGAGCGCTACGGCATCGAAGTGGGGCGCCCGGCGAATTTGTTGTTGCTGTCGGCGCCGGACGACTATGAGATGGTGCGCAGCCAAGGCCATGCGCTGGTGTCGATACGGCATGGCAAGGTGCTGATGCGCCGGACGCAGGCGCAGGTCGAACGGTTTGCCTGAAGCGGTACGGGGTCACTGAGTGCTTGCCTGGTGACGTTGAACTTGGCACCCTTTGTGGCCGCTGAGCCGTCCATGCCGTGACAGAAGGAAACCTACCGTTGAGTTGGGACAAAATCGGGAAACTGCTCGTAGCCCTGTTGCTTGGCCTGATGGTCTGGCTGGTGGCCTACGTGGTGCTCAAGGACAATGCCCGCCTCGAAGCTTCCCTGACCTATTCCTACCTCACCTACCCAAGCCAGTTCAGCGAGCGCATCAGCAAGACCAATGAACAGCTCAAGTACGAGCGGCTGCAACCACGCATCGCCAGCATCGGCCAGGGGGCCTTGAGCCAGGATCAGGTCGACAGGCTGATCGACCTGGCCCAGGCACCCTACGCCCAATTGTTCGCCAAACCGTTCGAGGCCGGGTTGGTGGATCACCGTACCGGCTTGCTCATAGAGCTGCGCAACACCGGTCACACCGAGGTGCGCGAGGTCAAGGTGCGCCTGCCGGCCAAGGGTTTGGTGCAAGTGCGCGACGGCTCAGGCAACGACACCCTCTACGAGGCCTCCACGCCCATGGTCGAGATCCCTGTCATCGAGCAAGGCCGGGCGTGCAAGGTGTGGGTCTACTTCGATGCCGACTACTCGCAGATCCGCCAAGGTGGTATCAGCATCAGCCATGCCGACGGTGTGGCGGATGTGCAGGTGTATCGAGAATTCATCGGTTTTCCGGCGCTGGTGGCGCGCTATAGCCGGGAGCTGATGGTGCTGCTCGGTGTGCTGGTGCTCAGCGTGCTGGGCCTGGGCTACACCTGCCTCGTGCGGTCACGCAAGCCTATATTGCCCTCCTGATGGCGTCACCTGGCGCTTAGTGGCCGCCGTCGTGCAGGGCCAGGCTTTGGCGCAACTGCTCGATCACGGCTGTGCGCAATGCCTCTGGCGCCTGTACACGTATGGAGCCCGCCTGGGACAGCAGCCAGCCCATCAACGCGCGGCTGTCGTCGACGGTGGCATCCAGGGTCGCCCCGCCGTTGCCGTGCGGGGCCAGGCGCATGTCATCTGACAAGGGCTGGTCCTCCAGGCGCCGTGCGAGGGCGTCATCCACCCAGGCGCGCAATTCGATCTGCCGGGCAGGGCAGAGCGCATCGGGCTGCAGTTGCTGAGCCTCACCGAGGCTGCGGCCTGGCTGCCAGTACCAGCCGTAGGGCATGCCCTTGTTGTTGCAGCGTAAATGGAACAGCGACGCAAGCTCATTGAGGTCACGTTCCACCGTGCGTTTGCTGGTCTTGTAGCCGACCTTGGCCAGTGCGGCCTGCAACTGTGTGGAGCTCATGCCCGGGTGGCGGTCGGGCAGCAATTTGAGCAGTTGCCACTGGCGGGCGATCGTGTGGCGGGTAGAGTTGCTGGGCAAAGGGCTCGTCCTTGAAGTTCAGGCGTGGTGCGCGCCTGAATGATGGCAATTGGCTATTGCGCGAGCATACCCGTTCAGTGAATAGGATCCAAGTTCAGCAGGATGAGTGGCCTGTGCCTTGTTTCATGCCTGCAGTGCCTGGATGAACAGCGCTTCTGCGCGGCTCAGGCGCTACAGGGCTGCTACGCACCCCATCGCAGGCAAGCCAGCTCCCACAGGTGGGCGCAGTTCCTGAGGTTTGCGTGGTCCCTGTGTGTGGCTTATTCCAATACCCCAGCGCCCCTAGAACCCACCCCGGCGCACATGCTTCACCAACACCTTCTCCAGCAACTCCCACATCGCAGGGTCGGTACTGAACGCCACGTTGAACCGCATCCACCCGGTCGGTTTGGCATCGACCATGAACAACTGCCCGGGCCCGAGCATGATGCCTTTCTCCAGCGCATCATCCAGTAGCGCTGCGCTGTCCGGGATGGCCGGGTGGCGGGTCCAGATGTACATGCCTTCGTCCGACTCGATGAACAGTTCGAAACCCAGCCGGTGCAGGTGCCGGCCAACTTCCTGATGGGCCTCGGCCAGGCGCTGGCGCAGGCGCTTGAGGTGCTTGCGCCAGCGGCCGTCGATGATCGCGGCATACACCACACGCTCCATAACCTGCGAGGTGGTCAGGCCCGAGCGCATCTTAAGGTGCAGCAGCTTTTGCGACAGCTGTGGGTTGGCCAGCAGGTAGCCGACCCGCACGTTGGGCGAAATGCTCTTGGAGTAGCTGCCCACGTACACCACCTGCTGCAGGTGGTCGAGGCTGGCCAGGCACGGCTGCGGCTCGGCGACCATGTCGGCGTACAGGTTGTTTTCCACCAGGCGAAAGCCGTGCTGGCTGGCCAGTTGCAGCAAGCGGTGCAGCTGCGCCAGCGGGGTGCGCGAGCAGGTCGGGCTGTGCAGGTGCGGCTGAGTGAAGAAAGCAGTCGGGCGGTGGTGCGCCAACAGCTGTTCGAGGTGGTTGAGGTCGTAGCCATTGGGGGTGCGCGGCACGCCGATCAAAGTGGCGCCCTGGGTACGCAGGATGCTCATCAGGTTGGGGTAGCCGGGGTCGTCCACCAGCACCACGTCACCCGGGCGCACAAGCGTGCGCACGGCAAGGTCCAGAGCCTGGCTGGCACCGTGGGTAAGCATCAGCTGGGCGGTGTTGGCGACGATCGACAGTTCCTGCTGCAGGTTCTGCGCGGTCAGCGCGCGCAATTCCGGCAGGCCCATCGGGTCGCCATAGCCGGACAGCTCCAGCGGGCTGCCGGCAACCTGGCGCAGGCCGCGGCGCAGGCCTTCTTCGTACATCCAGTCGTTGGGCAGCCAGCCGCAGCCCGGTTTGAATGGCAACTGGCGGGTCTCGAAGATCTGCTGCAGGTACCATTCGGAGTTGAACGATGGTCGACTGGCGTCGGCCTCGGCGCTGTGGTTGTCCAGCAATTCAGCCGCCGCACGGTTGACGAAGAACCCGGCATTGCCCTTGCTCACCAACAGCCCCTGGGCGACCAGGCGGTCGTACGCCTCGACCACAGTGAAGGTGCTCACCGAATAGGTCGCGGCAAACGCGCGGATCGACGGGACCTTGGCACCTGGCTTGAGGGTCTGGTTGTCGATCAGCTCACGCAGCCCGTCGATGATCTGGTTGACCAACGGCGTCGAGGAGTCTGGGTGTAATTCAAGCATTCGGGGGCCTTGAGGGTGCGTAACGGCAGGCGCCTGCAGGGTGTATTGCATCGGCGACCTGTACAGTGCAGTGCGACTTTCATGCCACTGTGCATGGCTCTATGTGTCGGACATTTTTACATTAGGTGTCAGATAGCGCCACATAAAGCATGTTCAGTTCGCTCCAGGGGCAAACCCTGGGGCGCGTCAGCAGGCCGCCATGGAAGGCCTGCGTGTGTAACAGCACACCTCCTGCCCGCATTAGCACTGATGTACAGGTGAGGCCGATGACCATCGCGGTCTTACAGTTTTCCTTGGATAAAAAGAAGCACGGGGTACACAACTGATGGACGCAACATCCACAACCACCACCGCGAACAGCGGGCATGAGAGCAAACTCAGTGCCTCGCTGAAGTCGCGCCACCTGACGATGATGTCGATCGCCGGGGTTATCGGCGGCGCCTTGTTCGTCGGCTCCGGCAGCGTGATCCACAGCGCCGGCCCGGCTGCTGTCCTGGCCTACCTGGCAGGCGGCATCCTGGTGGTACTGATCATGCGCATGCTGGGTGAAATGGCGACTTCTTCGCCCGACACCGGTTCGTTTTCCACCTACGCCGACCGCGCCATCGGCCGTTGGGCCGGTTTCACCATCGGCTGGCTGTACTGGTGGTACTGGGTCATCCTCATGGCCTGGGAAGCTTATGTGGCGGGCAAGATCCTGCATGGTTTCTTCCCTGATGTGAGCGTCAACGTGTTCGTGCTGGCCACGACCCTGGTGCTGATCACCGTCAACTTCTTCAACGTCAAGCACTACGGCGAGTTCGAGTTCTGGTTCGCGTTGATCAAGGTGATCGCGATCGTCTGTTTCCTGATCGTGTGTACCGCTGCGGTGATGAACATTTGGCAGTTCGGTGAAGTGCGCGGCATCACCCACCTGACCGCCGAAGGCTTCATGCCCAATGGCATCACCACGGTGATCGGTGCGTTGCTTGGTGTGATGTTCGCCTTCCTCGGTGCCGAAATCGTCACCATCGCCGCGTCCGAAGCCAAGGACCCGGCCACTCAGATCGTCAAGGCCACCAACTCTGTGGTGTGGCGTGTATGCCTGTTCTATGTCGGCTCGATCTTCCTGATCGTCTGCCTGGTGCCGTGGAACGACCCGCACCTGGGCGTTTCCGGTTATGGCGCCTATCGCCGCACCTTGGAACTGCTGGGTGTGCCGTATGCCGAGCTGTTGATGAACTTCGTGGTGCTGACGTCGGTGAGCAGCTGCCTGATCTCGGGCCACTACACCGCTTCGCGCATGCTGTTCTCGCTGGCACAGCGTGGCGATGCGCCGTCGTTCTTCAAGACGACACGCGCCGGTACCGGCGTACCGGTGAACGCGATTATCGGTTCGTGCGCCGTGGCCGTGGTGTGCGCGCTGATCAACTTCAGCGAGACCCTGCGCCCGAAAGACGTGCTCGATACGCTGATGAACACCACCGGCATGATCGCTTTGCTGGTGTACCTGGTGATTGCCTTCTCGCAGCTGCGCATGCGCCGCAAGCTGATCGCCGAGGGCAAGGAAGTACGCCTGAAGATGTGGCTGTTCCCGTGGCTGACCTACCTGGTGATCGCCTTCATCGTCGCCGCACTGGTAACCATGGCCTTCATGCCTGACTACCAGATCCTGGTGATCTCCACCGGCATTGCTGCGGCCATCGTGGTGGCCATGGGGGTGGTGCACCAGATGCGCAGCGCCCGCAAGCACTAAGCGCTAGTGGTTGTCCGAAGCGGCCGGCTCCCTCGTGGACCCGGCCGTTTCGCGTTGATGGGCAGGAGGTTTGTCCTCCGGCATGTGAAAGCGCCCGTTCATCCACGGTGAGCCGAGGAGGGCGGCGGCGGTGATCAGGGCCAGAAGGGCCAGGGCCAGGAATGTTTTCATAGGCATGCGCATAAGGGGACTGACTTCGAGGATGAGCTAACAGTTCCCGCGACAGGGCCCGTACAGGCGACAGATGGCTTATGCTGAGCACATTGCCCGCCCTAAGGAGCCCCTCATGGCTTGGTCCGCCACCCAGTATTCCCTGTTCGAAGACGAACGCACCCGTGCGGTGCGCGACCTGCTTGCCGCGGTGCCTCCACGCCCGGTGCGCCACGCTACCGACCTGGGTTGCGGCCCTGGTAATTCCACCGAAATACTGCTGCAGCGCCACCCCGATGCCCAGGTGACTGCCCTGGACAGCGATCCGGACATGATCGACAAGGCGCGTGCACGCCAGCGCCTGCGCATCCCCAGGGTGCGTTGCGAAATTGCCGATATCGCCCACTGGACCGCCCCCGAACCACAGGACCTGATCCTGGCCAACGCTTCGCTGCAATGGGTGCCCGACCACGGTTCGCTCTACCCGCACCTGGTGCGCCAGCTGAGTGAAGGTGCAAGCCTGGCCGTGCAAACCCCGGACAACCTCGACGAGCCGGCCCACCGCCAGTTGCGCGAGATCGCCGGCCGCGGCCCCTGGGCCGAAAAATTCGCCGACCTGAGCTTGCCGCCCCGGCATAACGCGGCGTTCTACTACGACCTGCTCAGCCCGCTGTGTACGCGGGTGGATGTGTGGCGCACGACCTACCATCACCCGTTGCCCGGTGGCGCCGAGGCCGTGGTGGAGTGGTTCAAGGGGTCGGCCCTGCGGCCTTATCTGGCCAGGCTGGACGAGCAGGAGCAGGCGAGCTTCCTGCAGATGTACCTGCAGGCCATGCAGCACGACTATCCGGCTGCCACCGACGGCAAGGTGCTACTGCCGTTCCCGCGGCTGTTTGTGATTGCTACGCGGTAGGTGATTGGCGCCAGCGCCAGATCACGTAGCCATAGATCACGAGGTTGACCAGCAGCACGACGCCGCCTAGCAGCCACTGGATCTGCGGCGTCAACCCGGCGGGGTAGATCAGCGGCCAGATGTAGTGCTCGACGAAGCCGCCGTGGTAGCCGGCACCACCTGCGGCGAAGCGCATGCGGTTCTCCCAGCCGGTCAGCGGGCATTCCAGGTGCAGCCCCTCAACCGCCAGGCCCCAGGCCAGGGCGGGCAGGTGGATAGACAGGGCTGGGCGCCATCTGAGCACCAGCAGGCCACCGAACAGCACCAGCAGGATGAAGGCCAGATGGAGCAGGACCAGGGTGTCGGCGGCTAGACGGAAAAACATGAGGTGCACATTTAGAGAGGAATGTATACCCAGCATAGTTATCAAGGCTCAGCGCAAAACCAGTGGGAGCCGGCTTGCCGGCGATAGGGCCCGGATGGCCGCTACAAGCTTTCCTGCACCACCTGCAGGAACGTCGCGACCACCCGCCGCGTACGCTGCTCGCTCAAACACACCAGTGTCTCGGTGAGGTGCCGCTGGCAATCGACAATGGGCAGCGCACACACCCGCGCATCGGCGCCGAACTCGGCGGCCGACACTACCCCCACGCCAATCCCCACCACCACCGCCTCGCGTGCTGCCTCCCGGCCCTCAACCTGAATAGCGGGACGGATCCGCAGGCCGGCGCGCTGCATTTCTTCCTCCAGCGTCTGCCGGGTCACCGAGCCGGGCTCGCGTAGCACCAGCGGCGTGTCGTCCAGGTCCGCCAGGCTGATCGAGCCACGGCTGGCCCATGGGTGGTTGTGCGAGACGAACGCCACCATCGGGTCGCGGCGCAGCGGCACGCAGTGCAGTCGCTCATCGTCGACATCGCGCCCTAGCAGTGCCAGGTCGGCCTGGTAGCTGAACAGGCGGGCCAGGGATTCATCGGTGTTGCCGGTCTCGACCTTGACCTGGATGCCCGGGTAGCGCTGGCAGAAGCGTGCGATCTGCGGCAGCACATGCACTGGCGCATCCACCGCCAGCACCAGGCTGCCGGTGTGCAGGGCGCGGGAGTCCTGCAGCAGTTCGTGGGCTTCGGCCTCACAGGCGAACAGGCGCTTGCTGATGCCCAGCAGGCGTTCGCCCAGGTCGGTCAACTGCACCGAACGCTTGTTGCGGTGGAACAGCAAAACCCCGAAGCGCTCTTCGAGCTTGCGCACCTGGTCGGACACGGCCGGCTGGGTCAGAAACAGCTTTTCTGCCGCCCGGGTGAAGCTGCCGTGCACGGCCACTGCATGGAAAGCCTTGAGTTGAGCGTGGGACACCGACATGTCGACTCCAGTAACAAGCTGAGCTTATGTGTGAAATACGATAAATCGATTTTATTTATCAGTCACCACCTGTTTCCATACTGACCAACCCAGCGCTGCCACAAGCGGCCGCCGGGCATGGCGCGCACCCCTGCGCCATCTGACCAGATGACGAGCCACGTCATGCAGTGCGCAACACAAAAACAAGACAGGCGTTTATTCACATTCTGCCGGCACACTTGAGCAAGAGGTCAGACGCACATGAATCATTCCCTAGCCGCGTTGAAACGCTGGCGCATCCAGATTTTCGCTATCACCTGGCTGGCCTACGCCGCCTTCTACTTCACCCGCAAGGCCTTCTCGGTGGCCAAGCTCGGCATTGGTGAAGACCCGACTTTCATGCTCGACAAGGCCTCCATGGCCAACCTCGACGCCATCTACCTGGCCGCCTATGCCGTGGGCCAGTTCACCTGGGGCATGCTTGCCGACCGCTTCGGCCCGCGTGTGGTGGTGCTCGGTGGCTTGTTGATCTCGGCGGCAGCAGCAGTGGTGATGGGCAGTTACGCGACCTTCCCGATCTTCGCCACCTGCATGCTGATCCAGGGCCTGGCGCAGTCCACCGGCTGGGCCGGGCTGTGCAAGAACATCGGCAGCTTCTTCCCCGCCGTGCAGCGCGGCCGGGTACTGGGGTTGTGGAGCTCGTGCTATGCATTTGGCGGCCTGGTCGCCTCGCCGTTCGCCGGCTGGTGGGCCTATACCCTGATCGGCACCTGGCAGGCGGCATTCTTCTCCACTGCCGCGGTGGTGGCGGCGGTGGCGGTGTTGTTCTTCTTCCTGCAGCGCAACAAACCCGAGGATGTGGGCTTGCCGACGGTCGAGCCCGAGCCGCAGAGCATGGCCCCGGCCGGCAGCCTGTGCAGTGTGTGGGCGCCGCTGCGCGAGATCCTGCGCAACCGCACGGTACTGACCCTGGGCCTGGCGTACTTTCTTCTAAAACCGGCGCGCTACGCGATCTTGCTATGGGGGCCGGTGATCGTCTTCGAGCAGATGCCCTCGGTCGGCAAGGTAGGTGCTGCGATCATCCCCACGGCCTTTGAACTGGCCGGGCTGCTGGGCCCGATCATCATCGGCCTGGCCTCGGACAAGCTGTTTGGCGCCCGGCGCATGCCGGCCTGTGTGATCAGCCTGGTGCTGCTGACCGTGGCCCTGGCGGCGTTCATGGCAGCCATGCACAGCGGCAGCATCGTCATGGTGGTTGGTCTGCTGTTCTTCATGGGCCTGACCCTGTACGGGCCAGACTCGATGATCAGCGGCGCGGCGGCCATCGACTTCGGCACCGCCAAGGCCGGTGCCACGGCAGCCGGTTTCGTCAATGGCTGCGGTTCGGTGGGCGCGGTGCTCGGCGGCCTGTTGCCCGGCTACTTCGACAGCGTCACGGTGTTCATCGTGTTCGCCGGTTGCGCACTGTTCTCGGCCCTGGTGCTGCTGCCCCACTGGAACAGCCGCCCGGCCAGCGCAGCCCAGGCCAATGATGTGGCGCCCAACACCAGCATGGCGATCAAGCCACTGCGTACCTAAAGGAAAGCGAGCGAATGAGACCCTTCTGGCTGCAACAGGCCCTGGATCGTGAACTGGACGCGGTATGCCCGCCACTGCAAGGCGATGCCCGCTGCGACGTGTGCATCGTCGGCGGCGGCTACACGGGCCTCTGGACCGCGCTGATGCTCAAGGAGGCGGTGCCGGCGCTGGACGTGCTGCTGATCGAGGCTGACATCTGCGGTGCGGGCGCCAGTGGGCGCAACGGTGGTTGCGCGCTGTCCTGGTCGGCCAAGTACTTCACCCTCGAGCGGCTGTTCGGGGTGGCCGAAGCGGTGCGCCTGGTAAGCGAGTCAGAGCGCAGCATCGGTGCCATTGGCGCGTTTTGCGCGGCCAATGGCATCGATTGCGACTACCGCCTGGACGGCACACTGTACACCGCTACCAACCAGGCCCAGGTGGGTGCAACCGATGCCGTGATCGCTGCGCTGGAGCACAAGGGGATCAATTCATTCGAGCGTTTGCCGCTGGACGAGGTACAGCGCCTGGCCGGTTCGGCGCGGCACCTGGAGGGCTGGTTTTCGCCGGCCGCCGCCACCGTCCAGCCTGGCCGGTTGGTGCGCGGCCTGCGGCGCGTGGCGTTGCAGCGCGGCGTGCGAATTCACGAAGGCACGGCCATGACCGGCCTGGAGCACGGCGCCCCGGCGCAGGTGCGCACGGCCCACGGCACGGTGCGTGCCGACCGCGTGGTGCTCGGCCTCAATGCCTGGATGGCGCGTGCCTTCCCGCAGTTCGAACGCAGCGTGGCTATCGTTTCGAGTGACATGGTGATCACCGAGCCGTGCCCCGAGCTGCTGCACGAGATCGGCCTGAACAACGGCATCAGCGTGCTGGACTCGCGGATCTTCGTGCATTACTACCACAACACCTCCGATGGCCGGCTGATGCTTGGCAAGGGTGGCAACACCTTCGCCTATGGCGGGCGCATGCTGCCGGTATTCGATCAACCTTCGCCGTACCGGCCGCTGCTGCGTGAGAGCCTGGCCGATTTCTTCCCTGCCTTGGCCCAGGTGCCCTTGGCGGCCAGCTGGAACGGCCCCTCGGACCGCTCGGTGACCGGGCTGCCGTTCTTTGGGCGGTTGGACGGGCAGGGCAACGTGTTCTATGGCTTCGGATATTCTGGCAGCGGGGTAGGGCCGTGCCACATGGGCGGGCAGATCCTCTCGTCGCTGGCGCTGGGGCTGGACAACCCCTGGACCCGCTCGCCACTGGTCAAGGGCCCGTTGGGGCTGTTCCCGCCGGAGCCGATCCGTTACCTGGGGTCGCTGATGGTACGCAATGCAATCCGGCGTAAGGAGCGCGCCGAAGACAGGGGGCTGCGGCCACGCCATCTGGACGTGCGGCTGGCCCGGTTCGCGGCGGCGGCGGGCAAGGCTGACAAAGCGTGAGATTTCTTGTCGAACACTGGCCCGAGGGCGTATAAACTGCTCCCACTTTTTGGCCGGTCGCTTCCTGAACCGGCCGCTGAAACAAGAGAGTCGACATGGGCGCACAGTGGAAAGCCAAGCATAGAGAAACAGCTGCCAATGCCAAGGGCAAGATCATGGGCAAGCTGTCCAAGGAAATCCAGATCGCGGCCAGGTCGGGCGCCGATCCCGACATGAACCCACGCCTGCGCCTGGCCATCGTGCAAGCCAAGAAGGCTTCCATGACCCGCGAGACCCTGGACCGGGCAATCCGTAAGGGCGCGGGCCTGGACGGTGATGCCGTGCAGTACCAGGCGGTGACTTACGAAGGTTTCGCGCCGCACCAGGTGCCACTGATCGTCGAGTGCCTGACCGACAACGTCAACCGCACCGTCGCGCAGATTCGCGTGCTGTTCCGCAAGGGTCAGCTGGGTGCCAGTGGTTCGGTGGCCTGGGACTTCAACCATGTGGGCCTGATCGAAGCCATGCCCGAAGGCGATGCCGACCCTGAAATGGCCGCCATCGAAGCCGGAGCCCAGGACTTTGAAGACGGTGAAGAAGAGGGCTCGACCCTGTTCATCACTGACACCACCGACCTGGATGCAGTGCAGAAAGCCCTGCCCGAGCACGGTTTCACCGTTTCCTCGGCCAAGATCGGCTACACCCCGAAGAACCCGGTGAGCGCTGCCAGCCTCAGTGCCGAGGCACTGGCTGAAGTCGAGGCGTTCCTCGAAGCGATCGACGAGAATGATGACGTACAGAACGTCTACGTTGGCCTGACCGAGTAAAAGCCGGGGCCGCTTTGCGGCCCAATCCCCGGCAAGCCGGCTCCCACAGGTACACTGCAGCGCCATGGCTCTGTGAGGTACTTGTGAGGGCCGGCTTGCCGGCGATTGGGCCTGTGTCCAGCCTGGGGAAGCCTGTATGAACCCAACCTTCGCCTCCCTCAGCCTCGCCCACCTGCGCACCCTCGACTGCCTCCTGCAGCTGAAAAACCTCAGCCACGCCGCCGAGCGCCTTGGCGTCAGCCAGTCGGCGTTGAGCCGCCAGCTGGCACACCTGCGTGAAGCCTTCGACGACCCATTGCTGGTGCGCCAGGGCCGTGGCTACGTGCTCAGCGAATACGGCCAAGCCTTGGTCGAGCCGCTGCGCCAGGTGCTTGAAGAACTCCAGGCTCTGCGCCAGCCCGCCGCGTTCGATCCGGCCCGTTGCGAACGGCGCTTCTGCCTGGCCGCGTCCGACTATGTTGCAGAGCACATGCTGCCGCTGCTGGTGGCGGCGCTGGAGCAGGAAGCACCGGGTGTAAGCATCGACTACCGCACCTGGCAGGCCGGGCAATATGCTTTGCTCGCCAGCGGCGAGATCGACCTTGCGACCACGCTGTTCGACGAGTCGCCGGCCAACCTTCACGGTCGCCTGCTTGGCGAGGACCGTGCGGTGTGCCTGATGCGCCGGGACCATCCGCTGACGGCCTGCGAAGTGCTGAGCCAGGACGACTATCTGGCCTTCAAGCACGTGCGCATCTCTGGTGGTGGCGACAAGGACAGCTTCATTGACCGCCACCTGCGCACCCAAGGTCTGCAGCGGCGCATCAGCCTGGAGGTGCCGTTCTTTTCGGCCACCGTGCAGGTCGTTGGCAACAGCCAGGCGCTGGCGACGGTGCCCGAGCATATTGCCCGCCAACTGTGCCGGCTGCATGGCCTGGCCTGGCGGCCGCTGGGGTTTGTGGAGCATACCCAGCGCTACTGGGTGGTGTGGCACCAGCGCCTGCAGGCGTCGGCCGAGCACCGCTGGTTGCGCAACCGGGTCTTCGAGCTGTGGCGCCAATCACAGTTCGGCGTGCAGGGTGGGCATGCGGCTTTGCCATAGCAGGTATGCGCCAAGCGGGGTTATTGGTGTGGCGGCAGGCGCCTAGACTGGGGCCCTTGTGCTGTTGGTGATGCCCCCCATCGCCGGCAAGCCGGCTGCCACAGCTGCCCAGAGCCTTCAAGCCCAGTGCAGTACCTGTGGGAGCCGGCTTGCCGGCGATGGGGCCGGGCCTGACAGCTGACAACCCACAGGAGACCGCGCGTGACCCCAGAACAATTCCGCCAGTACGGCCATCAATTGATCGACCTGATCGCCGATTACCGCCAGACGGTCGGTGAACGCCCGGTGATGGCTCAGGTCGAGCCCGGCTATCTCAAAGCTGCCTTGCCTGCCGGCGCCCCGCAACAGGGCGAGCCCTTCGAAGCGATCCTCGATGACGTCAACACGCTGGTGATGCCTGGCCTGTCGCATTGGCAACACCCCGATTTTTATGGCTACTTCCCGTCCAATGGCACTCTTTCGTCGGTGCTCGGCGACTTTCTCAGCACGGGCCTGGGTGTGCTGGGCCTGTCATGGCAATCGAGCCCGGCGCTCAGCGAGCTGGAGGAAACTACCCTCGACTGGGTGCGCCAGTTGCTGGGCCTGTCGGAGCAGTGGAGCGGCGTGATTCAGGACACAGCGTCTACCAGCACTCTGGTCGCGCTGATCTGTGCCCGTGAGCGTGCCACCGATTACGCCCTGGTGCGTGGCGGCCTGCAAGCCGAAGCCAAACCGCTGATCGTCTATGTCAGTGCCCACGCCCACAGTTCGGTAGACAAGGCCGCGCTGCTGGCCGGCTTCGGCCGCGCCAACATCCGCCTGATCGCTACCGACGAGCAGTTCGCCATGCGCCCCGAAGCCTTGTTGGCGGCTATCGAACAGGACCTGGCCGACGGTAACTTGCCCTGCGCTGTGGTTGCTACCACCGGCACCACGGCCACCACGGCGCTGGACCCTTTGCGCCAGATTGGCGAAATCGCCCAGGCCCAGGGGTTATGGCTGCACGTCGATTCAGCCATGGCCGGCTCCGCGATGATCCTGCCCGAATGCCGCTGGATGTGGGACGGCATCGAGCTGGCTGATTCTGTGGTGGTCAACGCGCATAAGTGGTTGGGGGTGGCGTTCGACTGTTCTATCTACTACGTGCGTGACCCGCAGCACCTGATCCGGGTGATGAGCACCAACCCAAGCTACCTGCAGTCAGCGGTCGATGGCGAGGTGAAGAACCTGCGCGACTGGGGCATCCCGCTGGGGCGCCGGTTCCGGGCATTGAAGCTATGGTTCATGTTGCGCAGCGAGGGGGTCGAGGCGTTGCAGCAGCGCTTGCGGCGCGACCTGGACAATGCCCGTTGGCTGGCGGGGCAGATCGAGGCGGCAGGGGAGTGGGTGCTGTTGGCGCCGGTACAGTTGCAGACCTTGTGCATTGTGCACCGGCCTGCGGGGCTGGAAGGGGAGGCGCTGGATGCGCATACCAAGGCATGGGCTGAGCGGCTCAATGCCTCGGGTGAGGCCTATGTTACGCCGGCGACCTTGAACGGGCGCTGGATGGTGCGGGTTTCGGTGGGGGCGCTGCCCACTGAGCGCGAGCATGTCGAGCAGTTGTGGCAGCGCTTGCAGGCAGTGGTAAACGGCTGAAATGCAAGGGGCCGCAGAGCGGCCCCTTGCGTCTATCAGTGGCTCACCGTCTGCAGGTTGCCCTTGCGGCTGGCCTCGTAGGCATCCTTGTCCATCGGCTTGGCCTGCGGGTTACCCAGGTCTTCCATCGCCAGGCGATGGGTTTCCGGCGCGATATACGCTGCCAGGGCACATACGCAGGTAATGAAGAACGCCAGGCCGCCAATCACCAGCGGAATGTTATCCGAACCCGGTGGCGCCACCAGTGCGAACAAGGCCGGCAGCATGGCGGTCAGCATGGTGCCGATGTTCTGTGCAATGGCCATGGCCGATACGCGGTAGCGGGTGTTGAACAGCTCAGGGAAGAAGCTTGGGAACACCGCGTTGTAGCCTTGGTAAACCATGCCCCACATGAGGATCGAGGTAGCGAAGGCCAGCGGCACGTTCTGGATGCTGATTGCATACAGGTATGCGAAGGCCAGCAGGCCCGAGCCCAGGCAACCGGCGATCATGGTCGGGCGACGGCCGATCTTGTCGGAAAGATTGCCCACGAACGGGATGACCAGCACTGCAACGATGTTGCCCACCACTGGGATCCACAGGTACACGCTCTTGTCGAAGCCGATGCCGTAGGCCGGCTGTACCGCGTAGGCCGCGCCGAAGATGGTGGCAACTACCGGGATCACGTTCATCAAGGCCATGAACATCACCAGCACCATGTGCTTCCAGCTGTGGCGGAAGGCCTCGCTGATTGGCGACTTGGCAACCTTGTCCTGTTTCTCTTCTTTCACAAAGGCCGGGGTTTCGTGCACTTCCTTACGGATGATGAAGCCTGCGATCAGCACGATGGCGCTCATCAGGAACGGAATGCGCCAGCCCCAGTCGTTGAACGCCTCGCTGGGCATGAAGTAGGCCAGTGGCAGGAATACCGCCGCCGCCATTACCTGGCCGGCCTGAACGCCCTGCAAGGTGAAGCTGGCGAAGTAGCCGCGCCGCCCGAACGGTGCGTGCTCCATGATCATCGAACTGGCCCCGGAGATTTCACCGGCCACGGCAAAGCCTTGGACCAGGCGCAGCAGCACCAGCAAGGCCGGGGCGAGCATGCCGATATCGTGGTAGGTAGGCAGCAGGCCCACGGCCATGGTCGAAATGCCCATGAGGAACATGCACAGAAGCAGCACGTTTTTGCGCCCGCGGGTATCACCCCAGTGGCCGAGCACGAAAGCGCCAACCGGACGGGCCAGGTAACCCACGCCGTAGGTGGCCAGCGAGGCGATGATCGCCATCTTGGGGTCGGTGTTGGGGAAGAAGATCTGCGGGAAGATCAGTGCCGCAGCCTGGGCATAGATGAAAAAGTCGTAGTACTCGAGTGCCGAGCCTATCCATCCGCTGGCGGTCGCTTTCTTGGCTTGAGAGCTGGAGTGAGCCATCGTTGTCTCCGTTGTTTTTGTTGGTCGCCGCACAGCCGGTGCCGTCAGGCGGCAAGCCAGGGGGTGTGCGATCGCTATCGGGAGTATTTGGGTGCTTAAAGGGCCGACGATCGCGGGCCAAGTCTGTTTGGAGACAACGATCGAGCAGGTGCGGGTTGCAAGGCGAGGGAGTTTTGCATAGGTCGATACCCGTTTTATTGAACTTATTATGTCGTGGCGCTGGGCTTGTGAGCGCAGGTTGTGCCGAACGGCCACTGGGCAGAAAGTGGTGGTCGGTGTGCCTGCGTCTGGTCTCATGGTTGCGCAGGGATGGCAGTGAATCAATTCGCCAAAACGGGTTTTGTGCGGTAATCGAACGCAAAACTAACCGTTCCGTACAAAGTGATTGCTGCCATGACTTTACCTGCGAATAATTCATCATGCCAAGAAGTCTGATGGTGTGTTGCTTAGCCCCAGCTTCCAGCCCAGTAGCCCCATAACAAGGAATTCCAACATGCAGCGTTCGATAGCCACCGTGTCCTTGAGCGGCACACTGCCGGAAAAGCTCGAAGCCATCGCCGCCGCCGGTTTCGACGGCGTCGAGATCTTCGAGAATGATCTTCTCTACTATGCCGGCAGCCCCCGCGAAGTGCGGCAGATGTGCGCTGACCTCGGTATCGCCATCACCCTGTTCCAGCCGTTCCGCGATTTTGAAGGCTGCCGCCGCGACCGCCTGCAGAAGAACATCGACCGCGCCGAGCGCAAGTTCGACCTGATGCAAGAGCTGGGCACCGACCTGGTGCTGGTGTGCAGCAACGTGCAGGCCGACGCCCTGGGCGAAGAACAACTGCTGGTGGACGACCTGCGCCTGCTCGCTGAGCACGCCGGCCAACGCGGCATGCGCATCGGCTACGAAGCCTTGGCATGGGGGCGTCACGTCAACACCTATCAGCAAGTGTGGAACCTGGTGCGCCAGGCCGACCACCCGGCGCTGGGCGTTATCCTCGACAGCTTCCACACCCTGTCGCTCAAAGGTGACCCTGCCGCGATCCGCGATATCCCCGGCGACAAGATCTTCTTCGTGCAGATGGCCGACGCACCGATCCTGGCCATGGATGTGCTGGAGTGGAGTCGCCACTTCCGCTGTTTCCCTGGGCAGGGCGAAATGGACCTGGCCGGCTTCCTCGCGCCGATCCTGGCCACCGGTTATCGTGGCCCGTTGTCGCTGGAAATCTTCAACGACGGCTTCCGCGCTGCACCACCGCGCCAGAACGCCGCCGATGGCCTGCGTTCGCTGTTGTACCTGGAAGAACAGACCCGCCTGCGCCTGCAGCACGAGGGCACCGCCATCGAGCCGGGTGTGCTGTTCGCACCGCCTGCCGCGAGTACCTACGACGGTGTGGAATTCCTGGAATTTGCCGTCGACGAAGCGGTCGGCGCGCGTCTGGGCAGCTGGCTCAAGCGCCTGGGCTTTGCCGACGCCGGCAAGCACCGCAGCAAGGATGTACGCCTGCTACGCCAGAACGACATCAACATCGTGCTCAACGCCGAGCCCTACTCCTTTGGCCACAACTTCTTCGAGGCCCACGGCCCATCGTTGTGCGCCACCGCGCTGCGGGTCAAGGACGAGCACGCGGCGCTGCAGCGCGCCACCGACTTCCGCGGCCAGCCGTTCCGCGGGCTGGTCGGCCCCAACGAATGTGAGGTGCCTGCAGTACGCGCCCCGGATGGCAGCCTGATCTACCTGGTGGAGCAGGGCAAGGAAGGCCCGTCGCTGTACGACACCGACTTCCGCCTGGACCAGAGCGCCAGCAGCACCGGTGGCCTGCAGCGCATCGACCACATGGCCCTGGCCTTGCCAGCCGAGTCGCTGGACAGCTGGGTGCTGTTCTACAAGAGCCTGTTCGACTTTGCCGCAGATGATGAAGTGGTATTGCCCGACCCGTACGGCCTGGTCAAAAGCCGTGCCCTGCGCAGCCAGTGCGGCAGCCTGCGCCTGCCGCTGAACATCTCGGAGAACCGCAACACCGCCATCGCTCATGCGCTGTCGAGCTATCGCGGGTCGGGTGTTCACCATATCGCCTTCGATTGTGCCGACATCTTCAAGGAAGTGGCCCGAGCGAAGGAAGCCGGTGTGCCGTTGCTGGAGATTCCGCTCAATTATTACGACGATCTGGCGGCTCGTTTCGATTTCGACGACGAGTTCCTCAGCGAGCTGGCGTACTACAACGTGCTGTATGACCGCGACGCTCAGGGTGGCGAGCTGTTCCACGTATACACCGAGGCGTTCGAGGACCGGTTCTTCTTTGAAATCATCCAGCGCAAGGGGGGGTATGCCGGGTACGGTGCGGCCAACGTTCCTGTGCGGTTGGCGGCGATGGCCAAGCGGCGCAGCGGAGCGGCGCGCAAGCCGGTGTTGTAACCGCCCGGGGTTCACGGCCTGTGAGATCGGGCGCTGCCTGTGCAGCGCTTGATCATGGGCCTCAGGCTGGGCCCACGCCAATCCTGCCCACCCGATCAACAGCGCGCTTCCTTCCAACCCTCCACTCACGGATAATCCCGTCCAAATCCCAATAAATACCCCGTGAGCAGCTATGAGCAATCCCGTTGCCCCCCTCGGCCAGCCCGAGATCGAAGGGACACGCAAGTCGCGCAAGAACAACCCTGAAAAAACCCGCGAGGACATCCTCCAGGCCGCCATCAACGAGTTTGTCCAGCAAGGCCTGGCAGGCGCGCGGGTGGATGCCATCGCCGAGCGCACAGCCACGTCCAAGCGCATGATCTACTACTACTTCGGCAGCAAGGAGCAGCTGTACGTCGAGTGCCTGGTCAAATTGTACGGCGACATCCGCAAGACCGAGCACCGCCTGGACCTGGAGTCGCTGCCGGCCGAGCAGGCCATCCAGCGCCTGACCGAGTTCACCTTCGACCATCACGACCGCAACGTCGATTTCGTGCGCATGGTCTGCACCGAAAACATCCACTACGGCGAGTACGTGAAGAAAACCCCGGCCATCCGCGAGATGAGCAGCCTGGTGCTGCAGGCGCTGGGCCGCACGCTGGAGCGGGGCGTGCAAGAGGGGGTGTTCCGCCCGGGCATCGAGGTCATCGACCTGCACATGCTGATGAGCGCGTTCTGCTTCTATCGGGTCTCGAACCGCCACACCTTCGGCGACATCTTCCAGATCGACCTGCTCGATGAGCAGGTCAAACTGCGCCACAAGGCCATGATCTGCGAAGCAGTGATGCGTTACATCCAGGCCTGAGTGCCGTTCACTCGCCCAGCCGTTGCTCACGTGACGGCGGGTAGCCGAAATAGGCCGCGTAGCACTTGCTGAAGTGCGACACCGAAACAAAGCCGCAGGCCACCGCAACCTCCATCACCGACAGGTCGGAGTACTGCAGCAGGCGGCGGCTCTTGGTGATGCGCAGTTCCATGTAATAGCGCCGTGGCGAGGTGCCCAGCTGGGCCTGGAACAGGCGGTCGATCTGCCGCCGGGAGCGGCCGCTGTAGGCCGCCAACTGGTCGAGGCTGAGGGTTTCCTCGAGGTTGTTCTCCATCAGCTCGACGATGGTGCGCAGGTGCAGGCTCATCGACTTTTTCGCCCCCGGCCCGACCTGGCGGTGGCGTGCACCGGAGAACGACAGGATTTCCTCGACGCCTTCTGCCAGGCCGTCACCGTAAAGGCGGCGGACCAGGCCGAGCATCAGTTCCATGGCACCATTGGGGCTGGCGGCGCTGAGCCGGTCACGGTCCAGGGTGAAGCTGGCCGGGGTAATGCGTGTCTGCGGGCTGCGCTCGGACAGGCTGGCGCGCTGCTCGGGGTGGATGCTGCAGCCATAGTCATCCAGTACCCCGGCGCGGCCAAGGAACCAGGCGCCGTTCCATAGCCCGCCCAGGGCCTTGCCGTGGGCGGCGCAGTCACCCAGCAGGCGGTCCAGCTCGGGGTACTTGAGCGGTGTGCGCAAGCCGCCGCAGATGATCAGCAGGTCAAGTGCTTTCAGCTCGCTGGCAACAAGGTCAGTGGCCACCAGCTCCAGGCCCAGGTCGCTCAGCACTCGGTCGCCGTCCAGCGACAGCGGGGTAAAGCTGAAGCTGTCGGCGCGCAGCAGGTTGGCGGTGACCAGTACGTCCATGGCCACAGTGAAGCTGGCCATGGAGAAGTGTTTGAGCAGGACGAAGTCGACGCGATAGGGCGCCTGGGCGCTGCCCGCGGTGGACTTGAGCCGCAGCATGTTGGTGGTGCTGGTCTTCTTGCTGAACTGGCGTGGGGTGGGCACTCTGGACTCCGCTTCCTGGCTGGCCTGCAGAGTGTGGCGGGTGACCTGTGGAAAGACAATCGCCAGGGTGGGCATGTGGTATTGGAGGTCGTATTGAGGCAACTGGGCTATGCTGGCGCCTCCCACCTGGAGAACCTCGATGAAATACGCCGTCGCCCTGTTGTTCAGCCTCCTGCCGCTGGTGGCAAACGCCCTGCAAACCGGGGAAAAGCTCGCACCGTGGACGCTGCTCGATCAGCATGACCAGCCCTATACCCTGGACGCCGGCACGCATGTGCTGCTCGTGGCCCGCGACATGGACGGCGCCAAGCTGGTGAAGGCGGCTCTGGCTGAACAGCCCAAGGGCTACCTGGAGTCGCGCGATGCGGTGTTTGTGGCGGATATCCAGCGCATGCCTGCGCTGATCAGCAAGCTCTTCGCCATCCCGGCCATGCGTGATTACAACTACCGGGTGATGCTCGACCGTGAAGGGCAGGTTGCCAGCCGCTATCCTGGTCAGGAAGGCAAGGTGTTGTGGTTGCAGCTTGAGCAGGGAGCGTTGGTCAGCCAGCAGGAGTTCGCTGATGCGCCGGCGTTGAAGGCTGCGCTGGAGAAGGCGCAGGCAAGTAAATCCGAATGAACCCTTGCCGCTGGCAGTAACCCAACCCTTTACATGCCAACGGGAGAGTGCTCATGGAAATCGGAACGATCTGGATCATTGTCGCGGCCTTGGTCATCTTGCTGGAGATCTTCGCCATCTGGCATATCATCGGCAGCGAACGGCGCGCGGAGCGCAAGATGCTGTGGATCGTCTTCGTCGTCTACGCCCCGTTCCCTGGGTTGCTGTTCTGGGCCTGGCGAGGGCCGCGGGCCGTGAAGGGCAGGGCGGTACTGCAGGAAAAGTGAGGGGCACGGCATCAGGTGCGGGGCGCCTGATGCCGTTCGTGGCGTGAGTTGAGCCATAATCTGGGGGCCGGTACTTTCTACATGAAAGTCTTCGAACCACTCCTTTGCCCCGAGCCCC
Organism: Lelliottia jeotgali; assembly: GCF_977070485.1. Lineage (NCBI taxonomy): Bacteria > Pseudomonadati > Pseudomonadota > Gammaproteobacteria > Enterobacterales > Enterobacteriaceae > Lelliottia > Lelliottia jeotgali. The sequence goes on from NZ_CDRVFO010000002.1 coordinate 304,182, forward strand.
CCATGCTGCCCATCGAACTGCTCACCACTACTCCCGACCAGGCCGACCTGATCCGTAATCTTTATCAGTTCTATGCCTACGAGTCCTCTGACTGGGAGCAGGAAGACGTTGAGGTAAACGGGCGCTTCTACATTCACGAAGAGCATCTGCAGCGCTATTGGCTTGCAGAAGGTTGGAGCGCCAACCTGGTACTGGTGGATGGTTTCATTGCCGGTTTCGTGCTGGTCGAGCGCAGCGAGCTGCCTGGCATCAACGCCAGTGAACTGGCCGACCTGTTTATCCTCAAGCGCTACCGCCGCCAAGGTATTGGCCGTGCGGTCGCGCTGCAGGTGCTGACTGGTGCCGGAGACTGGCTGCTACGCTGCTATGCGCCAGACCCCGCCGCTGTTGCCTTCTGCAAAGCCGTCGTGGCCGAATTGCCCCGGCCGGTGCAGCAAATCGTGCTGGGTGATGATCCGGACCTGCTGACCTACAAGGTTACGTCCGCTTACCACTGAGCGGCGCCGGCAAAAAACTGTGATCCACTTCACAAAATCCATTCAAGCGGCATAATGCCATTACCTTGTATTCAAGACCCGGCCGCTCTGGCCTGGGGTTCCTTTTCGTGCGCGTTGCAGGTTCAGGGAAATTTTCATGTCGCTAGTCGCAAGCCCCGACGTCATGTACCGGCTGTTGATCCAGAGCGTGGTGGACTATGCCATCTACCTGCTCACCCCCGACGGTATCGTCGCCAACTGGAACCCGGGCGCCCAGCGGGCCAAGGGTTACCTTGCCGACGAGATTATCGGCAAGCACTACTCGCTGTTCTACAGCGAAGCCGAGCGCGTCGCCGGCCTGCCCGAGCAGAACCTTGCGCAGGCGCGCGACACTGGCCGCTTCGAAGAAATCGGCGCACGCCTGCGCAAGGACGGCTCGACCTTTCATGCCCACGTGGTGATCGAGGCGGTGCGCGATGACAACGGCCATCTGATCGGCTTCGCCAAGGTCACCCGTGACATTTCCGAGCGGCGCCAACAGGAGCTGGAATTGTTGCAGGCCAAGGAGCTGGCTGAACAGTACAGCCAGGAGATGACCAAGCTTTCGCAGTTCCTTGATTCTGTGATCGCCAACATTCCCGCCAGCGTTATCGTCCAGGACCTGGAAAGCCAGCGTATCCTGCTGGCCAACCAGCAGGCCGAACGCCTGTTCGGTGGGCGCGGCCGCAGCACGATCGGCCGGTTGCCGGGTGAGTGCCTGGCACCGGCTGCGGCCGATTACCTGGAACAGCAACTCGCCCGCGGCGCACGCAACCCAAAGGGTTATGCCGCTGAAACCTGCGTCGATACCGCCTGTGGTCCGCGGACCCTGCGCAGCCGCGCATTGCTCAGCCAGAACCGCGAGGGCCAGGCCGACTATGTGCTGTTCGTGGCAGAAGACGCCACCGAGGAACTGGCCGCCCACGCCCAGATCCATCACATGGCGCACCACGACGCGCTGACCGGGTTGCCCAACCGCACACTGTTCAACGAGCGGCTCAAGCAGGCACTGGTGCGCGGCCATCAGAACGACAAGCTGACCGCAGCGCTGTGCCTGGACCTGGACAACTTCAAGAACATCAACGATTCCCTCGGCCATGCCTTCGGCGACAAGCTGCTGCGCGCACTGGGCAAGCGCCTGCGCCGTGAGCTGCGCGAGCAAGACACCCTGGCCCGCTTGGGCGGCGATGAGTTCGCCGTGGTGCTGACTGGCCTGGACGGCCGCGAGGCTGCCTGCAATACGGCGAAGCGCCTGATTGAAGCGATTTGCCCGCCGTTCCAGATCGAAGGCCACCAGTTCACGGTGGGCGTGAGCATCGGCATCGCCATTGCCCCCGATGACAATGAACAGGCCGAACAGCTGCTCGGTTACGCCGATATGGCCCTCTACGAAGCCAAGCGCAATGGGCGTAACCGCTACGAGTGCTTCCACGTCGAACTGGATGTCGCCGCCCGCCAGCGCCGCCTGGTCGAAACAGACCTGCGCACTGCGCTGCACCTTGGGCAGTTGCACCTGCATTACCAGCCGATAGTGGATCAGCAGACCAGCAGCGTGACTGGCTACGAGGCGCTGTTGCGCTGGGAGCACCCGACCCGCGGCATGGTGATGCCCATGGACTTCATTCCCATTGCCGAGGAGACCGGGCTGATCCACGAACTCGGCACCCGTGCGCTGAACCTGGCGTGCCAGGAGGCGGCCAGTTGGGACAGTGAGCAGACGGTGTCGGTCAATCTATCACCGGTGCAGTTCAAGAACGCCAACCTGGTCCATACCGTGGCCCTGGCCCTGGCCGACTCGGGCCTGGCGCCCCAACGCCTGGAGCTGGAAATCACCGAATCGGTACTGCTGGGCAACAGCGAGGAGAACGTGCGTACCTTGCGCGCCCTGAAAGACCTGGGGGTGTCGATTTCGCTGGATGACTTCGGCACCGGGTATTCGTCGCTCGGTTACCTGCGCTCGTTCCCGTTCGACCGGATCAAGATCGACAAGTCGTTCGTGCATGACATGTGCGACAGCCGCGAGGCGATGTCCATCGTCCGGGCGATCACCGAACTGTCCAACAGCCTGATGATCAAGACCACGGCTGAGGGTGTGGAGTCCGAGGAGCAGATGCAGCGGCTGGCGGCGGAAGGGTGCTCGCACTTCCAGGGTTATCTGTATGGGCGCCCGGTGCCGGCGGGGGAGCGGTTGAAGCAGGTGGCTGTGGCGGTGAGTTGAAAGGGCCGCAAAGCGGCCCTTGGCATTCAGCTGTTCCAGTCCGGCGCAAAGTCCGGGCTCACCACCCGCTGATCCTTGGGCAACCCGGCAATCAGCGCCCGATCCTGAGCATCCAGGCGCACATCCAGCGCCGCCAGGTTGCTCAGCTGGTTCTCGCGGCTGCTGGCCTTGGGGATCACCGCCACGCCGTCCTGGTCCAGCAACCACTTGAGCGCCACCTGGCTCGGCAACACGCCATGCTTGCGGGCGATGTCCTGGATCACCGGCTGCGCCGCCGCCCGCCCGCGGGCCAGCGGGGTATACGCCGTGAGTAGCAGGTCGTGCTGGCGGGCGTAGTCGAGCAGCGGTTGCTGGCTGAGCAGCACGTGGTATTCCACCTGGATCGCCGCCAGCGGCGCGTCCAGCGCTTCGATCACCTGGCGCAGCAGGCCGAGCGGGAAGTTGGCCACGCCGATGCTGCGTACCTTGCCCTCGTCACGCAGGGCCACCAGCGTCTCGATGCTGCGGGCCAGGTCCCATTCCTTGCCGGGCCAGTGAATATGGAACAGGTCGACCTGCTCCGTGCCCAGGGCACGCAGGCTGTTCTCCAGGGACTGGCGCATGGCCTCGGGCGCCAGGCGGTCCCACCAGACCTTGGTGGTCAGGTGAATCTGTTCGCGTGGCACGCTGCTGTCGCGCAACGCCTGGCCAACAGCGGCTTCGTTGTCGTAGGCAGTGGCGGTATCGATGTGCCGGTAACCCAGCTCCAGTGCCTGGTGCACTGCTCGCGTGCACTCGGCGCCAGTCATCGGCCAGGTGCCCAGGCCAATGCTGGGCAGGTCGAGGCCGTTGCGGGTGGTGAGCCTATGCATGAAAACTCCTTGTTCGGGTTCGAGGGTCCAGGCTCGATGGTGCGCGTTTCGCCTGCCTGGGACCATGAGCAGGGGCCAGAAAGTGGTCGATCAGCGAACGGAAAACACATTGCCCTGCATGAGCGTGTCAATTGACCTTCCTCAAGTCGTCGTATCTCTTCTAGAATCCCTGCAGTCGCACTGCCTTCACCTGGCGTTGCATGTCGCAGCGCCGCCATCGAGAACGCCATGAGTTCCAGCACACCGCTGTCCGGAGTCAACCACCCCCTGCGCGGCATCGCCCTGGTGGTGGTGGCCACGTTCCTGTTCGCCAGCCACGATGCCTTGTCCAAATTCCTCGGTGGGCTGTACCCGATCATCATGGTGGTGTGGGCCCGCTACCTGGTGCATACCCTGCTGATGGCCGGCATCTTCCTGCCCAAATCCGGCCTGAATGTGCTGCGCACCCGGCGCCCGGTGCTGCAGACCTTGCGCGCCCTGAGCCTGCTCAGCACCAGCCTGCTGTTCACCACCGGCTTGCAGTACCTGCCGCTGGCCGAGGCGACCTCGGTCAACTTCCTGGCCCCGGTGCTGGTCACTGCGCTGTCGGCGCCGCTGCTCAAGGAGCGGGTCACACCCGGGCAATGGGTGGCGGTGGTGCTGGGCTTCATCGGCGTGCTGGTGGTGGTGCACCCCGGTGGCGCGATGTTCACCCCGGCGATCCTGTACCCCTTCGGCTCGGCACTGGGCTTTTGCTTCTACCAGTTGCTCACACGCATACTCGCCGCCCATGACAGCCCCACCACCAGCAACTTCTACGCCGGGCTGTGCAACACGCTGGTGATGAGTGCGTTGGTGCCGTTTTTCTGGGAGCTACCGCGCTGGGACCACGCGCTGCTGATGCTGGCACTGGGTGGTTTCGGCATGAGTGCGCACCTGCTGCTGACCCAGGCTTTCCGCCACGCCGCGCCGGCTCTGCTGGCGCCGTTCAGTTATTGCCAGATCGTGTTTGCCGGCTTGCTGGGGTTGCTGATCTACGGGCAGGTGCCCGATAGCACCACCTTGCTGGGCATCGCCATCATCTGCCTGAGTGGGCTTGGGGCAGCCTGGATGCAACGCCGCAAGTGAAAAGGTGTCATGCCTGCGCTACCTGGCCATGAACTGCAGAATCCGTTCGCGCAACCAGCGTTCGGCCGGGTCATTGTCTTGCGCGCCGCTCCATACCATCGACAGTTCCGCCTCGGTGATGTCGAACGGCGCCGGGTCGGCGCGCAGGCTGCCATCGTCAGCCAGGGCGCAGGCGGCGTAGTCCGGCACGGTTGCGATCAGTTCGGTATTGCGCAGCAGCGCGCGCAGGCTGCCGAACTGTGGCACGGCCAGCACTACCTTGCGGCAACGGCCGATGCGCGCCAGATCAAGGTCGATGTTGCCACTCATGTCTCCTGAAAACGACACCATCACATGCGGCCTGGCGCAGTATTCGTCCAGGGTCAGCGGGCCTGGGCGACCGTCGGCGCGCAATACGCGCACGCCGATGTCACGCAGCTTGCGGCGCTTGGCCGTGGCCGGCAGGTCGGTGGTATAGCTGACGCCCACCGAGATCTCGCCGCTGGCCAGCAGGCCAGGCATCAGCAGGAAGTTGGTACGGCGCACCACCACGCTGATGTTCGGTGCTTCTTCGCGCAGGGCTTGCAGCAGGGCCGGGAACAGGCCGAATTCGGCGTCATCTGAGAGCCCCAAGCGGAATACGTTGCAGCTGTTGGTCGGGTCGAACTCCCGGGCGCGGCTGATCGCTGAAGAGATCACGTCCATGGCCGGCCCCAGCTCGGCGAAGATCTGCATGGCCCGGGGAGTTGGCTCCATGACCCGGCCGCTGCGGATCAGTAGTGGGTCATCGAACAGTTCGCGCAGGCGGGCCAAGGCGGCGCTGACGGTGGACTGGGTGATGAACAGCTTTTCGCCGACGCGGGTCAGGTTACGCTCGATCATCAGGGCTTCAAAAAGCACCAGCAGGTTCATGTCGACGCGGCGCAGGTCGTTGCGGTTCATGGGGCTTGGCTCACGCAGGAAATTGGGTGGTTGGCGGTGTATTGAAGCACGGCACGGGCCCTTGCGCCTTGTAAGGATGTGCCGGTAGGGGAGACATACTGAATACCTGACAGAGCCAACCTATCACCCTCCAATAGCCACTCTATTAGAAGTCTGCCCAAGCTCGACTAGTCTTGACCGTGGCCCTGCGAATTCCCCTGCGGGCGGCGTCAGAGCACCTGGGTGCAAGACCCTGCCGCCACGCCGTGACAGCTTCGCAAGCCCCTGTCGGAACGTGACCGACCTGACCTGATGAGGGGTAGGCATGAGCCCATGTGCTCGGCTCAAAGAACACCTGGCATAGACCGGAAATCTGGATAACCGACCCAAAGGTAACAGCAGATGTCGAACGAATCGAAATGCCCGTTCCATCAAACCGCAGGTGGCGGCACCACCAACCGAGACTGGTGGCCTGACCAGCTCAACCTCAGGATTCTCCACCAACATGGCACCAAGTCCGACCCGATGGACCCGGACTTCGACTACGCCAAGGCGTTCAAGAGCCTCGACTTCCAGGCGCTCAAGCAAGACCTGACCGCCTTGATGACCGACTCCCAGGACTGGTGGCCGGCCGACTTCGGCCACTATGGCCCATTGTTCATCCGCATGGCCTGGCACAGCGCCGGCACCTACCGCATCGGTGACGGCCGCGGCGGCGCCGGCTCTGGTCAGCAGCGTTTCGCGCCGCTCAACAGCTGGCCCGACAACGTCAGCCTGGACAAGGCCCGGCGCCTGCTGTGGCCGATCAAGCAGAAGTACGGCAACAAGATTTCCTGGGCCGACCTGATCGTGCTCACCGGCAACGTCGCCCTGGAATCGATGGGCTTCAAGACCTTCGGCTTCTCCGGCGGCCGCGCGGATGTGTGGGAGCCGGACGAAGACGTGTACTGGGGCTCGGAAAAGGTCTGGCTCGGCGGCGACACCCGCTATGGCAAGGACCAGGTCAAGGCCCAGGCGCCCGGGCAGGGGGACCTGGTGGCCGAACCCGCCAAGCACGGTGAAGAGCAGAACCGCGACCTGTCGGCCGAGCGCAACTTGGAAAACCCGCTGGCCGCCGTGCAGATGGGCCTGATCTACGTCAACCCGGAAGGCCCGGAAGGCAACCCCGACCCGGTGGCTTCGGGCAAGGATATCCGCGAAACCTTCGGCCGCATGGCCATGAACGATGAAGAAACCGTTGCGTTGATCGCCGGCGGCCACGCCTTCGGCAAAACCCACGGCGCAGGGCCGGCCGACAACGTCGGCGCCGAACCGGAAGCTGCCGGCCTTGAACTGCAAGGCTTGGGCTGGGCCAACAAATTTGGCACCGGCAAGGGTGGTGACACCATCACCAGTGGCCTGGAAGTGACCTGGACCTCGACGCCGACCCAGTGGAGCAACGAGTACCTCAACAACCTGTTCAACTTTGAGTGGGAACTGACCAAGAGCCCGGCCGGTGCCCACCAGTGGCAGCCCAAGGAGGGCAAAGGCGCTGGCACCGTGCCGGATGCCCATGACCCGAGCAAACGCCACGCACCGTCCATGCTCACCTCGGACCTGGCCCTGCGTTTCGACCCGATCTACGAGCCGATTGCCCGGCGCTTCAAGGACAATCCCGACCAGCTGGCAGACGCCTTTGCCCGCGCCTGGTACAAGCTGATCCACCGCGACATGGGCCCGCTGGCACGTTACCTCGGGCCAGAAATGCCCAATGAGGAACTGTTGTGGCAAGACCCATTGCCCAAGGCCGATCAGCCGTTGCCAAGCGAGCAAGACATAGCCGCGCTCAAGACCAAGGTCCTGGCGTCAGGGTTGAGTGTCGGTGAGCTGGTATCCACCGCCTGGGCAGCCGCCTCGACGTTCCGTGGTTCCGACAAGCGCGGCGGCGCCAATGGTGCACGCCTGCGCCTGGCGCCGCAGAAGGACTGGCCAGCCAATCAGGGCACGGGCAAAGTGCTGGCGGCACTGGAGCAGATCCAGGGTGAATTCAACAACGGTGGCAAGCACATCTCTCTGGCCGACCTGATTGTGCTGGCCGGTACCGCCGCGGTGGAAAAGGCCGCCAAGGATGCCGGCTACGCTGGCAACGTGCAATTCCGCCCGGGCCGTGTCGACGCCTCCCAGGAACAGACCGATGTCGAGTCGTTCGCTGTGCTCGAGCCACTGGCTGACGGTTTCCGCAATTTCACCAAGGCGCGCTACAGCGTCAAGGCCGAGAAACTGCTGCTGGATAAAGCCCAGTTGCTGACCCTCACCGCGCCGGAACTGACCGTGCTGATCGGCGGCCTGCGGGTGCTGGGCGCCAACCATGGCGGCAGCAAGCACGGCGTGTTCACCGACCAGCCTGGCACCCTGAGCAATGACTTTTTCCGCAACCTGCTGGACATGGGTGTGGAGTGGAAGGCCACCTCGGGCGACAACGAAAGCTTCGAAGGCCGCGACCGCAAGACCGGGCAAGTGAAGTGGACAGGCACCCGTGTGGACCTGGTGTTCGGCTCGCATGCGCAGTTGCGGGCGCTGAGCGAGGTGTATGGCAGCAGCGATGGCAAGGACAAGTTCGTCAAGGACTTCGTTGCAGCTTGGGTGAAGGTGATGGAGCTGGATCGTTTTGATTTGAAATAAAGGTAATGACTGGGGCTGCTTTGCAGCCCAATCGCCGGCAAGCCGGCCCCCGCAGTCACACCACAAAGCCAGAAGGCGGTGGAGTGCTTGTGGGGGCCGGCTTGTTTGCAATGGGGCAGTGGCCATCGCGCCAATTCCAGGTCGGATAGGTACAAAAGCGTCCTCGTTCGTTCTGCTGCAATGCATCTCAGGCGGCCGGCCTGAAACAGCGTGCTCACAACGACAAGGAACACCGACCATGCAAATGCCCCAGACCCTGAAGATCCGCAACGGCAACAAGGTCAAACCGACTTTTTCCGCACAGGAATATGCCGCCCGCCATGCCCGGCTGCGGGCCTATATGGCCGAGCAGGATATCGAGGCGGCGATCTTCACCTCGTACCACAACGTCAACTACTACAGCGACTTCCTCTACTGTTCGTTTGGCCGCCCTTATGCACTGGTGGTGACCCACGACAAGGTGGTGTCGATCAGCGCCAACATCGACGGTGGCCAACCTTGGCGTCGCACGGTCGGCACCGACAACATCGTCTATACCGACTGGCAGCGCGACAACTATTTTGTGGCCATCCAGCAGGCGCTACCGCTGGCGTCGCGTATCGGCGTTGAGTACGACCACCTCAACCTGCAGAACCATGCCAAGCTCGCTGCCTGCTACCCAAGGGCCGAGCTGCTGGACATCGGTGCGCCCTGCATGCGCATGCGCATGATCAAGTCCGCCGAAGAACAGGCGCTCATTCGCCATGGTGCGCGGGTGGCTGACATTGGCGGTGCGGCGGTGGTCGAGGCGCTGCAGGACCAGGTGCCGGAATATGAAGTGGCACTGCATGCCACCCAGGCGATGATCCGCGAGATCGCCCGCAGTTTCCCCGACAGCGAGTTGATGGACACCTGGACCTGGTTCCAGTCCGGGCTCAACACTGACGGTGCGCACAACCCGGTGACCAGCCGCAAGGTAAACCCGGGCGACATTCTCAGCCTCAACTGCTTCCCCATGATCGCCGGCTACTACACCGCACTGGAGCGTACGTTGTTCCTGGGCCACTGCCCGGACGAGCATTTGCGCCTGTGGCAAGCCAACGTCGAAGTGCACGAGGCAGGGCTCAAGCTGGTGCGCCCGGGCATGCGCTGCTGCGATATCGCCCGCGAGCTGAACGAGATCTTCCTGCGCCATGACCTGCTGCAGTACCGCACCTTCGGCTATGGCCACTCGTTCGGCACACTCAGCCACTACTACGGCCGTGAGGCAGGGCTGGAGCTGCGCGAGGATATCGATACGGTGCTGGAACCGGGCATGGTGGTATCGATCGAGCCGATGATCATGCTGCCCGAAGGGCTGCCGGGGGCAGGGGGCTACCGCGAGCATGACATCCTGATCGTCAATGAAACGGGTGCCGAGAACATCACCAAGTTCCCGTATGGACCGGAGCGCAACATCATTCGCAAATGATGACAGGTGCCGGCCTCTGCGCGAATGAAGAGGCCGGCACAAACAACACAATAACAACTAACTGTATGACCTTCAGACCCTGCCTCCAATTAGAAGAACCAGAGGGTATCCGTCATGTCCAGCACCACCCTGAATGCTCCCACCCTCGCCGGTGCCACCCAAGGCGCCGAACGCCAGGCCCTGCGCAAGGCCGCCCGCGCCAGTTTCATGGGCAACTTCGTCGAATGGTTCGATTACGCGGCCTACGGCTACCTGGCGACCATCATCGCCGCCACCTTCTTTCCGCAAACCGACAAGACCAGCGGCTTGCTGGCGACGTTCGCGGTATTCGCCCTGTCCTTCCTCGTACGCCCGCTGGGTGGGGTGGTGTGGGGCCATTTTGGCGATCGTCATGGCCGGCGCAATGCTTTGTCACTGTCGATCCTGATCATGTCGATTTCGACCTTCTGCATTGGCCTGCTGCCGGGGTATGCGCAGATCGGCCTGTGGGCGCCGTGCCTATTGTTGCTGATCCGCCTCGTGCAGGGCTTTTCCGCTTCGGGCGAGTATGCCGGCGCTGCGGCATTTCTCGCCGAGTATGCACCGCCTGGCCGAAGGGGGCTGTACACCAGCATCGTGCCGGCCAGCACTGCGGCCGGGCTGTTGTTTGGTGCGGCATTCGTTGCGGCCTTGCATGAACTGCTCAGCACTGAAGACCTGCACAGCTGGGGCTGGCGCCTGCCATTTTTGCTGGCGGCGCCGTTTGGCCTGGTGGGACGTTATATCCGCATGAGCCTGCAGGACACACCCAAGTTCCTGGAGATGGAACAGCGGCTGGAAAGCAAGGCCTGCATGACGCCGGCGCCGATCCGCGAACTGCTGAGCCGGCACCGCCGCAGCCTGGCCATCGGTATCGGGGTTACCTGCCTCAATGCTGTGGCGTTCTACCTGCTGCTCAGCTACATGCCCACTTACCTGTCGAATGAAATGGGCATGAGCGAGCGTGACTCGTTCATCGCCTCGACGGTTTCCCTGGCCACCTACATCGGCCTGATCTTCCTGATGGGACGCCTGTCTGACCACTTTGGCCGCAAGACCATGCTGGTGGTTGCTTCGCTGCTGTTCCTGGGGTTGACCGTGCCGCTGTTCAAGCTGCTCGATGGTCAGCCCCTGCTGGTGGTCCTGGCGATCCAGATCTTCTTCGGGGCGATGCTGGCGATGAACGACGGCACCTTGCCTTGCCTGCTTGCGGAAATCTTCCCCACCCGCGTCCGTTTCAGTGGCTTTGCCTTGAGCTTCAACCTGGCCAACGCCTTGTTTGGCGGGACGGCACCGTTCATCGCCACCTGGTTGATTCATGTGACTGGTAGCAAACTGGCGCCGGCCGGGTACCTGCTGGCGGCGGCGCTGGTGGCGCTGGTGGCCATGTTGATGTGCCGGGAAACGGCCCATGACGAACTGAAAGACTGAGGTATCAGTGCAACGATGCCTGCCGCCGTTCCCCCAGCGGCGACAGGCCAAAGAAGCGGCTGTAGCTCTTGGAAAAATGCGCCGGCGAACTGAACCCGCATGCCAGCGCCACCTCCCGCACTTGCACGTCGCTGCGCAACAGCAATTCCCGCGCCCGCGACAGCCGCAACTCCAGGTAATACTGGCTGGGCGTGCGCTGCAAATACTTGTGGAACAGCCGCTCTAGCTGGCGCACGGTCACCTCGTTGAGGCTGGCCAGTTCCTCCAGCGCCAGCGGCTCCTCCAGGTTGGCCTCCATGATCGCCACCACTTGGCTAAGCTTGGGCTGGGCACTGCCCAGCAAGGTGCGCAACGGCACGCGCTGTCGCTCGCGCTCGCCGCGCACCCGGTCGCACAGCAGCAACTCGGCCGCCTTGGCGGCGATGTCTTGGCCACCGGCTTCGCGGGCGACCAGTTGCAGCATCATGTCCATCGCCGCAACGCCACCGGAGCAGGTGTAACGGTCGCGGTCCAGTTCGAAAAGCTGGCTGGAAATGACGATCCCGGGGAAATGCTCCTGCAGGGCTTCGATGTCCTCCCAGTGGATGGTGCAACGATAGCCTTTGAGCAGGTCGGCTTTGGCCAGCAGGTAGCTGCCGGTACAGATGCCGCCTAGCGGAACGTGCTGGCGGGCCAGTTGGCGCAGCCAGTCGATCAGGGGCCGGCTACCTCGGCTGCGGTCGATCGGGTTGGCCCCGACCACGAACAGGGCATCCAGCGGCGGGGCCTCGGCGATGGCATGGTCAGGCAGGATACGCATGCCATTACTGGCCATCACCGGCGCTTCGCTGGCAGCGAGCAATACGGTGCGGTAGAGGGGGCGGCGGGCTGCCAGGTTGGCCATGCGCAAGGTTTCCACCGCCGACGCCAGGCCGATGGTGGTGAAGTTGGGCAGCACCAGAAAACCGAAGGTCTTGGCTGGGCAAGGCGAGACGATTGCAGAAACGGGGTGGACCATTGCGATCTTCCTGTGCAAGCTGAGGCGTGATTCGTCGGGGGCAGTGAAAAACAGGCCTCGCATGTTTCTTGTTGTTATGGGTCGTTGCCCGGTCGATCTTACACCCCGGCGTGATGGCCAGGAATGGACCTGAATGCAGACAGAAGGTGAAGCTACTTGAACCCCGAATCCATGCTGGCCGCGCTGCCAGGTTTCGCCATCGCGCCGCAGGCCATCGAGGTTCTGCCCGATGCCGCGGCCTATCGCACCCGCTTGCTTGAGCGCATCGGCGCTGCGACCCGGCGCATTGTCATCGTCGCCTTGTACTTGCAGGAGGACGAGGCCGGGCAGGAAGTGCTGGATGCCCTGTACCAGGCCAAGGCGGCGCGGCCGGGCCTGGAGATCGTCATCGTGGTCGACTGGTTTCGCGCACGCCGTGGCCTGCTGGGCGCCGGGCGTCAGCCGGGCAATGCCGCCTGGTACCAGGCCCAGCGTCAGCTGCGTGGGTTGGACGTGGTTATTCATGGCGTGCCAGTGCAAACCCGTGAGTTGTTCGGCGTGCTGCACCTCAAGGGCAGCGTGATCGACGACTGCGTGATCTATACCGGCGCCAGCCTGAACAACGTCTACCTGCACCGTTTCGACCGTTATCGCCTGGACCGTTACCACCTGTTCCAGTCGCCTGAGCTGGCCGATGCCATGGTCGCCCTGGTGCGGCGGCTGCTGCACCACACTGCAACGCCGCGCCTGGACCTGCCGGCGCCACCGACCAACCGCAGCCTGCGCGGCGATATTCGCCGCTTGCGTGCACGGCTGCGGCGCATGGCGTATGACGCACCGGCTGCCGTTGCAGGGCAGGGCCTGCGGGTGGTGCCGTTGCTCGGCGTTGGCCGTGGCAACCCGCTTAACCGCGCGGTGTGCGCGTTGCTGGCTGCGGCGCGGTCACAGATCATCATCAGCACGCCTTATTTCAACCCGCCCCGAGTGGTGATGCGCGAGATCGACCACGCCCTGGACCGCGGCGTGCGGGTGGAACTGATTGTCGGCCACCGTACGGCCAATGATTTCTATATCGCGCCCGGTGAGCCGTTCAGCGCCAGTGGCGCGTTGCCCTATCTGTATGAAGACAACCTGCGCGCCTTTGCCCGGCGCCGCCATGCCAGCATTGTCAGCGGCCAACTGGTGGTTCGGATCTGGAACGACCCTGGGCATACCTTTCATGCCAAAGGCGTCTGGGTCGATCAGCGTTACTCGTTGCTGACAGGCAACAACCTCAATCCGCGCGGGTTCAACCTGGACCTGGAGAACGGGCTGCTGATCGACGACCCGCAGGGCGAATGGACGGTGCCGCGGGAAGTGGAACTGGAGGGCATTCGCCGGTTTGCACCGAAGATCGGCTCGGCCCAAGAATTGGGCGTCAAGGCGGAGCACCCCAAAGAAGTGCGCAGGTTCTTGCGCCGCTTGCGTTTCAGTCGCCTGGAGCCGTTGATCAAGCGGGTGTTGTGAGCCGTTTTTACCTCTCTGAAAAGTCATGGCAAACGAATACAATCAGCCGTTTTCCACGTTAACCAGACAGGCCAAAACTTTCATGGCGCTTGATCCACCCACGATGCTTACCATCACCATCGCCCTGGCTGCCGCCGCAGCCTTGTACCTGGCGATCGAGTGGCGCAGCGTCCGCGAACCCTCGCTGCTGTTCTGGAGCGCGGGTTTCGCCACCATCACCATCGGCTCGACCTTGGCCCTGTTGCGCGGGATCGGCCTGCTGTTGATCGGTATCTGGTTCGCCAACGGCTTGCTGGTGGTGGCGCATGCGTTCTTCCTGCTGGGGGTGCTGCGCTTTACCCAGGCCCGCCTGTCGCGGGGCTGGCTGCTGATCGTCGTCGCCTGGTTTGCCTTGCTGCTGCTGCCCGTGGGGCCTGAGTGGTCGAAGGTCATGCTGATGGTCAACTCGCTGCTGGTGGCGCTGCTCACGCTCAAGGCCAGCCTGCTGTTGCGCCCGCACGGCAAATCGTTGAGCGTGGGGGCGGTGCAGTTGCGTTATGTGCTGCTCATCCATGGCCTGTTCTATGTGGTCAAGGCTGTCATCGCGGTGACGCCTGGCACGCTGATCGACCTGGCGACCTTCGGCGGCCTGATCATTCAGGTGTCGCTGGTTGAGGGAACCATGGCGATCATGCTGATCGCCCTGTCGATGACCGGTACCGTGCGTTATCGCCGTGAAGAGCGGATCGCCCGGCTGGCTGCTCGCGATCCGTTGACGGCGTTGTACAACCGCCGGGCGCTGGAAGTCCGCGCCACGCCCCTGTTCAAAGACGTGAGCCCGGCCCGGCCTGGGGCGCTGCTGCTGATAGACATCGACAACTTCAAGCTGGTCAATGACCTGCATGGCCACGCGGCTGGCGACCGGCTGTTGGTCACGCTCAGCGAGATGATCCGTGCGGTGTTGCCGGAGCGGTCACTGGCGGCACGGCTGGGCGGGGATGAGTTCGTCATCCTGCTCAGCGATGCCAGCAGTGAGCGGGTGGTGGAACTGGGTGGCGTTTTGCGTAGCCAGTTCCAGCAATTTGCCGAGCAGGCAATGCCGACCCCGCAGGCCGTGACCCTGAGTATTGGCGCCAACCTTTTCGACCATCCGCCGGCGAGCCTGGCGGCGTTGATCGAGCAGGGTGATGTGGCGCTGTATCAGTCCAAGCGTGGCGGGCGTAACAGTATTCGCCTGGTTGACCGCAGCGAGATGAACCCGGTCAGGTAGCGCTTCAACCGGCCCTCACAGGTACCCCGCTGCTCTCAAGCTCAGCGCAAACCCAGTGGGAGCCGGCTTGCCGGCGATGGGCCGCAGTGCGGCCCTGTTGTCTTCAGGTCACAACCTGATAACAAGGCACATACTCCGCGCCACCCGGCAGTTTCATCCGGTGCTGGTCGACAAACGCCTGCAGCAGACGCCCCAGCGGCTCCAGTACCGCACTGTCCCCGCGGATCTGATAAGGCCCGTGCTCCTCGATCAGGCGGATGCCCTTGTCCTTGACGTTGCCGGCAACGATGCCGGAAAACGCCCGGCGCAGGTTGGCGGCCAGTTCATGCGGCGGCAGGTCACGGCGCAGGGCAAGTTCCGCCATGTTGGCGTGGGTCGGGTCGAACGGATGCTGGAAGCCGCCGTCGATCTTCAACAGCCAGTTGAAGTGGAACGCGTCGTTGCGCTCACGGCGGAACTGCTTGACCTCCTTGAGCCCTTCGACCATCTGCCGCGCTACCTCGGCCGGGTCATCGATGATGATCTGGTAGTGGCGCTGGGCTGCCTCACCCAGGGTGGCGCCAACGAAGGCATGCAATTGCAGCAGGAACGGCTCGGCACTGCGCGGCCCGGTCAGCACCACCGGGAAAGGCAGCTCTTGGTTGTCCGGGTGCATCAGGATGCCGAGCAGGTAGAGGAACTCCTCGGCAGTACCGGCGCCACCTGGGAAGATGATGATGCCGTGGCCGACACGTACGAAGGCTTCCAGGCGCTTCTCGATGTCCGGCAGAATCACCAGTTCGTTGACGATCGGGTTGGGCGCCTCGGCGGCAATGATGCCCGGTTCGGTCAAGCCCAGGTAACGGCTGCCGTGCATGCGTTGCTTGGCATGGGCGATGGTGGCGCCTTTCATCGGCCCCTTCATCACGCCCGGGCCGCATCCGGTACAGATGTCCAGCTTGCGCAGGCCCAGTTCGTGGCCGACCTTCTTGGTGTACTGGTATTCCTCGCTGCTGATCGAATGGCCGCCCCAGCACACCACCATTTTCGGCTCGACGCCCGGGCGCAGGGTGCGTGCGTTGCGCAGCAGGTGGAAGACGTAGTCGGTGATGCCCTGGGAGCTTTCCAGGTCGATGCGCTGGCTGGCCAGTTCGCTTTCGGTGTAGACGATATCGCGCAGGGCGCTGAACAGCATCTCGCGGGTGCTGGCGATCATTTCACCATCGACGAAGGCATCGGCCGGTGCATTGAGCAGCTCCAGGCGCACGCCGCGGTCTTGCTGGTGGATGCGTACCTCGAAGTCCTTGTAGGCCTCAAGGATGGTCTTGGCATTGTCGACATGGGCGCCGGTGTTGAGGATGGCCAGGGCGCACTGGCGGAACAGGGTGTAGAGGCTACCGGTGCCGGCTTCACTCAGTTGCTGGACTTCACGTTGCGACAGCGTCTCCAGGCTGCCTTTGGGGCTGACGGATGCATTGATGACATGGCGTTGGGGCATCTAAGTCTTTCCTGTGCAGGTAAAACATCCTTCTTTGACAACACCATAAGTCATGCGAAGAGCTTTTGCACACCCAGCGTAATCGCCAGCCCGCCACCGAGCAGCCACAGGTTGAGAATCGCCCCTGTCACCAGCGCCCGCGGGCCGGCCTGGCGGATCTGGCTCAAGCGTGTCTCCATGCCCAGTGCGGTCATGGCCATGGTCAGGGCGAAGGTGTCCAGGCCGTTGACCGCTTGGGTCACGCTGCCTGGCAATACCTGCAGCGAGTTCACCAATACCAGCGCGAGGAAGCCGAAGGCGAACCATGGCATGGCGATGCGGCCGTTGCCTTGTGCCTGACCCGGCAGCCGGGTACGGCTGATCCAGACACCCACCACCAGCAGTACCGGCACCAACAGCATCACCCGGGTCATCTTGACGATGGTAGCGATGTGCGTGGCCTCGGGGCTGACATTGCTTGCTGCGCCCACCACCTGAGCAACCTCATGAACGGTGCCGCCCAGGAACAGGCCGGCACCCAGGGTATCGAGGTGCAGCCAGCCGCTGTTGATCAGTAGCGGGTACAGGAACATCGACAGGGTGCCGAACAGCACCACGCTGCCCACTGCCATGGCACTCTTGTGCGGTGCGCTGCGCAGCGCCGATTCGAAGGCCAGCACTGCTGCGGCGCCGCAAATGGCGCTGCCGGCTGCTGTCAACAAGGCGGTATCGCGGTCCAGTTTGAGCAGCTTCATGCCACACCACAGGCCGATCAGCAGGGTGCTGACCACCACCAGCAGCGAGACCGTGAGGCCAGACCAGCCGACTTCGGCGATTTCCTGCAGGCTGACACGCAGGCCGAAAAAGGCTACCGCGATGCGCAGTAGCCCGCGGGCAGAGAAATTGATGCCCGCCGCCCAACTGGCCGGCACGCCATCACGCAGGGCGTTGCCGTAAAGGGCTCCGGCGACGATGCCGACGATGAGCGGGCTGATGCCCAGGTTGGCGATAACGGGCACGGCCGCCAGTTGGGTGACGGCGAACGCGAACAATGCGACGAACAGGATGCCGTTGAGCCGCCCTCGGGTAGAGAGGGTAGGGGCAAAGGCAGGGTTGGACGGTACCGTGGCCATGTGAGTCCTCCGGACGGTGAATCGACAGGGCCTACTTTAATTTGGTTATAAGCTTATAAAAAATCGTAATTCAGAATGGCAAATATCCGCTTAGCTGATATTTTGAATTCATGACCCCGGAACAACTGATAACGTTCGCCACCGTTGCCGAGCATGGCAACATCAGCCATGCGGCGTTGGCCTTGCATCTGTCGCAGCCGGCTGTCTCCGGCCAGCTCAAGCTGCTGCAGGACGCATTCGGCGAGCCCCTTTACCAGCGTGCCGGCCGCGGAGTGCGGCTTACTGCGGCCGGCGAGCAGCTGTTGGCCCATGCCGAACGCCTGCGCGAAACCTTTCGCCAGGCCCAGGCACTGCGCGACGCCATGCGCGGGCTGGAGCGCGGCACCTTGCGCATCGGTGCCAGCACTACGCCCGCCAGCTACCTGCTGCCTTACCTGATCGCCGACTTCCATGCGCAATACCCCGAGGTGCAGGTGAGCACCTTGCACGGCAATACCGCAGAGATCGTCTCGGCGCTGGGCAGTGTGGACATCGCCCTGATCGAAGGCCCGCCCGGGCAGGAATTGCCGCTGGGCACGGGTGTCACACCGTGGCGTGAGGACGAAATCGTCGCCATCGTGCCAAGCGCTCACCCGTTGGCCAATCAGGCGGGTCAGACGCTGGAAGCCTTGGGCAGCTATCCCTTGGTACTGCGTGAAAGCGGCTCCGGGGTTCGGCAGATCGTTGAACGGGCATTTGCGCGCAGTGGCGTGGCCATGCGCGTAGCGTTGGAAATTGCCGGCGTCGAAGGGGTGAAGGAGGCCGTGCGGGCGGGGATGGGCATTGGCTTCGTTTCGGCGATGTCGATCAGGCATGAAGGGGGCGCACTGCAGCGATTGCACATCGCCCCGCAGCCGTTGGTCAGGCACTTTTCCATTCTGCTGCCGCATGCGGCCACGCCCTCGCGGGCGGCGGCGCGGTTCATGGCATTGTGTACATGACACCCATGTCCGGCAGGGTAAGCGAGATTACTAGCGTCAGCAGTCAGGTCGCGCCGGCGCTGACGCAGAGGTCGCACGCCAGATGTTAACGGCCAGGGTGTTCCATCAACCCTGGCCATAGGAGATCAGCGATCGTCCTTGTTCATGCCGCTGTCTTCTTCGTCATCGAGTTGAGGGTCGGAATCCATGCCTTGTTCGACATCGGTACCGGCACGGCTCCCGGAGCCATGGCCACCCGTTGCGCCTTGTTGTGCACCACCCCCTGAGCGTTGCGGGTCGTTCTCCCACTTGTCTTCTGGCATCTGGCCGCCTTGATGCCCTGTGTCCCAAGGTTTTTGCGGGTCGTTAGAGACCTGGTCCGGGTTGTGCTGGGGAGTGCCGCCTTGTTGTCCACTTTTGCCTTGATCGTTAGCCATGATCTTGCACCTCGTGAATTCACACAGAAAAGGCTGTGTTTAATTCCGACGCCAGGTGCAAGGCACTCGCTCCCTCTACTTTTGTATTACCGGACGGGGTGCGCGAATGAATGTGAAGGCAGATGTATTGCGTCGTAAAAGCCGCTTGGCCAATAGGCCGGGCGGTGTATATGACAGTGATCAAGCCACTTTGAATACATGTTTAAGGTACGCCACGAAGTTCTCATCGCGGCACTGGGTCTTGCCTGGGCTGTCACTGATCTTGGCCACCGGCGCGCCGTTGCAGGCCGTCATCTTGATCACCATGTTCATGGGCTTGACGCCGGGAATATCGCAGGTGAGGTTGGTGCCGATGCCAAAACTCACATTGATGCGCCCGTGCAAGGCGCGGTACAGCCCAAGCGTCTTGGCGAAGTCCAGGCCATCGGAAAAGATCAGCGTTTTGCTCTGCGGGTCGATGCCCAGTTTCTGGTAGTGGGCGATGGCCTTTTCGGCCCATGCCAGCGGGTCGCCCGAGTCGTGGCGCAGGCCATCGAACAGCTTGGCAAAGTACAGGTCGAAATCGCCCATGAACGCGTCCATGGTGATGCAGTCGGTCAGCGCGATGCCCAGCAACCCACGGTATTCGCGTACCCAGCACTCAAGCGCGGCAGCCTGGCTGTCGACCAGGCGCGGGCCGAGTTGCTGGTGGGCCATGAACCATTCGTGGGCCATGGTACCGATGGGCTTGAGCTCGTATTCGCGGGCCAGGTGCACGTTGCTGGTGCCGACGAAGCGCCCCGGGAAATCGCGTTTGAGGGTATGTACCACGGTTTCCTGTACACGGTACGAAAAGCGCCGCCGGGTACCGAAATCAGCCAGCTGCAAGCCCGCCAGCTCGTCGGCACTGGCGTGGGCCTTGAGCCAGTCCAGTTTCTGGTACAGCCGCTCGCCCACCTGTTCCATCACCACTTCGCGATGGCGGTAGCGGTTGCGTACCTCGCTGATGATCGCCAGCAACGGGATCTCGTAAAGAATCACGTGCAGCCACGGCCCGCGCACACGGATTGCCAGTTGCCCGGCATCATCCAGGCCGACCTGGACATAGCGCAGGTTGAAGCGGAACAGGCTTAGGAAGCGGATGAAGTCCGGCTTGATGAACGGGATTTTCTCCAGATACGCCAGTTGGTCGTGGGTGACTGTGACGTCTGCCAGTTGCTCCACCTGATAGCGAATTTCAGCCAGGTAAGGCGAGAGGTCCTCGCCGTTACGGCAGCGAAACTCCCATTCCACCTCGGCGTTGGGGTAGTTGTGCAGCACCGCCTGCATCATGGTGATCTTGTAGAAGTCGGTGTCGAGCAGGTTCTGGATGATTCGTGGGCCGAAAACGCTTTCGCTCATGGGCGGTCTTCCTTGATCAGAGAGAGCTGGTGGTCGAGCGCGGCCTCGTCGCCGCAGAGGATGGCGCCCTCGGCGGCCAGTGCGCCGCACGCTGCGATGGCGCCTTCCTGGGTCAGGGCGCGGCAGGCAGGCAAGTAAAGGAGTACCTGGAAGCCCGCCTGGCGCAACTGCCGGGCGGTGGTTTTAACGCAGTAGTCCAGGGCCAGGCCACCGACGATCACCGCGCCCACCTGCTGCACCTTGAGGTATTCGATGACGCCCGTGGAGCGGCGCTCGGCCAGGTCGTGGTAGCAGGCACCGTAGGGGTGCAGGTCGGGTTCGACGCCTTTCCACACGAAGTAGTCGTAATCGATGGGGGCGGGCAGGCCTGGCAGCAGTTCGAAGCCCGGCGTGCCCGGCACGCAGTGGCTGACCCAGGTCAGGTCGGCATTGGCCAGCGTCAGCGGTTGCAGCATTTGCCCAGGTTCTGTGACCACCCACGCGGCATTGGCCGGGTGCGCGTCCTTGCTGCCCAGGCGCAGGTCGGCGCGCAGGGCCATGGTGTTGAGGTCGGCGGCGATTTCATTGCCTTCGGGCACCGGCAATTCCTGTGGGGCATTGGCGGTGAAGCCGTTTTGCGCGTCGACATCGAAACTGGCGATTTTCATGGGGCTCTCCTCGCTGGCCTGGCCATATAATTCACCTGGTGATATAAGTGTGTCAAGCACACGTCTTGCAGTTATCGATGCTTGCCCAAGTTAAGCGCTCTGGTGGAATATTACGTCATTGAGCAGTGGAGCCTTTTAGTGAGTACAGCCGAAGTCCTGGCCAGCGTCGATATCGTCGCCCTGCGCCTGGCCCCCGAAGCCCAGCATCTGCAAGTGTTGTTGCATCGCCGCGAGCGCGAGCCCCATGCCGCTCAGTGGGCTCTGCCCGGCGTGCTCGTCAATGGCCGCATCCCGGACACCAGCCTGGAGGCTGCTGCCGAGCGCGCGCTAGGCGAGAAGGCCCGGGTGCTGCCGCGTTACCTGGAGCAGGTAGGCACCGAAGGCAATGCCTTCCGCGACCCGCGCGGCTGGTCGTTGAGCACCTATTACCTGGCCTTGCTTGACCCTCGGCAGCAGGTTGAGGGTGACCAGTTGGCCTTTTTTGACCTAGACAGTGTGTTGGGCCGCAAGGTCCTCCTTCCGTTCGATCACAACCTGCTGGTGGAGCGCGCTCGCGAGCGGCTGGCGAGCAAGACGGTGTACAGCAGCCTGCCGCTGAACCTGCTGGCCGAGAAGTTCACGGTGCTCGATGCATTGGGGGCGGTGCAGGCGTGCCTGGGCCAGGCCGTGAACAACACCTCGCTGCGCAAGCGCCTGGAGCGCCTGCGTGAGCTGGGTTGGGTGCGTGATACGGGGGAGAAGAATCAGCCGCGGCTCGGCAGGCCACAGCAGTTGTATCAATATACGCCGCAGGGAGATCGGCCGTTCATGTTCGACCGTAGCTTACTGCCGGAAGGTGCTTGATCGCTCAAACTGTTCCGCGATTGTCCGTGGGGAGAAGCGGCCTGGTCTGACTGCCAGCGGGCAGCTTGCTGCACTTTGGGTAACTTAAAAAACTCTGCACAGTGTGACGCTAAAGTGATCGACCTTGTTCGAAAGTGCGCTCAGCATCACTGAGCGGTGGCTGGCGGAGCCCTGAGCCGATCAACCGCCTGTTCCCTGGTGATTGTCACTCTGGCCCCAGCCGAATCCGCTGCCTGATCAGCTTGCAGCCGCGAGCTTGGCACTGGTCTGGCGACGGCGATAGGCACTGTCGCGGCTCGCCAGCCACCAGTACAGCGGCGAAGTGATCAGCAGGCCCACCAGCCAGGACAGGTCGGCACCGTTGATGTGCTCGGAGATCGGCCCCACGTACAGCGGCGTGTTCATGAACGGAATCTGCACCACGATACCCACTGCATAGGCGGTCAGCGCCTGCGGGTTGTAGCGCCCGTAGATACCGCCATCGACCTTGAAGATCGACTGGATGTCGTAATCGCCCTTGTGAATCACATAGAAGTCGATCAGGTTGATCGCGGTCCACGGCACCAGCACCACCAGCAACACCAGCACCATGTCGACGAAGTGGCCGATGAAGTCCGCCGAGGCGAACACCGCCACCACGCAGCAGGCCGCCAGCACGATCAGCGACAGGACCGCACGGCTCTTGGCTGTGGGGATCCAGCGGTAGGCGAAGGTCTGGATCAGGGTGATGATCGACAGCACTGCGCCATAGAGGTTGAGGGCGTTGTGGCTGATCACGCTGAGCAGGAACAGCACCAGCATGATCGGGCCGAGGGTGCCGGTGGCGAGCTTGACCGCGTCCATGGTGTCCATGCCGGCGGGTATCGCCAGTACCGCCACGGCGCCAAAGATGAACGACAGGCTCGAGCCCAGTGCCGACCCCAGGTAGGTGGTCCAGAAGGTCGATGAGACCTTCACGTCAGCCGGCAGGTAACGCGAATAGTCCGACACGTAGGGAGCAAAGGCGATCTGCCACAGCGCCGCGAGCGACACGGTGGCCAGCCAGCCGGCTAGGTTGAAGCCGCCGCGGGTGAGGAAATCGTCGCTCTGCACGTGGCTGAAGATGTAGCCGAAACCGATCACGATGCCGATGCCCAGTACCCAGGTGCCGATACGGTTGAGCACGTGGATGAAGCGATAGCCGATGATGCCGATGATCCCCGAGCCCAGCGCGCCGATGACGATACCCACCGGTACCGGCACGCTGTCGACCACGCCATGCAGCGATTTGCCGGCCAGGACGATGTTGGAGGCGAAAAACCCGATGTACATCACGCCGGCGATCACCACCACCAGCAGTGCCCCGAGCGAGCCGAACTGGGCGCGGCTCTGGATCATCTGCGGGATGCCCATCTGCGGGCCCTGGGCCGAGTGCAGCGCCATCAGCACTCCGCCGACCAGGTGGCCAACCAGAATGGCGACGATGCCCCATAGCAGGTTCAGGTGAAACAGCTGCACGCCGAGCGCGCCGGTGACGATGGGCAGCGGCGCGATGTTGCCGCCGAACCACAGCGTGAACAGATCCCTTACCTTTCCATGGCGGTCTTGCGGGGGCACGTAGCCGATCGTGTGTTTTTCTATGAGGGGTGCCGAATTGGCTGCACTGGTCATGACTGACTCCAAGGCAAGGTGGGGCATCGGGTGCTGCCCGGGTGCGTGCCGGCGAAGGGCGACGCGTTCTTGTTGGAGCGATGATGCGGGGTGCGGGGGGAAGGAGAAATTAGTAAATATGTGCCCATAAACCTTAAAAAACCTAAGGCTGACAAAAGGTTAAGGGGCGAGAGGTAGCAAGGAGCGGGCCACCGGGCTGGGAGGCCCGGGTTTGGCAGGCTTGGGCAGGTACGGGTTCAAACGGGTGTGTGGTGTTGGTGCGAGCTGCCCGATTGAAGTGCATGCAGTTACATCGGCAGCATCCGGTCCTGAATCACCTCTTTCATCACCAGGGTCGAGCTCAAGCGCTTCACGTTGGGAATGCTGGTCAGCTGTTCGTCATACAGTTTCTGAAACGCCGGCAGGTCTTTTGCCACGACATGCAGCAGGTAATCCGGGTCGCCGAACAGCCGCTGCGCCTCGACGATCTGCGGTATTTCGCCCAGTGCCGCCTCGAAATCCGCGACCGGCTGACGGGTGACTTCGCGCAACGTGACGAACACCAGCGCGGCGAAGTTCAGCCCCAGGGCGCTTGGTGCCAGGCGAGCGTGGTAACCGAGGATGGCTCCCGAATCCTCCAGTGCCTTTAGCCGCCGATGGCAAGGCGACAGGCTCAGCCCCACGCGTTCAGCCAGTTCGGTAACCGACAAACGACCATCCTTCTGCAGTTCGGCAAGTATCTTGCGGTCTGTCCTGTCCACGGAGAAGAATCTTCCATCAATAAGGCTTGAAAGGGAAATATACGAAAGATAATCCCTCGATGGAATCCGTACGCTTTCCTCACTCCCAATCCAGTGAAGGAAGACTCAAGTGGCAATCAGTGTGCTGACGGCGTTCTGGGCCGTGTCATTGCTGTTCGTGATCACCCCCGGCGCAGACTGGGCTTACGCCATCTCGGCCGGCATGCGCGGGCGCTGGGTGATGCCTGCGGTGGCCGGCATGCTGTCCGGGCATTTTCTGGCAACCCTGATCGTTGCAGCTGGCGTGGGTAGCCTGGTTGCCGGGCATCCGCTGGCCTTATTGTTGCTGACCTTGGCTGGCTGCACCTATCTGCTCTGGCTGGGCGGCAACCTGTTACTGAGCCCGGCGGTGCCGCAAGGAGGGCCGGGTGATGCAGGCGATAGCGGCTCGCGCTGGGCGCTAAAAGGCTTTTGCGTGAGCGGGCTCAACCCCAAGGTGTTCCTGCTTTTCCTGGCCTTGCTGCCGCAATTCACCGACCCACAGTCGAGCTGGCCGGTGCCTGTGCAGATCCTGCTGCTGGGGTTGGTCCACCTGTGCAGTTCGCTGGTGATCTATCTGCTGGTCGGCTATGGCGCCAAAGCTGTCCTGAGTACCCGGCCGGAGGCGGCGAAGTGGGTCGGGCGGTTATCGGGAACGGCGATGATCCTGGTGGCGCTGGGGTTGATGATCGGGCAACTCGGCTGATGCTGCGCATGCTCGCCTGAGCGGGGGAGTAATTAACGGCGAATCCCTGGGAACGAACTGTTTATTGCACATCTCTTATCCTCAGATGGATGGCAATATGCCCGGGACATCCCAGACATGAAACCGCTTCAACGACACGAAACCCCCAATCCGCTACCACACTTCCTGCTCAATGGCGGTGCCATCGGCACACTGCTGCAGACGATGGACTGGAGCGACTCGCCGCTCGGCCCGCCTGAAGCATGGTCGCCCCACTTGCAGGCGGTGATGGCCACATTACTGCCGGCCCAGGCGCAGTTCGTGCTGTTCTGGGGTGAGGCTTTTGCTGCGCTTTACAATGACGCCTATGCGCCGACCATTGGCAGCAAGCATCCCCACGCATTGGGGCGTCCAGGCAAGGAATACTGGCGCGAACTGTGGCATGACCTCGAGCCGTTGCTGCGTGGCGTGCGTGAGACTGGCCAGACCTTCTCGGCCAAGGATCGCCCCTTTTATATAGAACGCCACGGATTGGGCGAGACGGTGTACTTCGATGTGTCTTATTCCGCGGTGCGTGAGGCCGATGGAAGTGTCGGCGGGGTGCTGTGCCTGGTCACCGAGACCACCGAGCGGGTGCGGCTCCAGCAGAATCAGGCGTTCTTGCTGGAGTTGGGCCGCACGTTGCCCGGGCTGGGTGAAGCAGACCGCATCGAAGCCTATGTGGTGAGCCGCCTGGCCGAGCACCTGGGGGCGGCGCAGGTCTGTTTTGGCGAAGATCAGGGCGACGGCGCAGGTTTCAAGGTCGCGCACGATTGGGCTGAGGGCGTGCCATCACTGGTCGGTCAACACCACTATGCGACTTACGGCGCATCGCTGCATGAGCAACTGGCGGCAGGGCAGGTGGTGCAGCAGGCGTATGACAGTGCAACGTCACCCCTGAGCGGTCTGTGCTCCACGTTGCATGTGCCGGTGCTGCGTGGCGGTCGTCTGGAGGCCATGCTTGGCGTGCACTTTCACAGCCCGCGCCAGTGCCTTGAAGAGGAATGCCAATTGGTGGAGGAAGCCGCCAAGCAGGGCTGGGCGGCCATCACACATGCCCGCGCAGAACGCGCCCTGCACCTGCTCAACGACAGCCTGGAGGAGCGCGTCACGGCGGCACTCGCCCAGCGTGAGGCGGCAATGCTGCAGTTGCACGAAGCGCACAAGCTGGAAATGATCGGACAGTTGACTGGCGGTATTGCCCATGACTTGAACAACATGCTCACGCCTATCATCGCCTCTTTCGAGCTGCTGCGCCGGCAGCCGCACTCCGAACGTGCCCCGCGCCTGATCGACGGGGGGCTGCAGGCTGCCGAGCGTGCGCGCAATCTGGTCGGGCGGTTGCTCAGCTTTGCCCGCCGACAAACTCTCAAACCACAGGCCGTGTCGCTGGCCGCTCTGGTAGAGGACATGCACGAGCTGCTGGCCCGATCACTGGGGCCGACAGTTGCCGTGCAGGTACAGATTGACCCAGCCCTGCCTGCAGTCCTCGTAGACCCCCATCAACTGGAACTGGCGCTGCTTAACCTTGCGGTCAACGCCCGCGACGCCATGGGCGACGGTGGCACCTTGAGGATCTGCGCAGGGCTTGAGGCCGAAGGTCCCCCAAGGCCTGCGGGCCTCACCGAAGGGACGCTGGTGTGGTTGCAGGTTCGCGACAGTGGCAGTGGCATGGACGAAGATCAGTTGCGTCGCTGCGTCGAACCGTTCTATTCCACCAAAGGCGTGGGCAAGGGCACTGGTCTTGGCCTGCCGATGGTCCAGGGACTGGCCGTACAGTCCGGTGGCGGCTTCCAGATACGCTCGCAGCAAGGGGGGGGTACCGTTGCCACGTTATGGCTGCCGAGCAGCGATGTGGCTGCGGTGTGTCGTGACAGCGAAATGGCCGAGGTGCCGCTTGCCGACGGTGCACTTCGGGTGCTGTTGGTGGACGACGAGGAGATCGTGCGCCATGCCACAGCGCTGCAGTTGCGTGAACTGGGTTATCAGGTGACCGAAGCCGCCAGTGCCGCTGCAGCATTGCAGCTGCTGGAGAAGGGCTGGTGGCCGGATGTGCTGGTGACCGATCATGTCATGGCTGATATGACCGGGGTGCGGTTTGCTCAACAGATGCGCGAGCGTCAGGCAGACCTGCCGGTGTTGATCATTACCGGCTACGCCAACCTGACACCGCGCGAACTCAAGGGCTTCGAGGTGTTGCGCAAGCCGTACCGGCGCGCAGAACTGGCGCAGAGTGTGGCGCGCTTGCTTACCGGCAGGCCTTGACGGCCATCAGGGCGCCAGCACCTTCCCAAGCAGCAGGCATACTTGCTCGGCGGAGTAGGGCTTGGCCAGGAATGTGAATCCCTCGTGGCCGCCTTCGGCAATCGCGTCGCTGTAGCCGGAGGTGAGTATCACAGGCAATTGCGGGCACTGGCGGCGTAGCTCGCGGGCCAGGGCCAGGCCGCCCATACCGGGCATGACCACATCGGAAAATACGGCATCGAAGTCGCCCGCCGCGCCGTTCAACTCCATCAAGGCTTCTTCCGCAGAGTTCACCCAGCTGATCCGGTAGCCGTGGTCTTCGAGGATCTGTGCAGTGAAAGTGCCAAGGTCCGGGTTGTCTTCTACAACCAGTATTCTTCGCCGCGCGCCACTCACCTGCGATTGGCTGAACTCTGCGGCTGCATTGGCCTGCTCGGCAGGCTGTTCCACCTGTGGCAGGTACAGGGTGAAGGTCGTCCCTTGGCCCTGGATGCTGGCTACCTCTACATCGCCCCCGGATTGCTTGGCGAAGCCGAACACCTGCGACAGTCCAAGCCCTGTGCCTTCGCCGGGCGCCTTGGTGGTGAAGAACGGGTCGAAGATACGGTCGAGCAACTCGGCGGCGATGCCGACACCGCTGTCCACCACCGAGATGGCGGCAAACGGCCCTGGGTGCTCTTGCTGTTCGCGCAGGCCAGGCATGCTTTGGTAGGGCAGCAGGCGCAGGTGCAAGGTGCCTTCGCCAGCCATGGCGTCACGGCCGTTGAGCATCAGGTTGATCACAGCGGTTTCCAGTTGGCTGAGGTCGGCGCGGATGTGGCATGGCGTTGACGGCAACTCCAGTGTTACCTGGATCCGCGCGCCCGTAGCGGTATCAAGCATGTCGGCCATGGCCTGCAGGCGCGATCGGGCTTCGAATACTTGGGGGCTCAATGCCTGACGGCGGGCGAAGGCCAGCAACTGGCCGGTCAGCTTGGCGCCTCGGTCGACAGTGTCGGTAATGGTCTTGAGGTAGCGTTCGCGACGGCTGTCTTCGAGGTTGGGGCGTTGCAGGAAGTGCAGTGACGAGCGAATGATGGTCAGCAGATTGTTGAAGTCATGGGCCACGCCACCGGTCAGCTGGCCTATGGCTTCGAGCTTCTGGGCCTGGCGCAGCACGGCTTCGGTGTGCAGCAATTGGGTAGTGCGTTCTTCGACACGGTGTTCCAGGGTGGCATTGAGTGACTCTAGCGCAGCCAGCGCCTCACGCATTTCGGCATGGGACTGGACCCGCTGGATATGTGCCCAGCAACGTTCCGTCACTTCCCCGATCAGCGCCTGTTCGTAGCCCGTCCATCGCCGTGGCATTTTATCGTGGATGGCCATCAGTGCGGTGAGTCGGCCCCCCTTGACCAGTGGCATGCAAATGGTGGCAGTGATGCCAATGGCCTGGAAGGTGGCGGCTTCTTCCCTGGCCAACTCACTCAGGTTGTCGTTGATCACCAGCGGCAGACCCTTGCGCAGTTGACTGACCGCCAGGCGGCCGAAGTCAGCCAGGCGATACTGGCCCAGCAGCCGCGGGGAGCCGGGTGCGACAGAGTCGCCGCAGATAGTGAAGCCATCTTGGTCGGCCTCCATTACGGCATAGGCGCAACTGGACAACTGCAGGTGCTCCAACAGCATGCCAGTGGTGATGGCCATTACTCGGTCCGAATCGGTGGCATTCGCCACAGCCCGGCCCAGGTCGTCAAGAAACGCCA
Source organism: Lelliottia jeotgali (assembly GCF_977070485.1). Classification (NCBI taxonomy): domain Bacteria; kingdom Pseudomonadati; phylum Pseudomonadota; class Gammaproteobacteria; order Enterobacterales; family Enterobacteriaceae; genus Lelliottia; species Lelliottia jeotgali. The sequence goes on from NZ_CDRVFO010000002.1 coordinate 333,034, forward strand.
GCCGCTGATTGGTGACCACGCTGGCGGTCGTTTCGGTGACCGTGTCGAGCATGCCGACCACTTCGCCGTTCTGGTCACGGATAGGGCTGTAGCAGAAGGTGAAGTAAGCGCGCTCCGGGCCGCCGTTGCGGTCGATGGTCAGCGGGAAGTCCTCGATATAGACGGCTTCGCCGCCCAAGGCGCGTTCGGCCATGGCCGCGATGTCGGTCCAGGCTTCCTGCCATACTTCGCAAAACGGCTTGCCCAGCGCTTGCGGTTTTTTGCCAAGGATTGGCAGGAATGCGTCGTTGTGCAGAGTGAGCAGGTCTTGCCCCCAGAGAATTGCCTGGGGAAAGCGCGAGGCCAGACACAGGGCCACGGTGGTCTTGAGTACGTCAGGCCAGGTCTCGATCGGGCCCAGGGAGGTAGTGGACCAATCGTGATTGCGAATGCGTTCAGCCATCAGCCCGCCGCCGTCTAGCCATTTAGCCATGTGTGCTCTGCCCATCCTTCTGCCGGGGATGATAAGGGTGCACCGAGAATAGCGGATTGGCGAGGGCTTTTTGCTGTCTGTCCCGGAGACTAGGCCGCAGCAGGCTCAACGAATGAAGTGCACCTTGCCTGTGTCGTCATTGCCCATGTAGATCCCGTACACCCCAGCCTGCCGCTCGAGGATGTAACGCTCGAGAATCTGCCGTATCGCCGGGTAGTAGATCTCTTCCCAAGGGATCTGGTCGGGTTCGAAGAACGTGTAGGTCAGCGTCTCGGGCCCATACTGCCCGGTCTCCTCGGTGGCGATCGCGCGAAAGATGATGTACACCTCGCTGATTTTCGGCACGCTGAAGATCGAGTAGGGCGAGACGATTTCGGCACGCACGCCGCTTTCCTCCCACACCTCACGCAGCGCTGCCTGCTCGGTGGTTTCGCCAGCCTCCATGAACCCGGCCGGCAACGTCCAGGTGCCTGGGCGGGGCGGGATCGCCCGCTGGCACAGCAGGTACTTGCCATCGCGCTCGATGATGCAGCCGGCGATGATTTTCGGGTTCACGTAGTGGACATAGCCGCACCCGGTACAGTGCAGGCGCTTGTGGGTGTCGCCTTCGGGAACGCCCCGGGCCAGTTCTGTGGTGCAGTGCGGGCAGTAGCGCGGGGCGTTGGGCATGGTCAGCGGCCTATGCGGGGTTCTATACGAGGTTCCTTGAGTGCCAAAGGCTCGACCATGTCGCGCACCTTGGTGTTGTCGTCCTGCTTCTGGCGCAGGTAGTCCAGCGCCACCTTGGCGGCGGCGCGCACATGATCGACCGAGGCCTGGTGGGCGACCAGCGGGTCGCCACTCTTGATGGCGTCGACGATCTTTTCCATTTCAAGGTTGCTGGCGCCACGGCGGTTTTGCTGCGACACCGAGGTGGCGCGCAGGTAGCTGATGCGCGCCTGCAACTGGCGCAGTTGCTGAGCTGCGACCTGATTTCCGGAGCCCTCGAGCAGCACCTCGTAGAAGCCTTGCACCGAGTCCAGCACCTGCTGCAACTCGCCTTCCTCGAGTGCTTCGCGGTTGACTTCCAGCGCCCGTTCCAGGGCCCGGATGTCCTTGGCTTTGGCATTGAGGGTGAACAGCTGCACGATAAGGCCTTCGAGTACACAGCGCAGCTCGTAGATATCGCGGGCGTCTTCCAGGGTGATGATGGCCACGCGTGGGCCCTTGGCATCGGCGAATTCCACCAGGCCTTCGGACTCCAGGTGACGCAGGGCTTCACGCACCGAGGTACGGCTGACCCCGAGGCGGTCACAGAGGTCGCGCTCGACCAGGCGATCGCCCGGGAGCAGGTGGAAATTCATGATCGCGCCGCGCAGCTTGTCGAGCACGATTTCACGCAGTGTTACGGGGTTGCGGTTGACCTTGAAGCTGTCGTCGAGTGGCTGGCGTTTCATCGGGTGCGCTCTTTATGAGGCTGTTTCGCCAACATCGCGGAACACCCCGAACCGAGGTGCTCCCTGCAGTGGTTCGAACAGCCCGTTGTTAACGGGTTGACTCCGCATCGGCTTCGGCGAACGCCTCGCGGGCCAGGCGGAAACTGTCCACCGCCGCGGGTACGCCGCAATAAATGCCGACCTGGAGCAGGATCTCGCGAATCTGTTCACGGCTCAGGCCATTACGCAAGGCGCCGCGAATATGCAGCTTGAGCTCGTGGGGCCGGTTGAGCGCGGAAATCATGGCCAAGTTTATCATGCTGCGCTCTTTGAGCGACAAGCCATCGCGGCCCCAGACGTGGCCCCAGCAGTACTCTGTAACCAGCTCCTGCAAAGGCTTGGTGAAGTCATCGGCGTTCTGGATCGAGCGGTTGACGTAGTCCTCGCCCAGCACCTGGGTCCGGATCTGCAGGCCTTTTTCGTACTTTTCGTTGCTCATTGCCTAGCTCCGAATCAAAAGAGGGGCCGCAACCAAGGGTGAGAGGGTCGCGCGGCCCCTGAAAAAAAGTATCGGGGCCGCAAAGCGGCCCCCAGGGCATCAGCCCAGCGGGGGCAGGGCGCCCAGTTTGCCTCTGTGATAGACCATCGGGGTCACCGGATCGGCGGGCAACACCAGGTTCTTCACCGCGCCGACGATGATCGCGTGATCGCCGCCATCGTACTCGCGCCACAGCTCGCACTCGATGATTGCCGTGGCCTTAGCCAGCAGCGGGTTGCCCAGCTCGCTCAGGTGCCACTCGATGCCCTTGGCCTTGTCCTTGCCCTTGCCGGCGAAGGCGTAGGCCTCGGCGGTCTGTTCGGCGGACAGCAGGTGGATCGCGAACTGCTTGCTGTCCCGCAGGATCGGGTAAGTGTCAGAGGCATAGTTGGGGCAGAACAGCACCAGCGCCGGGTCGATCGACAGCGCGCTGAACGCGCTGGCGGTGATGCCGACAATGCCGCCGTCGGCGTCCAGGGTGGTGACCACCGTGACCCCGGATGGGAAGGAGCCCATCACGTCTTTGTAGATGCCTGGTTCGATCATCGTGTATTACCTCTTAGCGCATCACAAACGGGTCGGGCATCGGCGCGGTGGACAGGTTGATCCACACGGTCTTCAGCTCGGTATAGGCCAGCACCGAATCGATGCCGCTTTCACGGCCGTAGCCGCTGTTCTTGAAGCCGCCGATCGGCGCCATGGCCGACACTGCGCGGTAAGTGTTCACCCATATGATCCCCGAACGCACGTCGCGGGCCAGGCGGTGGGCGCGGCCCAAGTCGCGCGTCCAGATGCCGGCCGCCAGGCCGAACTGCGAGTCGTTGGCGATGGCCAGGGCCTCCTCCTCGGTCTTGAAGCGGATGACCGCGGCGACCGGGCCGAACACCTCTTCCTGCATGATGGTCATCGAGTTGCTATCGCACTCGAACAGCGTCGGTTCGTAGAACCAGCCTTCGCCCTCGACTTCGGCACGTTTGCCGCCCATGTGCAGCTTCGCGCCTTCAGCCTTGGCCGCAGCAACCAGGCTTTCGACCACGGCCAACTGCTGGGCGGTGGCCATCGGGCCCATTTCGCTGGTGTCGTCCTGAGGGTTACCGATGCGGATGCGCTTGGCCCGCTCGATCAGGCGGGCGACGAACTCGTCGAAGATCTCGTCCTGCACCAGCAGGCGCGAACCTGCCACGCAGCTTTGCCCGGAGGCGGCATAGATGCCGGCCACAGCACCGTTGATGGCACTGTCCAGATCGGCGTCGGCGAAAATGATGTTCGGTGACTTGCCGCCCAGCTCCAGCGACAGTTTGGCGAAGTTCTCGGCACTGCTGCGCACCACGTGGCGAGCGGTGGCGGCGCCGCCGGTGAAGGCGATCTTGCGCACCAGCGGGTGGCGCGTCAGCGCAGCGCCGGTGCTTGGGCCGTAGCCGGTGACCACGTTGACCACGCCCGGCGGGAAGCCTGCTTCCAAGGCCAGGCGGGCCAGCTCGAGGATGGTCGCCGAGGCATGCTCGGAAGGCTTGAGCACGATGGTGTTGCCGGCGGCCAGCGCTGGCGCCAGTTTGATCGCGGTGAGGTACAGGGGGCTGTTCCACGGGATGATCCCGGCTACCACGCCGATCGGTTCGTGCACGGTGTAGGCGAACAGGTCAGGCTTGTCCAGCGGCAGGGTACCGCCTTCGAGCTTGTCGGCCAGGCCCGCGGTGTAGTGGAAGAACTCGGGCAGGTAACCGACCTGGCCGCGGGTTTCGCGGATCAGCTTGCCGTTGTCACGGCTTTCCAGCTGAGCCAAGTGTTCTTTGTTTTCGGCGATCAGGTCACCCAGCTTGCGCAGCAGTTTGCCCCGTGCGGTGGCGGTGATGCTGCGCCAGCCTTTGCTGTCGAACGCACGCTGGGCGGCCTGGACCGCCAACTCCACATCGGCCTCATCAGCGTCGGGCAGTTGCGCCCAGGCCTGGGCGGTGGCCGGGTTGAGGCTGTCGAAGGTCTTGCCGCTCTGGGCATCGAGCCATTGGCCGTCGATGCACATCTGGAAACGAACGAGGGTCATGCAACAATCCCCTTGGCGGATTCGGTGAGGGTGCGGGCTTGGCTGAGGAAATCCAGAAGCATCTTGTTGACTTCACGGGGTGCCTCCACCGGCATCATATGCCGTTGTTCGGCGAGGACCACACTTTGCGCGCCAGGAATGCTGGCAGCGAGCTGGCGGGTCATGGCCGGGGTGGAGCCCGAGTCGAGTTCGCCGGTGGCGATCAGTGTCGGCACCTGAATGCTGCCCAGGTCACTGGCGCGGTACATGTCCTGGGTGGCGAACAGCGAATAAGTGGTGTGGTAGCCCTGCGGGTCGTTGCTCGCCAGTACCTGGCGAATCGCGGCGACCTGCGCCGGGTTGGCTGCCTTGTATTCCCGACTGAACCAGCGGTCGAGCGCGGCGTCGACGTTGGCATCGGGGCCTTGTTGGGCAGCTTGGGCTGCGCGTGCGATGACGCCAGCGCTCTGCTCCGGGGTGCGGTTGAACACGCTGTTGAGTACCACCAGCGCAGACAAGCGCTGTGGGTAGTTCAGGGCAAAGGCGCGTGCGACCAGGCCGCCCATGGAGAAGCCGATCACGGTCGCCTGGGCGATCTGCAGGTGGTCGAGCAGTTCCGCCAGCTGGGCAGCGTAGCCTTCCAGGCCGGTGTCGGCGGCAGGCAGTGCGCTCTGGCCATGGCCGAGCATGTCGTAGGCAATGACGCGGTAGTCGTTGGCAAGGCCCACGAACTGCCCGCCCCACATTTCCTTGTTCAGGCCCACGCCGTGGATCAGCACCACGGGTTGGCCCTGGCCTTGGGCCAGGTAACTGGTCCCGGCCGGTGTACGTTCAGCGACAGGCTGAATCATGGAGGGCGCTCCTTGAAGGTCGGGCGCGGCGGGTAAGCACGCCACGCCCCGGCCCGTCTTGGTTGTTGTTATTGAGCGTTGGCTTTTTCGGCAGCCAGTTCTTCCAGGTCGATATAACGGTTGCCGATGCGCGGGTGCAGGCGGCCGCCGTCGGCAGCGCCCAGTACCACGACGATTTCGTCGGCACGCGGGGCGTCTTCGATCTGCATTTCCAGGGTGATGTAGTGCGAGCGCAGGCCTTCGTCGTCCTTCTGCATCATCGGGATCTGGATCGAGGTGCCCGGGCCGCCGCGCTTGTTGGTGAAGCTCAGGTAGCTCTTGGCTTGTACGGCTTCGCGGTAATGGTTGCCGAAGCGCAGGGTGTGGATCACCGCCGAAGCGTGCTCGATCTCGCCATCGGCGCCGACCACGGCAGCTTTACCGTAGGCTTCGATCTTGTCGGCGCCACCGATGGCAGCTGTCAGGCGCTCGACCATCAGCGCACCCAGCTCGGAGCAGTTGGCGCGGATTTCCGGCTTGAGGTCTTCAACGAAGCCGCGGCCGGCCCATGGGTTCTTGATCACCACGGCCAGGCCGACCATGGTCACCGGCTTGTCGGTGGCCTTGCCGCCTTCGATGCGGGTCTCTTCGGAGTAGGTGACGATCTTGCGGATTTCGAAACTCATGAGGGGCTCCTGGTGAGGGTTATCAGCTCTTGTTGTCTGATGGTATACCATAATATTTGTTGTGCAAGAGGCCGCTGGAAATTTCTCTGATGAGAAGACGAAAGGCGGCGTGAGCCGGCTTCAAGCTCCAAGCTCCAAGCTCGCGGACGAGCACGTACGCCCTTGCTTGCAGCTAAAAAAACGCCCGCTCGCGAGGGCCAACACGGCCGCCGGGAGCGGGCTGATCCCGCAACGTTTTCAGGCAATGGGAATTCAGGCGAACGCCGGCACCACTTCCTTGATGAACAGCTCGAGCGACTTCTTCTTCTCGGCGTGGGGCAGGCTGTTGTCGCACCAGAAGCTGAACTCGTCGACGCCAAGTTCCTGGTAGTACTTGATGCGCGCGATGATTTCTTCTGGTGTACCGATCATGGTGTTCTTGCGGATGTTCTCCAGCGCGAAGGCCGGCACCTCGGCGAACTTCGACTCTGGGCTTGGTTCCAGGAAGCCGTTGACCGGGACCGTCTTGTTGCCAAACCAGGCATCGAAGGTACGGTAGAAGCGCGAAATGGCCTGGGCGCCGATTTTCCAGCCATCGGGCTCCGACGGGCTGTGCACATGGGTGTGGCGCAGCACCATCAGTTGCGGGCGCGGTACCTCGGGGTTGTTGTCCAGTGCAGCCTGGAACTTGTTTTTCAGGTCCAGTACTTCTTCATCACCCTTCATCAACGGGGTGACCATGACGTTGCAGCCGTTTTTCACCGCAAAGTTGTGTGAGTCCGGATCGCGCGCAGCGATCCACATCGGCGGCATGCCCTGCTGCACCGGCTTGGGCACACTGGTGGAGGTGGGGAAATTGTAGACTTCGCCTTCGTGGGCGTAGTCGCCTTCCCACAGCTTGCGTACCGCCGGGACCATTTCGCGCAGGGCCTTGCCGCCGTCGGTGGCTGGCATGCCATTGGCCATGCGGTCGAACTCGAACTGGTAGGCGCCACGGGCCAGGCCCACTTCCATGCGGCCGTTGCTGATCACGTCGAGCAGGGCGCATTCACCGGCCACGCGGATCGGGTTCCAGAACGGCGCAATGATGGTGCCGGCGCCCAGGCGGATCTTCTCGGTACGCGCAGCCAGATAGGCCAGCAGCGGCATCGGGCTTGGCGAAATGGTGTATTCCATGGCGTGGTGTTCGCCGATCCACACGGTGCTGAAACCGCCGTTCTCGGCCATCAGGGTCAGTTCGGTAAGGTCTTCGAACAGCTGGCGGTGGCTGACCTGTTCATCCCAACGTTCCATGTGTACGAACAACGAAAATTTCATGGGGCATTCCTCGCAGCTTGAAAGTCTCGCCTGGCGTGCCAGGCGTCAGTAATAACGTTAGGCGTCTCAGGCGAAGGCGGGCAGGCTGGCCATTTTGCCGCGGCAGTAGACCATCGGCCGTGGGGCCTGCTCGGGAACGATCAGGTTGTGCACCTTGCCGACCATTATCGCGTGGTCGCCACCTTCATATTCACGCCACAACTCGCATTCGATCACCGCAGTGGCCCCCGCCAGCACCGGGTTGCCCAGTTCACTCAGGGTCCACTCGATACCGGCGGCCTTGTCCTTGCCTTTTTTGGCGAAGGCGTAGGCTTCAGCCTGCTGTTCACCAGAGAGCAGGTGAATGGCAAAGCGCTTGTTCTTGATCAGCACAGGGTAGGAATCGGAACTGTAGTTGGGGCAGAACAGCACCAGCGGCGGGTCCATCGACAGGGAAGAAAAGGCGCTGGCGGTAAGGCCGACGATCGAGCCGTCGTCGTCCAGGGTGGTGATGACGGTGACGCCTGAGGGGAAGGAGCCCAAGACGTTCTTGTAAACGGTTGCGTCGATCATGGCGTGTACCTCGAAGGGGGTAGCGGTGGGCCGCTTTTTATCGTTGATGTGTCTGATGGTATACCGTAATACTAGTTTTGCAAGCGGAATTTTTATCGGTGTAAAAAACATGATGAGTGGCTCAAAGCCGCGTGAAATGGGGCTTAGCTGAAAACATCACGGCGTGGTCGCGGCTGCTGAACCGGATCAGTAAGGGTTTTTAAAACCGAATCAGTGTTGTCAAAAGTTTGGAATACCATAATATGGTCCGCAGCTGAGAGGCCGCCTAGACGCGGTTTCCTTACAAAGATAAAAACGACCTTTCGAGCTGAAAACCATGTCCCAACCGTCATCGCAACACCAGTTTGTCGAGAATCACACGGTCGATTACGTTCCACCTGCCGAGCGCCATGGGAAGGCGCGCGACCTGTTCACCCTCTGGTTCAGTACCAACATCGCGCCACTGCCTATCGTCACCGGCGCCATGGTGGTCCAGGTATTCCACCTGAACCTGCTGTGGGGCCTGATCGCCATCGTGCTGGGCCATCTGATCGGGGGCGTGGTCATCGCCCTGGCCTCTGCGCAGGGACCACAGCTGGGGATCCCACAGATGGTGCAGAGCCGCGGCCAGTTCGGTCGGTACGGTGCCTTGCTGATCGTGTTCTTCACGGCGTTGATCTATGTTGGCTTCTTCATTTCCAACATCGTGCTGGCAGGCAAGTCGATCCACGGCATTGCTCCGAGCGTGCCGATGCCTACGGCGATTGTCATCGGCGCCCTGAGCGCGACGGCGATCGGTGTTATCGGCTACCGCTTCATTCATAGCCTGAACCGCATTGGCACCTGGGTGATGGGGTCGGCATTGCTGGCCGGTTTCATCATGATGTTTACCCAGGAACTGCCCGCCGACTTCTTAAGCCGAGGCGCGTTCAACCTCTCGGGCTTCATTGCCACCGTATCGCTGGGCACCATCTGGCAGATCAGCTTCTCCCCGTACACCTCCGATTACTCGCGCTACCTGCCTAAGGAAGTCGGTATTGCAAAGCCGTTCTGGGCGACGTATTTCGGCGCCACACTGGGCACCATACTGTGCTTCAGCTTTGGTGCGGTGGCAGTGCTGTGCGTGCCCCAAGGCACCGACGCGATGGACGCGGTCAAGCAGGCCACCGGCTGGCTGGGCCCGATCCTGATGGTGTTGTTCCTGCTCAACATCATCAGCCACAACGCCCTCAACCTGTATGGCGCGGTACTGTCGATCGTCACGGCCATCCAGACCTTCTTCGCTCAATGGACGCCTAGCATCAAGGTGCGGGTAATGCTGGCTGCAGTGATTCTGGTGGCGTGCGGGATGGTTGCGCTCAATGCCTCGGCGGATTTCATCGGCCACTTCATCGGGCTGATCCTGGCACTGTTGCTGGTGCTGGTGCCGTGGGCTTCGATCAACCTGATCGACTTTTACCTGATCAAGAAGGGCGAGTACGACATCGCCTCGATCTTCCGCGCTGATGGCGGGATTTACGGGCGCTTCAACCCCCACGCGATCATTGCCTATGCGTGCGGGATTCTGGTGCAGTTGCCGTTTGCGAACACGTCGCTTTATGTAGGGCCATATTCGAACATTGTCGAGGGGGCGGACTTGTCCTGGCTGTTCGGCTTGATCGTGACGGTGCCGTTGTATTACTGCCTGGCTACGCGGAACAAGCCCGAGAAGGCTGTGCGGGCTGTCAGCGCCAAAGGGTAGTTGCCCGGGGTTTCGCGACACCAAAGCTCAAGCGTTTGCGTAGGAGCGGCCTTGTGTCGCGAAAGGGCCGCAACGCGGCCCCTGTAGTTTCAGATCAGACTTTGAACTGCGCGACCATGCCGTTCAAATCAACCGCCAGGCGCGACAAATCCTGCGCCGCCGCACTGGTCTGGTTGGCGCCCGCCGAGGTCTGCATCGCCAGGTCGCGGATGTTGACCAGGTTGCGGTCCACCTCCCGCGCCACTTGTGCCTGTTCTTCCGAAGCACTGGCGATCACCAGGTTGCGCTGGTTGATCGAAGCGATCGCCTCGGCAATCACTTCCAGCGCCTGCCCGGCACCCTGTGCCACTTCAAGCGTACCGGTGGCACGGCCTTGGCTGCTGTGCATGGCCGTCACCGCACGCTCGGTACCGTTCTGAATCCCTGCGATCATCTGTTCGATCTCTGCGGTGGACTGCTGGGTGCGGTGGGCAAGGGCACGCACTTCATCGGCGACCACGGCAAAACCACGGCCCGCTTCACCGGCACGTGCCGCTTCGATGGCAGCGTTGAGGGCCAGCAGGTTGGTCTGGCCGGCAATCGCGCCAATCACATCGAGCACGCGGCTGATCTCGTTGGCATTGCTGGCCAACTGCTCGATTTCGGCAGAGGTGCCGGTGACGTCATCGACCAGGTGCTGGATAGAGGCCAGCGCCTGGTTGACCTGATCGCGGCCATCGCGCGTGGTGCGGTCGGCGCCCTGGGACGCATCTGCAGTGCTCACCGCGTTGTTCGCCACTTCTTCTACGGCGGCGGTCATCTGGTTGACGGCCGTCGCCGCCTGGTCGATCTCCGCGCTCTGTTGGTGCAGGCCACGGCTGGTATCTTCGGTAACCGTGTGCAGCTCTTCCGAAGCCGAGGCCAGCTGGTCGGACGAGGCCGCAATCTTGCGAATGGTATCGCGCAGGCTTGCCTGCATGCGGCTCAGGGCGCGCAGCAGCAAGGCTGGTTCATCGCGGCCGGTAATCGTGATGTCCTGGGTCAGGTCGCCGGTGGCGACACGTTCGGCCACGGCCACGGCATCTGCCAATGGCACGACGATGCTGCGGGTAAGCACGGTGGCAATGGCCACCAAGGCGATCATGATCACCAGCAGTGAACCGATAATGGCTGCGAAGGCTTCGTCGGCCACGTCACTGCTGCGCTGCGAGGCTTGTTCGGCCCCCTTGCTGTTATACGTGATCAAGGCCGACAGGGCTTTCATCATGGTGTCGGCGTGCTGGGTGAGCGGCCCGCTGATCTGCTGCTTGGCCTCGGCCATGCGGCCGGCGGCAATGTCTTTGAGTACCTGCGACTGCAGGCCGAAGTACTGTTGATGGGCCGCGATCAATGCGTTGAACAGGGCACGGTCATCGGCGGCGATGATGGTGGCTTCATAGTCTTTCAGGCCGTTGTTGAGTTGCTCATTGATGCGTTTGAACAACTCGATGTTGCGCATGCGCTCGCTGTGGCTGTCATCCAGCGCGGCGCGCAGGGTGATAGCGCGGGCGCGGCCGAGGTTGGTACTGATGTCACCGAGGGCGACCACGGCAGGCATCCAGGTGACGCGGATTTCGTCCGTGGCCTCGTCCATCTGCCGGGTTTCGTAAAGTGCTATAAGGCCCATGACCAGGACCAGGGCGCCCAACAGGGCAAATACGCTGGCAGCGCGAATGCCGATCTTCATATTCCGTAACTGCATGGAATGTTCCTTGACGGTGGTGCGCAATCAAGGGCATGGCAAACTCCCGGTTCACCGGGGCGGTGCCAAGCTCTCAATGTGCTGCAATATGGTTATGTGCCTCACCTCTGATTATTGTTTTTCAGAATAGTGCCATATTGCCATCATTATTGACCAGACATTCAATGCAGCGTCATCAGCTGATAAAACCGTCATTTATTGACGGATCTGTCAGGAAATTGCAGTTAAACGATCGGAATCAATGGGTCGGCGGCCGCCAGGGCCAAGGCACGGTCAGCGGCTGGTGGATAGATCCATACGGTGTTGATCTGGCGCTTGAGGGCTTTGCCTTCCTGGCCTTGCAATTTAAGTTCGCGCTCCCAGCCTTCACTGAACGCCGCGCCCCAGCCACCCAGGTCCAGACAGGTGACGTACTTGGGTTGGCGATACACGACCGGCTGTTCGCCGAGCAGGTCGGCCATGGCATTGTTGCCAGCGTAGCGGCCCATGGGGATGGCGTGCTGGCAGGTCATCAGCGCATGGTTGCCCAGTTCGTCGACGGCTGCCCAGGCGGTGTCACCCGTGGCGTAGATGTGTGCCTGGCCAACCACCTTGAGGTGGTCGTCTACCTTCAGACGGCCGAAGTTGTCGCGCTCGCCGGCCACCTGGGCGGTCAGCGGGCTTGCCTTGACGCCCACAGTCCAGATTACGGTTTTACTGGCGATGTACTCGCCGTTGTCCAAGGTGACGCCACCGGCATCAACCGCAACCACCGATGTACCGGCCAACCACTCGACGCCCGCCTGTTCGCAAGCCGCGACAATCGAAGGCGTGATGCCCGCGCCCAGCGCGGCGCCAACACGGGTACCGCGGTCGACCACCAGCACGCGCACCGCTGCGTCACCGAGCACGGCACGCAGGCGGGCAGGCATTTCAGTAGCGGTCTCGATGCCCGTGAAACCACCGCCGCAAACCACCACGGTGTTGCGTGCCGGTGAGGCGGGCAGGGCGGCCAAGCCCGCCAAGTGCTGCTCGAGGCGCACAGCCGACTCCATCTGGTCGACGTCAAAAGTGTGTTCGGCCATACCTGCTATCGCCGGGCGCGCCACCTGGCTGCCGGCTGCCAGGATCAGGCGGTCATAGGCGATTTGCTGGGGCAGGCCGCTTGCGTCGGTGTAGCTCACGTTGCGCCCTTGGGCGTCGATGGTCTGCGCGTGGCCTTCGAGGAACTGCACGCCCACGGCTTCGAACAGCTCACCCACTGGCGCCTTCATGGCATGCACGTCGGCTTCGTAGAAGCGTGGCCGGATACGCAGTTCAGGCTGGGGCGCCAGCACGCTGATGCTCAGGTCGTCGCGCCGGGCCTTGTCGAGCAGGCGGGCGGCGCTCAATGCACTCCATACACCGGCAAAGCCGGCACCGATGATCAGAACGTTAGATTTCATGAGGATGCTCCGTGGGTAAGGGGGCTTCGAGCGGGGTGTGTCTGCTTCGAATAACTGCGACTGTAGTGATCGTAGTTCATCCGTGCAACTCTTTTTTCCTGCCGAACGCTGACCAAAGAACGGATCTGAACGCTGAAAGGCATATGAATAAAGGTTTCCATGGAGATACAGAGGGATCACGGCTAGCGACCAATGGCATTCCTGGCTTTGCCATCGCACGCCGATCAGCGTAATCTTGGCGACAAGATTGGTCGGAGATTTATATGTCGCTCTACAGTGCTGGCGTTGAATACGGCATCCATTGCCTGCTGTACCTGGTTGACGAGCGCGGTGATACCCGCGAGTCCAGCGTTCGCGACCTGGCGCAGTTACAGGGGGTGCCGCAGGAATACCTGGCCAAGGTATTCACCAAACTGGCCCGGGCCAAACTGGTGGCAGCGACCGAAGGCGTGCGAGGGGGCTTTCGACTGGCACGGCCGTCGGACGAGATCACCGTGCTGGACATCGTCAATGCTATTGACGGGCCGAAGAAGATCTTCGACTGCCGCGAGATACGCGAGCGTTGCACGCTGTTCGAAGGCTCACCGCCGGGTTGGGCCACCGAGGGCACCTGTGCGATTCATGCAGTGATGCTGGGGGCGCAGAAGCGGATGGAAGAGGCCCTGGCGCAGCAGACTATCCTCGACCTGGCACGGCGCTTTGGGCGCAAGGCACCGGCGGAGTTCGGCCAGCAGGTCAGTGACTGGATAGGGGAGCGGCGCGAGGGCAAAGGTGGGGGAGATATTCCGGTGAGTCAGGTCTAGCTCAAGTGCTTGTTCAGGCCTGATCGCGGGGGGCGATGAGGCCCTGAGCTCAATGCACCGTCTTGCGTTGCCTCACACATGCGATGGCCTGCGCCGTCAGCTCATCCAGCCACTCATCGCGCTGCTGCTCGGCTTCGATCATCGCATCTTCACCCTGCTGATTGAGCAGGTAGGTGTGAATCTGGTGCACTTCAGTGGCCTGGTAGATTGGCGCGATATCCAGTCGTCCGATGAGTGCGCCGCTGGCCTGGCCGGTGCTGCTCATCAGTACTTGCGGCCCACTGCCGGCCACCACTTGCATGCCCCTCGCTTCGAACCATGGCACCTGGTTGGCAAAGGCGTTCAGTTCGACGCTGGCAAAGCGCGCCTGCACATCGGCCAGCAATGCGCGGCCGATACCTTGACGGCGATGCCCAGGCGCCACGGCGAGAAAGGCCAGCGCACAGGCTTGGGTATTGTCCTGGGCCGGTAACGTCAGGGCGAAACCGAGCATCTGGTCCGGCGCTTCGGCGTCCAGTGCCAGGGTCAGCTCCACGGCCAGGCCGCGCGTACCGTCCATGGCCTGCAGGTACTGATGCACTTCCATACCGACGCCGTACTGGTACAGCGGGTACAACGGATTGTCGGCACGAATGGCGACGCTGCTCAGTTCGCCGACATGGTGGATCACCAGCTCACGGATCTGGTTCTGGAAAGATTCGGGCGGCACGCTGTCGAGGCGGCTCAGAATGAACATCGGTGGACGGGCTCCGGCGGCTGTTGGATCGCCCCGCACCGGTTGATGCGGGACACACAGTCTACCCCTTTTTTGCCTGTCAGCCTTGGGCCTGCAGTGCTGCGACCATCAGCTCGAGGTTTTGCACCGCCGCACCCGAGGCGCCCTTGCCCAGGTTGTCGAATACTGCCGTGAGCAGTACCTGGCCGTGTTCGGGGTTGGCGTACAGGGCCAGGCGCAGGTCGTTGCTGTCGTTCAATGCCTCAGGATCCAGCGGCGAGGCCGCCCCCTGCTGGTGCAGTGGGGAGACCATCACGTGGCGTGCGCCCTGGTAGTGCCGTTCAAGGCATGCCTGCAATTGCTCGGCGCGGATCTGGCCTGGCAGCAGGCGCAATTGCAGCGGGATGCTCAGGACGATGCCCTGACGATAGGCCGCATAACCAGGCATGAACATCGGCCGGGCTGCCAGGCCGGCATGCAGCTGGATTTCCGGTACATGCTTGTGCGCCAGCTCCAGGCCGTACATCTGCAACGTGGGCGCCTGCTGTGCCCCGGGCTGCTCATGGCGTTCGACCGCCGCACGGCCACCGCCGGAATAGCCGGAGATGGCATGGATGCTCAGCGGGTAGTCGGCGGGTAACAGGCCAGCTTGCACCAGCGGGCGCAGCAGGGCGATGGCGCCAGTGGGGTAGCAACCGGGGTTGCTGACCCGCTTGGCCAAGGCAATGTGCTCGGCCTGCCGCGGGGCCAGTTCAGGCAGGCCGTAGACCCAGCCGGGGGTGGTGCGATGCGCGGAGCTCGCATCGATCACCCGCACCTTTGGGTTGCGGATGGCCGACACGGCCTCGCGCGCCGCGTCGTCGGGCAGGCAGAGCAGGGCGATGTCAGCGCTGTTGATGGCGTCGCTGCGCCGTTGCGGGTCCTTGCGTTCGGCGTCGGGCAGGGTCAGCAGTTGCAAATCAGTGCGTCCTTGCAGGCGGGCATGGATCTGTAGGCCGGTGGTGCCTTGGTCGCCGTCGATGAAGACAATGGGGTGGCGCATGGTCGGGTCCGTTCAAAAGAAAGATGGCCTATGCTCGCTTGTCATCGTGGTAAACAAAATTTGAATATCATGATGCAGACGTTCATATTTCCTGAACGAAAGTCACCCTGAGCCGGCCCACCCCATGCGCGAAATCAGCCTCGATCGCCTCCGCACCCTTGTGGTCATTACCGATCTGGGGTCATTCGCCGAGGCCGCGCGCCAGCTCAACCTGGCACCGCCGACCATCAGCCTGCACGTGGCCGAGCTCGAAGCGAAGGTCGGTGCGCCGCTGTTGACCCGTAACCGTAACCAGGTGCGCCCCACCGCTATAGGCGAAACCCTGCTCTTACGTGCCCGCCGGCTGTTGGCCGATGCCGACCTTGCCTTGGATGAAGTGCGGCGCCAGGTCGAAGGCTTGACCGGTCGGGTACGCCTGGGCGCCTCGACCGGCGCCATCGCCCACCTGTTGCCCCAGGCATTGGAGCACCTGCGGGTTGCACATCCAGGCATCGATGTACAGGTGCAGGTGCTGACCTCCCAGGCTTCTCTGGTGCGGCTGCGCGAAGGCGCCCTGGATATCGGCCTGGTGGCTTTGCCGCAGGTGGCGGGCAAGGGCATCAAGGTCACCGCCTGGCGGCGCGACCCGATCCTGGCCTACGTGCCGGCCGACTGGCAGCCACCGGCCAGGGTCTCCCCGGCCTGGCTTGGGCAGCGAGCGCTGATTCTCAATGACAGCAGCACCCAGCTGTCGCGGGTGACCGCAGAGTGGTTCGCTGCCGCCGGGTTGTATCCTGAGCCGCGGATCGAGTTGAACTACAACGACGCGATCAAGAGCCTGGTGGGTGCCGGTTATGGCGCTACCTTGCTGCCCCAGGAAGGCGAGATGGCCGAACTGGACCGGCGCATTGCGCGCCGGCCGCTGCGCCCTGGGTTGTGGCGGCAACTGGGGATTGCCTGCCGGGAAGGCGAGACCGAGCGGGCGACGAGGTTCGTGCTGGAGGCATTGGAGCGGTTGCGGCAGTGAGTGGCTGTGGTGAATGAGCCGCACAGCCCGCCCCAGGGGGTCACCTGTGTGCTTGTCGTCTCACCGCCGTCACGGTCTCCCCGCCCACGCCCCAATTATCCGTCGGCACTTCTTCGATCACGACGAATGTACTGGCTGGCGGCTTGCCCAGGACTTGCTCCAGCAAACGGGTGGTGCCCTCAATCAACTGACGTTTGTGCTCCGCGCTGACCCCTTCGTCGGTTACGCGAATATGGATATAAGGCATGGCTGGTCGCTCCTTTGCTCAGTGCCAGGTACCGGCGGTGCTGCCGCCGTCCACCGGAAGAATGACGCCGCTGACGAAGCGTGAGTCGGTCAGGTATAAAACGGCGTCCACCACGTCTTGAGGCGAGCCGGTCCGGCCGCTCGGCGACAGCGCACCCAGGCCCTCAACATTGCCGCTGTGCAGTGGCGTATCAATGATTCCCGGTGCCACCGCGTTAACCTGCACCCCACTGGCTGCCAGCTCCAGAGCCAGGCCTTTGACAGCTTGGTTGAGCCCGCCCTTGACCAGCACCGGTAGCAGCGCCGGCACCCGGGTATCTGGCTGTAGGGCGATGGATGCGGTAATGGCGATGATATGCCCATGGCCTTGCTCGGCCATAACCCGCGCCGCCGCCTGGGCTGGGTAGAAGAAGCCCTTGAGATTGGTGCCGACCAGAGTGTCGACATCGGCCTCGGTGTAATCGGTAAACGGTTTGGGGATAAATATACCGGCGTTGTTGATCAGTATGTCGACGCCGCCGAAGGTGTCTACGGCTGCGGCAATCAGCCGCCGGGCGGTATCAGCCTGTGCAATGTCACCTGCCACGCCGAGCAAGTGTCGGGGGTGGCCGAGGCGGGCGGCGGCCTGGTCCAGGCGTGCCTGGCTGCGGGCGTTGCCGATCACATTGTCACCCCGTTCCAGGAAAGCCTTGGTGAGGGCGAAGCCCAGACCGCTGGAGGCCCCTGTGACAATGACGGTTTTTGGCTGAGTCATGCTTGCGTTCTCCAGAAAGTGAGCCTGTGGCTCGTTGTGGAGGTCACCTTAGGCTGTAACGCGTGCTTGAAAAATACGCTGCAAGGCATTTCAATTCATACACTGTGTAATTAATCGAGCCGTCATGACCCGCCATTTCGATGATCTGCAACTGGGCAGCCTGGAGCTGTTCTGTCTGGCGGCCGAACGTAGCAGCTTCACCGCCGCCGCCACCGAGGCGGGGGTCACACCGGCTGCGGTAAGCCGCAGCGTGGCGCGCCTGGAAGAGCGTCTGGGGGTGCGCCTGTTCGTGCGTACCACCCGGCTGATGCGTCTTTCCGAGGCGGGGCAGGCGTATTACCTGCAGTGTCGCCAAGCCCTCGGACAACTGGTCGAGGCTGAGCGCCAGGTCAGTGGTGGGCAGGCCATGCCCAGTGGCCGCTTGCGCATCAGTGCGCCCACGCCCTATGCCCACTACCGCCTGTTGCCGCTGCTGCCGCATTTTCGGCAACGCTACCCGCAGGTGCAGGTTGACGTGCACGTCAGCAACCGCAACGTCGACTTTGCCGAGGAGCACTTTGATCTCGCCATCCGCGGCCGTGAGCCTGCTGACTCGCGGCTGGTGGTACGGCGGCTGGAGAACGCCGAACTAGTGGTGGTGGCAACTCCCGCCTATTTGGCGCGGATGGGTACGCCGCATGTGCCGGAGGACTTGGCCGGGCATGAATGCATTCAGTTCGAGCTGGCCAGTACCGGCCGCCGGCCGCCTTGGCGTTTTCGTCGTGAGGGCCGTGAGCTGGAACTCGAGACGCAAGGGGGCTTCACTTGTCTGGGCGACTTCCTCGCCACCGCGACCTTGGTGCGCCATGGTGGCGGGCTGATGCAGGCCTACCGTTTTACCGTGCAGGACGCGCTGGACAGCGGCGAGTTGGTGGAGGTCCTGACGGCATACGGCGGTACCTCGCAGCCCTTCATGCTGATCTATCCTCAGGCTCGGCACATGCCGTTGAGGGTGCGGCTATTCATCGATTTCCTGTTTGCCGAGGGAGTGCGACCGCAAGGCTGAGCCCAAGCGTCAGCGCGCTTGGCCGACTATGCTATTTGCTGCGTCGAGCCAATGCCTCTCGATGACCTTTCCGATTTCCGAGGAGACCGCTCCATGAAATCCATGACACTGCTGGTAATTGCTTCTGTGCTGAGTTTTGCCGCCCATGCCGACCCCGCCAGCAATTGCGATGCGAAGATCAAGGAACTGGAAGACATGCACAAGGCCAGTGGTCAGGCAATGCACGGTGGCATGGCCCATGACTTCAAGGTGCATATGCAAAATGCCAAAGATGCTCGGGAGGCGGGTGACATGACCAAATGCCAGTCCTCCGCCGACCAGGCCAAGACCATCTACAACAAGGCCCGCAACAAATAGCGGCCATCCAGTTCTGCCCTGATCGCCGCCGAGCCCGCCCACAGGATCCTTGCTGAAACATTGACCGATGAGGTATCTGTGGGAGCCTGCTCGCCGGCGATCAGGTTGGTACTGGGCCGGATAAGCCTCAGAACCAGCGGTCGTTCTTCTTGCGACCGCGGGTCAGCGCCGGCAGGATCAGCCCCGCCAGCAGGCCCGCGCCGGCAATGCTGCCGCCGTAGACCATGTAGCGCATCATTACCTGTTTGTTCTCATCGCCCAGGCGCGCCTGAGCATCGCGCAGGTTCGACTGGGCCTGATCAAGCTGTTCGTTCAATGCCTGGTTGCGTGCTTGCAGTTCGTCGACCAGCTTTTTGCGCGAGTCGAGGGTTTCCTGCATGCCCTGTACGCGGTTCTTCCAGCTGTCATCGATGGTTTTCAGCTGCCCGGACAACTGCGCCACTTGCGCGTCAAGTTCAGGCAAGCGCTCCCCTTGGCCGGGGACCGATTGCAGGTCGCTGGAGAGGATCCACACCAGGTCACCGTTCTGCCCGCGCACCTGGCTGTAATTACCCTGGCTGCCGATCAGGGTCAGCTTCTGTCCGGATTTGAGTGTGCCGACGATGCGGTGGCCGTCGGTAGGGCCGCTGCGTACATAGGTGCTCAGGCTGTCGCTGACCCAGCGCGCATCGCTGGCCGGCTCTTGGGCATGCACGGGGGCGGCGAGAGCCACCAGGGCGGCGATCAGGCTGCCGCGCAGGGCAGGGAGGGCGAGGGAGGCTGGGCGGGATTCAGGCATGTTGGGTCTTCGCTGCATCAGGAAAAATAGGCCCGTTGACGTTTGAACGTTAGCTGGCCGGCGAACCGGTCGGTGAATTGACCGTCAGCGAAAGACCTCATTTTTGTATGCAGGTTCACTGCTGGGTGCGGGAATTGTCTGCAGGATGTTGCAAAAGGCGGGCTAGAGCGCTCCGGCGTACAGGCCGCTTTGCGTGTTGGAAGCGGCCCGTACGCGGGATCGTCAAGCGCCTGGAGAGAACCTCGCAGTTACTGCCTTTATGCGCCACGACAGGGAAGCTGCTCGATGTATTCGGCAATCCTGCGCCGCAGGCCGTGATCCTCCTGTTTGAGCAGTACATCGAACAGCGCGTGGCTGTAGCGGCTGCGCGCTGCGTCGCTTGCGTAGCTGCACGGGCTGAACTGCCACTGCTCGCTCACGGCCCGTTCAGCTGCCGCCAGCATGTTGGCGGGAATGGTGCTGCTGGCATGAAGCGGCGTGACATGGCTGCGTGCTACGTAGGCAAGCGCGCCGTGCACCGCGCCGTCGACAAGCGACAAGGCAGACGCTACTGGCAGCATGCCGAGCAGGTGCGCGGCAACCCGCGCGGCCTTTTCCCTGGCTTCGAAGGGCAGGCCATGCGCTGCGCAGCGCGAAGCGATGCACGCACACACCTCTTCAATCGCCAGGGTTGTGATTGCCTCACTGAGCTGTTCGCGCCACTCGGGCCGGGGGCCTGCGCCCAGCAGTTCAAGCAGCGCGCGATGCAGTAGCATCAGGCTTGCACGTTGGTGGCCGTGCAGGCTTACATTGACTACCCAGTACACTTTGTCACGCCATGCCCTGGGCGTTAGGTCATTGCTGAAACATGCCGGCGGAGAATCAGGGTCGACCAGCAGGATCAGGTCCTCTTGCAAAGCCTGCAGCAGACTTGCATCCATGGCCTTGGAAGGGCTGACCCATTGACCACCAGTGGGATGCTCCGCCGGCAGCAGCCGGTCGTGTTGTTTGTCCATCCGCACCTCCAGCAGGGCCAACAGTTGCAGCTTGCGGGTTATCGAAAGGCTGCGCAGGGGGATCGGCTGGCGTCTGGCCAGTGACCAGTGTTCCCTTATGCGTTGGCGCTGTAGCGCTTGCAGCTCCAGCCTGGCCTGCTGACGCGCCGCCAGGCACGGTTGACACACGCAAACACGGTGCCACTGCCGACGCCCGGGGAAGTAATGGCGATGCTCGCAGGTTTTACAGAACGCCATGTTTTCGTGGCAGCTGGCAGCCGTGCGGCTTTTGCGCCGCTCGTACAGGCTGGTTTTGCAGTAGGGGCACCGAAGGGCGGCGCAGGGCAGGGGGGGAAAGGCCTTGATCAGGCTGCTGGGTGCCACGTTGATGGCGTAGCGCTTGAGCAGGTGTGCAATCTTTTCACCGCTGATGTATTCGCTGTACAGCGCCTCGACCTGTTCAGCGGTAAGGTGCTGCAGCTTTGCTTGGAAGTCCGACAAACCTGAATCTCCCTGAAAAGTCCGTAATAGCCCGCTGTGGAGATGATCGTGCTTGCCGGATGGATAAGTGAAGCGTGCAAAGGCTAGATAATTCTCCATTGCGTGTAGGGCTTTTCTGATTTGGCCAGGCATCGGCAATCACTGCGCTTGACGCACTGCGATCAAGCGTGCGCCCTGCCGATCCTCGTGCAGTGCCCAGGGGCTAGACTGAATGTTCCCGGCCTGTCCCTGGAGCTATGCCATGACTGCCAAGAACACGATTTGCCTGTGGTTCGATCACGACGCGCAAGACGCTGCGAACTTCTACGCCAGCACTTTTCCCGACAGCGAGGTGATCGCGGTACACCAGGCACCGAGTGATTACCCCTCGGGCAAGGCGGGTGATGTGATCACGGTCGAATTCACCGTAATGGGCATCCCTTGCGTGGGGCTCAATGGCGGCAAGGCGTTCAGCCACTCAGAGGCATTTTCGTTTCAGGTCAGCACTGAGGACCAGGCCGAGACCGACCGACTGTGGCACGCCATCGTCAGCAATGGTGGACAGGAAAGCGTCTGCGGCTGGTGCAAGGACAAGTGGGGAATATCCTGGCAGATCTGCCCAAGGATCCTGATCGAAGCCATCGGCAACCCGGACCGGGCGGCGGCAAAGCGGGCGTTCGAGGCGATGCTGGACATGGGCAAGATCGATGTGGCCGCAATCGAGGCGGCGTTGCGCGGCTGACCGTCAGCGCAGGGCGCGCATGAGGCAGGTCATGCCTGTGTCAACCGAATGATCTGCCGTGCACAGAAGGCGCCGGTAATAATCACGCCAAACAGGCGCAAGGTCTGCATCGCCAGCACCAGCCCGACATCGGCGTGGGTTTCGACTGCGATAATCGCCATGGCATCCAGCCCGCCGGGGCTGGTGGCCAGGTACATCGACAAAAAGTCGGTGTCCATGGCGATTGCCAGTACCCAGGCACAGGCGGCACACAGGATGATCAAGGCCATGGCGCCGGCGATCATCGTCGGCAAGCGCTTCCAGACATAGCGCACGGTCTGCCGGTCAAAGCGCAGGCCTATGTAGCAACCGATGGCGCCGTAGGCGAAGGCCAGCAGTGGTTCGGGCAGGGTGATCGTCAGCACGCCGCTCAGTTGCAGCGCACCGCCGAGCAAAAGCGGCATCAGCAGGGCGCCGGCCGGCATGCGGCTACCCACCAGCACACCGATCAGCACCACGCCAACGCTGAGCACCGCGTCGAACAGGTGCGGGCTTTGCAGCACCGCCGGTGAACTGGCCGCGGCGCCGTTGCCCTGCGTAGCGCCCAGCAGGTGGCTGACCAGTGCACCGATCATCACCACGCACACCACCCGCACATACTGCATGGTCGCCACCACCCGGGCGTCAGCGCCGTTTTCCTCGGCCATCGATACCATGGCCGAGGCCGCGCCCGGCGCGGTACCCCACGCAGCCGTGCTGCCAGGTATGCCACCGAAGCGCACGGTACCGAGCCCGACCAGGGCGCTCAGGGCAACGGTAATGAAGGTGGCCAGCAGCATCAGGTGCCAGGACTGCGCCATTGAGACCATTACAGCCCAGGTCACCGAGTGCGCAACCAGCAGGCCAACACAGCCTTGGCCGAACCGGAATACCTGGCGGTGCATGCTCAAGCGTGCTCCGGATACGCCAAACGCAATGGCTACCAGCATGGGGCCGAGGAACAAGCCGGCCGGTACAGCCATGGCATGCAGCAGCTGGCCGGAGGCTCCGGCGCAGGTCAGCAGGGCTAGCCACAGGATGGGGGTTCTGGAAGAGCCTGAGAGGGCAGTCTGCACCGGGATACTCCTTGCGTAGCGACAGCGCGGGCTGGCAGCGCCAGCGCAGAAAATTATCGACTGCGTAATCGATCAAGTCTATTTTCTACTTTTGATGAATCCATAACTGAAATTCATGAATCATGGACCTGCGCGATCTCACCTACTTCGAAACCATCGCCGAACTCGGCCATCTGGGCCGAGCCGCAGAAAAGCTCAACCGCAGCCAGCCGGCCCTGACCAAGAGCATTCAACGGCTTGAAGAGTCGCTGGGCGCCCGGTTATTTCAGCGCGACGGCCGCCGCATCAAACTCACGGATGTCGGCCAGCTATTGGTAGCGCGTGGCAGGCAGCTGCAACTGAACATCGCCGAAACCGAGCGAGAGGTACGTGATTTTGCCAATGGGCTGGTGGGTAACATTCGCCTGGGCTGCGCGGCGAGCATGGCCGACCACTTGCTGCCTCACCTGACTGCCGCCTTGCTCGAACGGGCGCCTGAGGTAACCCTGAAGCTGTCCATCGCGCAGGACGATGTACTCAAGGAATCGCTGCGGGCGGGGCGCCTGGATGTGATCATTTCGCCGCAGCTTGCCGATGACCCGCAATTCACCACGCATGCCATCCTTGAGGATGAGGCGATCGTGGTGGCCAGCGCCGAGCATCCGGTGTTCTGCGGGCCCATCGAGCTGAAGGATCTCTGCCAGTACCGGTGGGTGCTGGCAGGGCCGACCGTTACAGCGCGGCGCTGGATCGATAATGTATTCATCAGCCACCAGTTGCCGGCGCCGCAAGTGCAAGTCGAAACCAACGCGATTTCACTGTTGCCACGGCTGATCGCCCGCACGCAACTGCTCAGCTTTGTCGCACGGGAAACGCTGGAGCACGGGTTAGGGATGTCGTGGTTGCGCGAGGTGCCGCTGCAGCAAACCACCATGCGCCGGACAGTCGCGGTGTCGGTGCGCACCGACGCCTACCTGTCGCCGGCGGCCGGAGTGATGGTGGCGCTGCTGAAGGAAAAGGGCCCAAGCTTCTTCGAGCGGGATTGAGTCGCTTGCACGGCACCGGCTTTGCCGGGCTATCAAACGTGGGCCCTGTGTGCGGGGTCAGGCCACTGGAATGGTCGGGTCCGCCGCCGCCAGTGCGGCCTGGCGGTCCTCGGCTGCCGGCGGATAGATCCAGATCGAGTTGATCTGCGACTTCAGCACCTTGGCTTCGGCCTTGTCAGTGGGCGGCGAGACCGTGCGCTCCCAGCCTTCTGTGTACACCGCGCCCCAGGCACCCAGGTCGAGGCAGGTTACGTACTTGGGCTGGCTGTAGGGCATTGGCGCCACCCCAATCAGTTCGGCCACAGCGTTGTTGCCTGCGTAACGCCCGAGCGGGATGGCATGCTGGCAGGACATCACCGCGTAGTTGCCCGCGTCATCGCAGGCTGCGTAGGCCACGTCACCGGCCGCATACACAGCATCGTTGCCCTTGACCTTGAGGTTGCCATCCACATGCAGGCGGCCTTGACGGTCGCGTTCGCCGCTGATCTGTTCGGTCAACGGGTTGGCCTTGAAACCCACGGTCCAGATCACTGTACTGGCCTCGATGCGCTGGCCGTTGTCCAGCAGTACGCCTTCGGGGTCGACCGCAGCCACGGTGGCCGCGCAGATCCATTCGATACCCAGTGACGCGCAGGCCTGTTCGATAGAGGGGCGAATGCCCTCGCCCAGGGCTGCACCGATTTTCACGCCGCGGTCGACCACCACCACGCGCAGCCGTGCCTGCTCGCCGAGGATCTTGCGCAAGCGCGATGGCAATTCGGTCGCGGTCTCGATGCCGGTGAAGCCGCCGCCCGCCACCACCACTGTATTGCGGGCAGGGGTGTCGGGCAGGTTGGCCAAGGACTTGAGGTGGGCCTCAAGGCGTGCGGCACTGTCGATCTTGTCGACATCGAAGACATGTTCGATACCGACCATGTCCGGGCGGTTGAGAACGCTGCCACAGGCCATGATCAGTCGGTCGTAGGGCAGGCTGCACTCGGTGCCGCTTTGGGTGCGGTAGCTCACACGCTTGCCGGCTTCGTCGATGTGGAACGCCGTGCCCTGCACGAAACGCACACTCACCGCCTCGAACAACGCCTGCAACGGTGCAGCCATGGTGTGTACGTCGGGCTCGTAGAACCGTGGGCGCACATGCAATTCGGGCTGAGGCGCGAGCAGCGTCACCTCGATATCCGTACGGCCATGCAGGTCCAGTTGGCGGACAGCGCTCAGGGCGCTCCACAGGCCGGCGAAACCTGCGCCAATGATCAGGATGTTTTTCATCGTTGTGCTCCTGGAAGGTCCGGATAGAACAAGGTAGCCCTTGTATGCGATCAACGATGCTACGGGCGACGAAGCGCGGGCCCTAGGCCAAAGAACCCTGAATTTCGGCCAGCGGCACGCTGCGGGCGAAGCGTGCACGGTAGTCGCGCGGGGTTACAGCCAGGTGGCGCTGGAAGGCCAGGCGCATGCGTTCTTCGCTACCGAAGCCGCACAGACGGGCGACCTGCTCGATGTGGCTGTCGGTGTTTTCCAGCTGGCGCCGGGCCGCTTCCAGGCGGAACACCTCGATCGCCTTGGCCGGTGTGCGGCCGGTCTTCAGTTTGTACACCCGGGTGAAATTGCGCAGGCTCATATGCGCCTGTTCGGCCAGGCGCTCGACGCTCAGGCGTGGGTCGCCCAAGTGCTCATTGAGCCACAGGTGCAGGGCTTCGAACTCCGCGCACTGCTGGCCTTGCAGCTTGAGCAATTCGCTGAACTGCGCCTGGCCGCCCGGGCGCTTGAGAAACACCACCAGTTCGCGCGCCACCTGCATCGCGACGTCGCGGCCGCAGTCCATTTCGACCAGCGCCAGGGCCAGGTCGATCCCTGCACTCACACCCGCCGAGGTCCACACGGTGCCTTGCTGAACGAAGATCGATTCGTGGTCCACCTGCACGGCCGGGAAGTCACGGCGCAACGCCTCGCACATGGCCCAGTGGGTGGCAGCGCGCCGGCCGTCGAGCAGGCCGGCGCTGGCCAGCAGGAAAGTGCCGCTGCAGACAGACGCCGTACGCCTGGCGTGCAGGCTGGCGCGGCGCAGCCAGGCCACCAGTGGGCCGTGCTGGGGAAGGCTACGGATGATGTCCGGCGCGCCGGGTACGATCAGTGTGTCGACGGCCTGGGCCATGGCGTCATCCAGGCGCTCGGTGGCCACCACCAGGCCTTCGGCGGTTGGCTGGAGGCCACCGTCGAGGCTGGCGGTATGTAGGCGGTAGCCGGGCAGACCGCGCTCGGCCATGGCCTTGGTGGCTGCCCAGAACACGGTTTGCGCGCCGCTGAGGTCGAGCAGGCCCATGGCGGGGTAGGCAACGAAAACCACTACCCGAGGCTGGTCGACGGGTAACAGGGGAGGGTCAAGTTGCCCTGCGATATCGGTCATGGTGTGGCCTGATTGAAACGAAAGTGGCGCTTGACCGCTGGGTCACCGAAACGGCCCACAGGGCATGCACTGGTCGCGCTGTGCAACGTTACAGGGAGTTTGAGTCTGGGTGAATGCCCAGGCGCGATCCAGATTATCTGTACTGTTGCGCAAGGCCGAAGCCTAACTGTGCCGGTCCAGCATGCGCAAATGGCTTTATGCTGTAACGAAATATGTCTAGAACGCCTGAAGAAGGAAGCTGCAATGCCGCTCAAGGACCTGCTGATTGCTCTGGTGGTGATCGTCGCCTGGGGAGTCAATTTCGTGGTCATCAAGGTAGGCCTTGATGGCCTGCCTCCGATGTTGTTGGGGGCATTGCGCTTTCTGCTGGTTGCGTTCCCGGCGATCTTGCTGGTCAAGCGGCCGAAACTGCCGTGGCGCTGGCTGATCGCCTATGGCGCCACGATTTCCCTGGGGCAGTTCGCCTTCCTCTTCCAGGCCATGTACAGCGGCATGCCGCCAGGCCTGGCGTCACTGGTGTTGCAATCACAGGCTTTCTTCACCCTCGGGTTTGCCGCGCTTTTTCTCGGGGAGCGCTTGCGCCTGGCGAGCCTGCTGGGTTTGCTGGTGGCAGCCAGCGGGCTGGCGCTGATCGGCAGCGAGGACAGTGGCCACGTGCCGATGGTGGCCCTGCTGCTAACTTTGTGCGCAGGTGCGATGTGGGGCATGGGCAACATCATCACGCGGCGGTTTGGCTCGGTCGACCTGGTTGCCCTGGTGATATGGGGCGGGCTGATCCCGCCGCTGCCATTTTTGGCCCTGTCTTGGTGGCTGGAAGGGCCCGAGCGTATCGGCCATGCGTTGGCCAATATCAGCTGGAGCTCGGTGCTGGCGCTGATCTACCTGGCGTTCGTAGCCACCATGCTCGGCTACAGCTTGTGGAGCACGCTGCTGTCGCGGCACCCGGCGGGTAAGGTCGCGCCGTTCTCGTTGCTGGTGCCGGTGATTGGCTTGAGTTCTTCCGCCTGGTTGCTGGGGGAGCGGCTTACGGCGGTGCAGGGGTGGGGGGCGCTGTTGGTGATGCTAGGGTTGCTGGTCAATGTGTTCGGACCCAAGCTTGGGCAGCGGTTACGGGCTGCGAGCGCTCAATAACGATTGTGTAGAGCCGTTCGGCCCTCTCCCGGGTAAACCCGAAGGGCCGATGCTTTGTTAGACTCGGGCTCTTTTGTCACGCCACCGGAGCCCCCATGATCATATCCACCACCAGCCAGCTCGAAGGCCGGCCGATTGCTGAGTACCTTGGCGTAGTCAGCTCCGAATCGGTGCAAGGCATCAACTTCGTGCGCGATTTCTTTGCACGATTTCGCGACTTTTTCGGCGGCCGCTCCCAGACGCTGGAAGGCGCACTACGCCTCGCCCGCGAGCAGGCGACCGAAGAATTGAAAGCACGGGCATGGCAGTTGCAAGCCGATGCAGTAGTGGGTGTGGATTTCGAAATCAGCATGCCCTCGGTGCAAGGCGGCATGGTTGTAGTGTTCGCCACGGGCACCGCTGTGCGCCTTAAATAAAGGCATTGTGCCATTGGTCGGCTCCGGGTGTTTTGCCCGAGCGGTCCGTAAATGACCGGCTAGTCTCACTTTCACAGGCTGCGTTTTTCCAGGCAAAACCCTTTACTTGCCGGCGCGGTCGCCACTGAAATGGAGACGGGGCATGAGTGAGTCCTTTTTCGAAGACATGAATGATGCGTTCCCCATCAACAGCCAGGTGCGCTGCGGTCAGGCAGCGTTTCGCCTGGGCTTTGCCCACATGACGCTGGATGATTCGGAGCAGCTGCAACCGGCACATCTGCAACGCAGCAAAAAGGGCCGCTTCACGCCGAGGGTTGCGCCGAGAAAGTGACCCCGTTCACATAACCCCGCACCAGTTGCGGGGTTTTTTAGTTCCTTGTTTGATCTTGCTCATGGTAACGCTGGGTTGTGCTCGCCGAATCGATGCAACTGTGGTCTTCTGCCCGGGATCTCAGGAAAGGAGTGATGTTTGCATGCGGGTCAGGGAAGAGACTTACTGGCAGTGGGCCGATGCGCAATTGCACTGCCGCAGCCACGATGAAGCACTGAGCGATGGCACCACCATCGATGTCCAGGTGCGCCTGTCACGGCTGGGCGCCACGCAACTGTTCCTCGGGCTATACGGCCTGGACGGCAAAGCGTTGCTTGAAGAGTACTACCCGGCACGGCCTGGTGAGACCATGACACGAGCCATGGTATGGGGCGTTGAGCGGGCCAGGGCGCTGGCGACCGGCGCATTGGCATTGCCGCAGCGACAGCGTCGCCAGGCATGAAAAAGCCCGGCCTGTTCGGGCCGGGCTCAGGAAGTGGTGTGGCAGCCCAATGAAGGGTCAGTTGAGCGGCTCGATCACCTTGACTGCCTGCCGCTCACGGGCGGCGGGCCATTCTTGTTGCAGGGTCTGCAGCACGCGGCCAACGAACTCGGTGTCGGCGGCGGCCTTCTTGCCGACGTAGCCTTGGCCTCGGCGGTAGACCTTGAAGCGGGCACGCATGCTGGGCAGGTGCTCTTCAAATTCATCTTCGATGGTGTTCGGCGGCAGGCGGTCGAGGCGCACTTCGCCGGTTTGGCTGACCCACAGCAGATGGTCGTCGAGGCTGTCCTTGCGCATGGCAAACAGCTGGGCCAGTTGGTCAATTGTGGGATTGTTGTTCAAGTTCATCATAAAGCCCCCATTACCCGTTTTTGTTGGTGATTTTCACAGTTGGCGCTACAGCATGTAGCGCACTACCAAGGCTGCTACAGCAGCATCGCAACAGGGGCTTTCTCACGCTGCCTTTTGGACAGTTCCCTCTCCACGGACGGCCTGCGTTACCGCGCAGACCATCTGGAACACCCTTGCCACCGCTCCCGATCGGGGAGACAGCTTCATCATGCCCAAGCGCGATGAATGGCGTCAACCGTTTTGTAGTGAATATTTTTTGCCACTACATCTTGTCGGACAATCCTGCTCGGAGTGCCTTTCAGCGGTCGATACTGGAGAGGATCCGGTAGGCTGCACGCACGCGCTCTTCGTTGGGATAATTGCGGTTTGCGAGAAGAACGATGGCCTTGCCTTCGGCAGGAATGAACGCGGCATAGGCACCAAAGCCGCTTGTGGCGCCGGTCTTGTTGTACCAGGCCTGGGGCAGGGCGGGGCGTGTCGGGTTCAGACGCTGGGTGGCTTGAGGTTCGCGAACGATCCGCGAGCTGTTGCCATCGACCAGCGTATCGAGCGCTGCGGGGTAGGGGTAGCGCTCCCATCCCAGACCTTGGATCATTGCGCCGACCTGGAAATAGCCCGCCTGGGTGATGGCGGCCGCCTTTCTCAACGCAGGCGATAGCTCGGCTGGCTGCATGTGCAGGCGCACGTAGCGCAGCAGGTCGCTGGCGCTGGTCTTGATTCCGTAGGCCTCATCGGCATACGGGCCCGGGCTGACGTGCACCGGCCGGTTCTGCGCGTCATACCCTTGGGCATAGAGGCCCTGCGCGCTGGCAGGTACTTGCAGGTAGGTGTGTTTCAGGCCCATTTGCGGCAACAGGCTTTTGGTCATCAGTTCAGCGAATGGCTGCTGCTGCGCGCGTGCCGCCAAGTCGCCGAACAGTCCCAGGCTGGGATTGGAATAGCAGCGCTGGGTGCCGTGTTCGGCACGGGGCTTCCAGGTTCTGAAAAATTCCAGGGCTTGCTCGTCCGTCTGGACAGAGTCAGGGAACTGCAGTGGCAGGCAGTCGGCGCTGTACGCCCCCAGTTCGAGCACACTGGTCTTACCCAACGATGTGCCGGCAAGGGCTGGCTGGTAGCGTTGGGCCGGTGCGTCGAGATCGAGCTTGCCTTCGGCGCTGGCCAGTGCGGCAAGGGTAGCGGTGTAGGTCTTGCTCAATGAGCCGATCTCGAACAGCGTATCGGCGGTGACAGGGCTGTTGTCGGCCTTGCTGGCCACGCCGTAGCTGAAGTAGTGCGCCTTGCCGTTTACGTACAGGCCTACGGCCATGCCGGCGATGTCCTGGTCATGCATCAGTGGGCGGATGATGTCGTCCACCTGCGCCTGCAGTGGATCGGCTGCGTTTGCACTGGTGGCGATCAAGGCCAGTGCGGTAGCGGCGGTGAGGGAAGCGAAGTGCATACAAAGATCCTTTTCAGTTTGTGTCCGTTGAGCGATACCGGTGGGGGTTCCGGCGTTAGCGGGAAAAAGCCCAGAACCATATCGTCTGTTCTTGCACAACGACAAGACGGAAACTGTTATGAAGTATTTGCGCATGCTGTTCGACAACTTCACCTTGGCCCTGCTCGGGGTGGTGCTGATCGCCACTGTGCTGCCCTGCTCGGGCGATGGCGCGGTGTATTTCGGTTGGTTGACCAACCTGGCCATCGGTCTGCTGTTCTTCCTTCACGGTGCCAAACTGTCGCGCGAGGCGATAATCGCCGGTGCCGGGCACTGGCGTCTGCACTTGCTGGTGTTCTCCTGCACCTTCGTGCTGTTCCCGTTGCTCGGCCTGGCTTTCAAGCCACTGTTCGTGCCGCTGGTGGGCAACGAGTTGTATCTGGGCGTCCTCTACCTCTGCGCTTTGCCGGCCACCGTGCAGTCGGCCATTGCCTTCACGTCGCTGGCCCGCGGCAACGTGCCGGCAGCCATCTGCAGTGCAGCGGCCTCCAGCCTGATCGGGATTTTCCTGACGCCGCTGCTGGTGATGTTGCTGTTGGGGGCTGGGGGGGATACCGGTTCGGGGCTGGATGCAGTGTTGAAAATTACCCTGCAGCTGTTGGTGCCCTTCGTCGCCGGGCAGATCGCTCGCCGCTGGATCGGCGCATGGGTCAAGCGCAATGCGCGCTGGCTCAAACTGGTTGATCAGAGTTCGATCCTGCTGGTGGTCTACACCGCGTTCAGCGAGGCGGTAGTGACGGGCTTGTGGCACACGGTATCGGCGCAGCATCTGGCGGGGTTGTTCGCGGTGTGTGGGATTTTGCTGGCGGTGGTGCTGCTCGGTACGCGTCTGCTGGGCAAGGCATTGGGGTTCAGCCTTGAAGACCGCATCACCATCCTGTTTGCAGGCTCCAAGAAGAGCCTGGCTACGGGCGTGCCAATGGCGCAAGTGCTGTTCGTGGGCAGTGGCATCGGGGCCATGATCTTGCCGCTGATGCTGTTCCATCAGATCCAGTTGATGGTGTGTGCGGTGCTGGCGCAGCGGTATGCCAGCCGGGTGGAGGAGGGTGAGGGGGCTACTGCTTCCTCCTGATGGACATCACTTTACCGGCCTGCGCGCGGGTCTGGCCGCGAGCAGGCCGGTAAACACTAACGAGCCTGCCCCGAACTGCGCTGGCGCAAGGCTTTGCCCACCTCGGCCTCGATTTTGTAGGCGGGCTCTTCCAGCGTCTCGTAGTTGCGCGTATAGCGCCGGGCGAATTCCTCTACCCCCAGTTCCTGGTACTGCTGCACATGCTTGAGCTCATGCGCCCACAGTGCCACGTTGTCCTCTGCATCACTGGCATGGCGGAAGATGATCGTGTCGATCAGCGTCACCGCATTCACATCCGGATTCTGCAGCAGGGCATTGGCGGCGCTGATCTGCTGCTCGTCGCCAACCCGAAAGCGCGCTGCATCGAGCACGGCAAAGTCATACCAGCCCTCGAGCTGGGCCCGTATGTGCAAGGGGATCGGTTCACTGCCGTTGGCGGTAGCTTCATCGCGGGCCTGGCGCAAGGCGAAGGCCAGGCTGCTGGAGGCCATGACCTCGACGTCCTTTAGCACCTGGCCGGCCTGGCCAAGGTCGATCGGCGCGCAGAAGCAACCCATCAGGCAGACCTGATACTGCCCCGGTGGGCAGGCCTGCTCGGCAGAGGCCGCAGTGCTCAGCAACATTGCACACAGCAGGCTAGCAGCTCTCATTCAGAGCCCTTTCGACGCTACTTCGATTGGCCTGCAGAAGTTGGGTTTGAACCGACTCGCTGGCCAGCATGCGCCCGACCACCAGCGCCCCGACACACTGGCTGATCAGCACCCAGGCCAAGGCTTCATCCTCCAGCGTCTGGCTCCACGCAGCGTGCAGTTTCACCAGCCAGTGCTCGGCTTCTTCACGCACCGGCGGTTCGGCGCGGGCGATTTCCACCCCCAGTGGCGGCAACGGGCAGCCGCCCTCGGCATTGTGCAGATGCGCCAGGCTCAGGTACTGCTGCAGGCAGCGCGCCAGGCGTTCGCGGCTGGCGCCCTGATTGGCCAGGCGTGCCAGCGGGCTGTTGCAAAGCTCCTGACGGACCACTTCGGTAAACAGGTCGTCCTTGGACGGGAAGTGGTTGTAGAAGGCGCCACCGGTCAGGCCGATGGCTTTCATCAGCCCGGCCACGCCGGTGCTGGCAAAACCGCCGCGCTTGGCCAGTGCGCCGCTGCTGGCTAGCAGTTTGTCACGGGTTTGTTGCTTGTGTTCAGTTGAGTAGCGCACCTGAAAACCTCACGGGCGGGCTTGACGTTGCCGGGGATCGTAACATAGCGTTCGTTTACTAAACGATCGTTCATCAATTGAGGCGCGCATGACAGAACAAAAAAAAGTGGTGCTGGTGATCGGTGCGGGAGATGCCACTGGCGGTGAAATCGCCAAGCGCTTTTCCCGCGAGGGGTACATCGCCTGCGTCACACGGCGTCAGGTCGACAAACTGCAACCCTTGGTGGAAGAGATCCGTGCTGCCGGCGGCCAGGCACACGGTTTCGCCTCCGATGCACGCAAGGAAGATGAAGTCGCCGAGCTTGTCGAAACCATCGAGCGCGATATCGGGCCGATCGAAGCCTTCGTTTTCAATATTGGCGCCAATGTCCCCTGTAGCATCCTTGAGGAAACTCCGCGCAAGTACTTCAAGATCTGGGAAATGGCCTGTTTCGCAGGCTTTCTCACCGCCCAGGCGGTGGCGCGGCGCATGGTCGTGCGTGAGCGCGGCACAATCCTGTTTACCGGTGCCACCGCGGGCACCCGTGGCGCAGCCGGGTTTGCGGCCTTCGCCGGAGCCAAACATGGCCTGCGGGCTTTGGCGCAAAGCATGGCGCGTGAGTTGGGGCCGCGTAATATCCACGTTGCCCATGTGGTGGTGGATGGCGCCATCGACACCGCATTCATCCGTGACAGTTTCCCCGAACGCTACGCCCTCAAGGATCAGGACGGCATTCTGGATCCGGCGCACATTGCCGACAGCTACTGGTTCCTGCACGCACAACCACGCGACGCCTGGACCTTCGAACTCGACCTGCGCCCGTGGATGGAGCGCTGGTAAGCCCTGCCCCCTCAAGGAGTGCGTTGCATGAGCAAGACTGTGGAGTTCTTTTTCGACCTGGGTAGCCCCGCCAGTTATCTGGCCTGGACCCAGCTGCCGGCACTGTGCGTCCGCCATGGCGCAACGTTGCGTTATCGGCCGATGTTGCTTGGCGGTGTGTTTCAGGCCACAGGCAATGCGTCGCCAGTGATGATCCCCGCCAAGGGGCGCTACATGTTCACAGACCTGGGGCGGTTTGCCGCGCGCTATGGCGTGCCGTTCGGGCTGCCGCCTGGCTTTCCCATCAACACCTTGGCCTTGATGCGTGGCCTGGTAGGCACGCAGTTGCGCACGCCGGAACGCTTCGAAGCCTTGTTGGCGGCGCTGTTCAACGGGTTATGGGCACAACGGCGCAATCTTGGTGATGCCGCCGTATTGGAGCAGGTGCTCGCTGAAAACGGTTTTACCGCCGCTGAATTTCAGTTGCTGACTGGCGACGCAGAGGTGAAGGCGGCATTGAAACAGGCCACAGAAGAGGCTGTGGAACGCGGGGTGTTTGGTGCGCCGACCTGTTTTGTCGATGGGCAGATGTACTTTGGTCAGGATCGTCTGGACTTCGTGGCGGATGCACTGAAGCTTTGAGCGCAGCGGGCTGTTCGCGGTGTTGCCCGCGAACAGCCAGGCCCATTGGGCCTTGGATCAGAAGTTGGCCGGCGTGTTGGCGCTGATGATCTCCGCCTCGTCCTGACCAATGTTCTTGAAGCTGTGCGGCAGGGTGGTGGGGATGTAATAACCGTCGCCGGAGTTGAGAACGCTGACCTGGCCATCGACCCACAGTTCCACGGTGCCCCGTGTGACCAGCCCGCATTCCTCGCCCTCGGCGTGCACGATCGGTTCACCCGAATCGGCACCCGGTGCATACAGTTCACGCAGCATGCGCATCTGCCGTGCCTCTACGCTGGCACCGACCAGCAGCATGCGCAGGCCATTGCGGCCCAGGTCGGGCTGCTCGGAGGCGCGGAACACGAAGCGCTCTTCCCGTACCGGCTCGTCGAAGCTGAAGAACTCTGCCAGGGTCATCGGGATGCCTTCGAGCAGTTTTTTCAGGGAGCTTACCGATGGGCTGACGCGGTTTTGCTCGATTTGCGAAATGGTCGAGTTGGTCAGCCCGCTGCGGCGGGCCAGTTCGCGTTGGGAAAGGTTGTTGCGTTCACGCACCAGTTTGAGTCGTGTCCCCGTGTCCATAGCCGCCTTGTAATCAGAGGTGTTTAAAATAATGGGCGCATTAAAACACACTATGCACGCTCGCGCGCTGTGCTTGTCAGGCCCGCGAGCGCGGCATCGGCCATAGCCCGACCAGCAACAACAGCACAGCCACTACCAGAAATGGCAGGCGTGGGTCGAGGGCGTAGATCAGCGTCCCGGCCAGCGGGCCGATCACCGCGCCCATGCCTTGAGCTGCGCCGATGGAGCCAGCGGTGGCGCCCTGTTCTGAAGCGTGCATGGCATTGGCGGCAAGTGCTGAGAACGCCGGGAAGACAAAGCCCATGCCAGCGGCGGCGACAAAATAGCACCCCCACAGCCACGGCGCGCTGGTAGCCAGCGAACCGGCGGCAAAGCCCAGTGCCGAAACGCTGGCGCCAACACGGATCATTTTCAGCGGTGGCCACTCGAGCTGGCGCAGGATGATTTGTGACAGGATGAGTGCCACCCCGACGGTGGTCAGGGCGATGCCGGCAGCCTGGGCGGCCTCTGCCGGCCCCAACTGCAGGCGGTCGAGGGCGAAGAAGCCGACGATGATCTGCGACACCGTCACACTGAGCATCGCGCTGAAGGCCACCAGCAGAGGCCGGCGCAGGCGCGGGTCGCTCAAGTGCACCGGGCTGGGCGCATGGCGATGGGCCAGTGGCTGTGGCTTGAGTTTGAACAGCAGGACCAGAAACGCACTGGCAGGCAGCAGCGACATCACATGGAAGGGTAGGCTCAGGCTGTGCCGTGCCAGCAATGCCGCAAGCGCTGGCCCGAGTACCAGGCCCACAGCATTCGCTGCACCCAGCGATGCCATGGCCCGGGCGCGCTGTTGTGGCCCTATATGGTCGGCGATCAGCGCATTGCAGCCCACCGGGATGGCCGCGTAGAAGGCGCCGATGCAGCCGCGCGCGAGCATCAGGCCGACGAACGCCAAGCTAGCCCCCGGCATCCAGCGCAATGCGCCTTCGACGAACAGGCACAGCAGCCAATACGCCACCGTGAAGCCGGCACTGCCCAGCAGCAGGATGCGCCGGCGGCCCAGGCGGTCGGCTGCGCGCCCCCAGGGGCGGGCCAGCAGCACCCAGACCACACCTGACACAGTCACCGCAGCGCCGGCTTGCCAGGTGGCCATGCCGAGCAGGCGGGCGATTGGCCCGATCAAGGCGACGAACGCCATCATCGACATGGTGCAGGCCATGTTGGCCAGCAGCAACGGGCGCGTGTCCAGTGTACTGGCGGTGGTCAGTGTGGCAGGGTCCTTGGCGACATTCATTGGGCAGTCCAGGGCAGTTGAACAGACGGCGTGCAGATTGATGAGAACATTCATCGTTCGTCGGGCCTGCCCATGCACCGCATGCCGTCAGTCACTGCGGCGCAGCGGCCCTGGCCACATGCTACGCAATACCCCGTCCCGGCGCACCAGTGCATGCATCAGCGCAGCGCCCAGGTGCACCAGCACCGTAGCGAACAACAGGTAGCCGGCCCAGCCGTGCGCCTGGCGCAACATTGCGTAGAGTTGCAGGTCGTGCGGGGCGATCGCGGGCAGTTGCAGCGGGCGAGGATAGCCGCCTGCCGACAGCATGGCCCAGCCCAAGAGCGGCATTGCCAGCATCAAAGCGTAGAGCAACAGGTGCGATGCGCCTGCGGCGAGCCGCTGCAGCGCAGGCAGGTCCTTTGGTAGAGGAGGGTGAGGAAGGCTCAGGCGCAGGCCGATACGCACGATCACCAGAAGCAGCAGCCCAAGGCCCGTAGCCTTGTGCAACTCTACCAGCACCGGGTGGCGCAGCGACAGGTCGCCAACCATGCTCACGCCAATGAACAGCATGGCGATGATCAGAATCGCCATCAGCCAATGCACCAAGCGGGCAAGGGGGTGGAAGGCTTCGGGTTTCATGGGCGGGCTCCTGCGCCGAGGGCTTCGCGGCTGCGGCGGTTGAAGGACTCCGAGTAGGCCGCCGAACGGGCAGCGAGAATCGGGTCATTGGAGGGCTGAATGCCGGTGGGCAGGATCAACGGGTCGAAATTCAGGTCACGGCAAGCGCCTTGCTCCGGGGCATCCACCTGTTCGATGACCAGGGTGCCGGCATCGACGCTGCGCCGCTCGGCGGGCCAGGGCTGCGCCGGGTCGTCCTGCGCATCGCCGGGGTTGGCCAACACAAGCCGCAGGGTCCAGCGCAACGGGCCCTGGGTCAGGCGTTGCTGCAGGTCATGCTGCAGGAACTGCTTGTCGTCGACCTTGCCGGGCAGGGCAGCAAAAGGCGTTTGCGGCTCGAGTTGCCAACGCACTGGGTGCGCAGCGCCACTGGCATCGATCAGACGGAAGGCATTGATGCTGTGGTACTGGGTGTTGGCGAAACTGTCGCTGGGTTTATAGCTTGCGGCCCATTGGCGGAAGGCCGCGCTTTCCGGGTGGGCGGCAAAGAAGGCCTGCTGCTTTGCCGGGTCCGGCTTGCCGGTAGCAGGGTCTGGCGCGTTGGCCAGCACCTGGTCGTAAAACCCTTGTGGTGTGCTGATCGCCAGCACGGGCGGATTGTTCATCCCGGTGCGCCAGACCTGGCCGTCGTCGGTGCTCAGCTCAATTGCCAGGCTGCGCACCGGCACGCCCGTATCGGGGGCGAACGGGTTGGCGCCACCGATGGCGAAACGGCCGATTACCGGTACGCGATCCTGAGTGAACGCACGTGCTGTGGACAGCGTGGCGGCCTGGCCGCTGGGCTGGAAGTAGCCGCTGACGCACAGGCCTTTTGCGTGGTTCTTGCGATAGCCCGGGTAGTGGCCGGCCTGGGCTTCGAAGGTGTCGATGATGCGTTGCGGCGTCAGCTGCGGCCCGCCGATCCAGCCTGCGGCGTAGGCAAAGCCCGCGCCCAAAGCCAGCATCACGGCGCCAATGCCGGCCAGGCGCAGGGCCTTGTCCGGGCCGTGCAAGGGTGAGTTCATGGTGTTCATCCGGTTCAGTGAAGATGCCGGTACGACGGGGCAGGGAAATATTTATTCCATCGGTGGGAATAAATTTTGTGGCGGCGCGTCTGCCCCCTACACTGACAACCCCCGAGCCGGTACCTTGCCATGCACGACCTGGACGAACAGCAGTGGCGCGAGTTGCTGCAGCGCCTGCGCCGCTTTGCCTTGTGGCTGAGCCGCGACCCGGGCAGCGCCGACGACCTGGTGCAGGGCACTGTAGAGCGTGCCCTCAGCCGCAGCAGCCAGCAACGTGATGGTGATGCGCTGCGTGCCTGGTTGTTCACCATTCTTTACCGGCTGTTTCTCGACGGTAAACGCCGTGAGCGCCTGCACAACCGGTGGCTATCGTGGTTCGGCCGCGCCGAGCAGGAGAGCGAAGTACTCGGCGGCAACATCGAAAACATCGTTCTGGCCCAGGCCGACCTGCAAGCCTTTGCCCGGCTATCGACCGAACAGCGTGCCTTGTTGCTGTTGGTGAGTGTCGAAGGGCTGAGCTACAAGGAGGCGGCCCAAGCACTGGGCATTCCGATTGGCACGGTGATGTCGCGCCTGTCACGTGCCCGTGCCGCCTTGCGTGAACTGACTGAGGGCAACCCCCAGCCCCCAGCCTTGCGGAGACTGAAATGACGCGCCTGATACCCAGCGAAGACGAACTGCATGCCTATGTTGACGATCGACTCGAGCCGACGCGACGTGCCGAGGTGCAGGCCTGGCTGACGGCCAACCCTCAGCAAGCTGCGCGTATCGAGGCCTGGCGCAACGATGCTCGACGCTTGCGCACGGCCCTGGCCGGGTTTGGCGATCAACCCAGGGCGGCCCAGTTGGATCTGGGCCAGTTACAGCGTCGTGTGCGTCAACGGCGCCAGCGTCGGCTGGCTTCGGCTGCTGTGCTGCTGCTGGCCCTGGGCGTGGGCGGGGTTGGCGGTTGGCAGGCGCGGCAGGTCACGCTGGCAGGGAGCGAGTTACCCATGGCCGATGCGCTCCAGGCGCATCGCTTGTTCGCCGGCAGTGAGGCGCTGGATATCCAGGCAAGTGACCCGACGCAGCTGCGTCACTGGCTGGGCAGGCATTTCAGCAGGGTGGGGCAATTGCCTGATTTGACCGGTTACGGGTTCCAGCCTGTGGGCGCACGATTGTTGAGCAATGAGCAAGGGCCGGCGGCGTTGCTGGTGTTCCAGGACCGTCAAGGGCAGCGCATCAGCCTGTTCCTGCGCTCACCTGGCGAGCGTTTCGAGCGTATGCCGCAAGGGCAGCGTGTCGATGGCCAGCTGGAGGCGAGGTACTGGTCGCATGGAGCCTACAACTTTGCCCTGGTCAGTGCGGCAGATGATGTGCGCGGGGCGGGTGTGGGGGAGGCCTTGCGTTTAGGCCTTTAGCGCCAGTCAGGCTCTGTCGCAACGTGCCCGCTGTGGGAGCCGGCTTGCCGGCGATCACCGGCAAAGCCGGTGCCATGCACCGCAGCGCCTGCATCGCTGCAAGCAGGTTCACACTACAGGCGTTGGGCTGCCTCACTCGCAAGGCGCCGGAGCCAGTCAGCTCAGTTCCAGCCAGATCGGTGCATGGTCCGAGGGTTTTTCCATCGCGCGCAGTTCATAGTCCACACCCGCCGCCTTGATCCGCGGCACTAGGTGCTGCGAAGCCATGATCAGGTCGATGCGCAGGCCACGTTTGGGTTCGTCCTCGAAGCCGCGGCTGCGGTAATCGAACCAACTGAAACGGTCGGTTACTTCAGGGTGCAGGTGGCGGAAACTGTCCACCAGCCCCCAGCCCTTGAGGCGCTCCATCCACTCGCGCTCCTCGGGGAGGAAGCTGCATTTGCCTGTTTTCAACCAGCGTTTGGCGTTGTCAGGACCGATACCGATGTCGCAGTCCTGGGGCGAGATGTTCATGTCGCCCATCACCAGCACGGGCTGGTCCTGCTTGAACTGCCCCTCCAGCAACGCCTGCAGGTCGCTGTAGAAACGCTGCTTGGCCGGAAACTTGGTGGGATGGTCGCGGCTTTCGCCCTGCGGGAAATAACCGTTCATGATGGTGATCGGCGTGCCATTGGCATCAGCGAACGTGCCCCAGATGAAACGGCGCTGCGCGTCTTCTTCGTCTGTGGCAAAGCCTTTGAACAGGCTCAGCGGCGCCTGGCGCGAGAGCAGGGCGACGCCGTAGTGGCCTTTCTGGCCGTGGTAGTGCACGTGGTAGCCCAGGGCCTGTACGTCGGCCAAGGGGAACTGATCGTCGCTGACCTTGGTTTCCTGCAGGCCGATCACGTCAGGCTGATGCTTTTCGATCAGCGCCGCCAGCTGGTGCGGGCGGGCACGCAGGCCGTTGATGTTGAAACAGACGATCTTCATGGAAAGACAATCCCGGTAAAAGGCCGGATCCTAGCCGACATCG
This sequence comes from Lelliottia jeotgali, assembly GCF_977070485.1. Lineage (NCBI taxonomy): Bacteria > Pseudomonadati > Pseudomonadota > Gammaproteobacteria > Enterobacterales > Enterobacteriaceae > Lelliottia > Lelliottia jeotgali. Next base: position 373,027 of record NZ_CDRVFO010000002.1, read on the forward strand.
TCCCTGATCACCAGCGTGGCGGCTTTGCGAAGGCGCTGCTAACGTGCACTCAAGGGGGAACGATGCGCCGTGGGGCTCATCCAAGGCACTGTATGCCCATTCCAGGAGGACTGCCCGCAATGCCCGAAGCCACTGCCGCCCAGGCTCGCATCTGCACACTCGATGATGGCTATAGCCGTGAGGCACGCTCACTGCTGTACAACGCCTACCTGAATGAGCCCACCTTTGCCTACATCTTCGAGGCCCAGCGCCCTGGCTATGAACGACGCTTGCGGGTAATGGTGCGCGAGTGGGTACGACAGCATTTCTACCTGCAGTTACCGGCCATTGGCCTGTTGCTGGATGACCGCCTGATAGCATTGGCGCTGATCGTACCTCCGCAGCGCAGGTTAGGCGTGGCCGACAGCTGGGCCTGGCGCCTGCGCATGCTGCTGGGTACCGGGCAACGTTGCACGCGACGCTACATGGATTACCAGGCGGCGCTTGTCGGTTGCCTGCCAACAGAGCAGGTCCACATGTTGCCGCTTCTTGGCGTGCACCCGGCGTTTCGCGGTCAGCACTACGGCGAACAATTGTTACAGGCCGTGCACGACTGGTGCGCAGAAGACCCCAACACCCAAGGCGTGGTGCTGGATTCGGGCAACGAGCATTACCTCCCATTTTATGAGCGGCAGGGGTATGAGGAGATTGGCGAGGTGGCTGTAGGGCCAATCCGGGAAAGGGTGTTTTTTCACCCCTGTCCGGTATCTTCAATTTCCCCGACTGCATGAAAGCCCGCCAGGCGGCTCCCTTGAGCGCCTGGCTCTGGTAGCATGCGCCGCATGACGTATTCAGGAAGACTGACTTGGGGCCTGGTTTTCTGGGCCGCCAGTTCCACAGCATGGGGGCAGAGCGAATTGCTGGTGCAGGTGAAACCTGCCAACAAAGCGCTCAAAGCCAATGTCGAAGGCTATATAGGTACCCTTGGGGACCGCGATGAAGAGGCGCTTTTGCGCTTCAGTCGCGGGGCGCAGGAGCAGGCGCGAAAAGCGGCGCAAGCGCTTGGCTACTATCAGGCGCAGATCGATAGCGAGGTCAGGCCTCCTGCCAAGGCCGACCAACCTGCGAAGCTGATCCTTCATATCGACCCGGGCGAGCCTGTGCGCCTGCGCAACGTAACCGTGCGCATCGAAGGGCCTGCCAGCGAGATGAAGGCGTTTCGCGTACCTGACAGCAAAGCCCTGCGCGCCGGTGAGCAACTCAACCATGGGCTGTACGAGGACGCCAAACGGTTGATCCAGAACCAGGCCTCGCGCTACGGCTTTTTCAGCGGGCATTTCAGCCGCCAGCGCCTTGCCGTCGACCCGCAGGCCGGGGTCGCCGATATCGAACTGGTGTATCAGAGCGGCCCACGCTATCGCTTGGGGGCGGTAAGGTTCAGTGGCGATACACCGCTGGACGAAGATCTGCTGCAGCGTATGGTCTCGTTCGAACCGGGCACGCCCTACGACTCGGAACTTATCGCTGAGCTGAACAATGACCTGCAGTCCAGCGGTTATTTCGAGGGTGTACGGGTCGATGCCGCGCCCACCGCCGCAGTGGCTGAGCAAATCCCTGTGGACGTACGCCTCGATACCCGCAAGCCGCGGACGATGGGGCTTGGCCTAGGGTTTTCTACGGACGTCGGTCCGCGCGGCAAAGCCAACTGGACGCGCCACTGGGTCAACCCCCAAGGCCATAGCTACGGGTGGGAGACAGAACTTTCGGCTCCCCGGCAAAACGTGGGGCTGTGGTACGACGTGCCACTTGACCCACCCCTGACCGACAAGTTGCGTTTCGCTGGCGGCTATCAGAATGAAGAGATAGCCGGTACAGACACACTCAGCAAGCTACTGACCGTGGGGCCCGAATGGCACAGCAAGCTGCCCAGTGGCTGGCAACGCGTGATCTCGCTCAAGTACCAGCGTGAAGAGTATCGTCTTGGCGACGATTCGGGCCTGAGCAACCTGCTTATGCCGGGCGTAAGCTTCTCCTACTTGCGCAGCGACAACCGTATTGACCCGCACAACGGCTACCGCCTGCAGTTCGATACCCAGGTGGCCAAGGAAGGGCTGGTGTCCGACACCAACCTGTTGCATGGCAACGTGCTGCTCAAGGGCCTGACCACGCTCGGGCACAACCACCGCTTGCTTGGCAGGGTGCAGTTCGGTGGCAGCGCCACCAACGGTTACAAGAACAACATCCCGCCATCCCTGCGTTTCTTCGCCGGTGGCGACCAGAGCGTGCGCGGCTACGACTATCAGACGCTGTCGCCAAAGAACAGCGACGGCGACCGTATCGGTGGTCGCTATCTGGTGGCAGGCAGCGTCGAATACCAGTATTCGGTGACCGAGAAGTGGCGTGTGGCGACGTTCGTCGACCAGGGCAACTCGTTCAACACGCTGGAGCTGCCGAGCCTCAAGACCGGGGTCGGTTTCGGCGTGCGCTGGGTTTCGCCGGTTGGGCCATTGCGCCTTGACTTGGCCAAGGCCCTTGATGACGACGGTGGTATCCGCCTGCATTTCTCCATGGGGCCTGAGCTTTGATGCGTGTGTTCAAATTCATTCTGCTGGGCCTGCTTGGCAGCGTGCTGCTGGTTGTTCTGGCGCTAGGAGCGTTACTTGGTACCGAAGGCGGCAGCCATTGGGTGCTTGGGCGCGTGCCCGGCCTGCAGATCCATGACTTCCAAGGGCGCCTTGCGGGCAGGTGGCAGGCGAGCCAATTGACGTGGGCTGATGGCGGCAACCGCGTCGAAGTGCAGGCTCCGCTGCTGAACTGGACACCTGGATGTTTATTGCGGGCAACCCTGTGCATCGATCAACTGCATGCCCAGCGTATCGACATGGTGTTCGCGCCGAGCGATCAACCTGCCGATAGCGGGCCGCTGCAGTTACCGGTTTTGCGGCTGCCGGTGGCCATCGAGCTGGGTGACGTCAAGGTTGGTCAGGTGCGCCTCGATGGCAGTGACCTGCTTGGCGATCTTCACCTGGCGGCGCACTGGACTGCCACAGGTCTGCAGATCGACAGCCTGCAACTGCAGCGTGATGACCTGCACTTGAATGTGCAGGGTGATCTGCAACCCGAGGGTGACTGGCCGGTGCAACTGCAGGGGCAGGTGCAACTGCCTGCGGTGCAAGGGCAGGCCTGGCTACTGGCACTGACCGCCAAGGGCGAGTTGCAGAAAACCCTCGAACTGGATGCGACCAGCAGCGGTTACCTCAACGCGCGTCTGACCGGTGAGTTGCAGGCACTGGCCGAGCACCTGCCGGCCAGGTTGCAACTGCGCTCCGATGCCTTCAAACCCGCGCAGACGTTGCCGGACACGCTGCAGCTCAATCAGCTCAAGCTCGAAGCCGAGGGCGATTTGCTCAGGGGTTATCAGGTGTCTGGTAGCGCCAGCCTGCCGGCAGAACAGGCACCGATCGCCTTGCTGCTCACGGGCAAAGTAGATGCAAACGGGGCGAACGTTCAGGCGTTGGACCTTTCTGCCAGCGACGCTCAGCACGTGAAGCTGAAGGCCAGTGCCGACTGGCGGCAAGGCTTGCTGGCCGATGCCCAGCTCGACTGGCAGGATTTCCCTTGGCTACGTCTGTACCCCTTGGACGCGCCGCCAGATGTCACGCTCAAGCGCTTCAACGCGCAGGTGCAATACCGCGATGGCAGTTACCAGGGTACTTTCAATGGCGACCTCGACGGCCCGGCCGGAGCCTTTACGTTGGCCAGCCCTTTCGAGGGTGACCTTAGCCAGGTGCGCCTGCCGCAGTTGGCCCTGACCGCCGGGCAAGGCAAGGCCGCCGGCAGCGTCGCGGTGCGCTTTGCCGATACCCTGGCCTGGGACGTTGACCTGCAGCTGTCGGCACTCGATCCGGCCTACTGGCTCGCCGAACTGCCCGGTACTCTGGCCGGTCCGTTGCGCAGCAAAGGTGAAATGAAGGGTGAGCAGCTCACCCTCGATGCCCAGCTTGATCTAAAGGGCCGCCTGCGCGGCCAGCCGGCGATGCTCAAGGTACAGGCCGAAGGCGCCGGGCAGAACTGGACCCTCGGTGCGCTGGCCGTGCAGTTGGGCGACAACCGCATCAACGGCAGTGGCAGCCTGCAGCAGCGCTTGGCCGGGCGTGTCGACCTCGACCTGCCCCGGCTCGGGCAACTGTGGCCCGGGCTGCGAGGCCAGGCCAAAGGGCGGCTGGATGTCAGCGGCACGCTGAGCGCTCCCCAGGGTACCCTGACCCTGCAAGGCCAGAAGCTGGCGCAGGAGCAGAACCGTATCCAGCGTCTTGACCTCAATGCACGCCTGGACAACGCCCAGCGTGGTGTGATCAACCTCAAGGCCAATGGTATCCGCCTCGGCGATACGGCGCTGGGCACCTTGCAGGCCAATGGCAAGGGCGACATCCGCCAGCAAGCCTTGACCTTGGGGCTCGATGGCCCACAGCTGAAGCTGGACCTGAGCCTTGACGGCCAGTTGAACAAGGGGGACTGGCGTGGTCGCCTGGCCAGCGGCAGAGTCCAGGCAGGTGGCCAGGACTGGCAGTTGCAGGCCCCGGCTCGCCTGCAGCGCCTGGCCAGCGGCCAACTGGACTTCGGTGCCCACTGCTGGCGCTCCGGTCAGGCCAGCCTGTGTGGCGAGGATCAACGTCTGGCGCCGGAGCCGCACCTGCGTTATCACCTCAAGCAGTTTCCGCTGGACAGCCTGGCCCAATGGTTGCCGAAGGATTTCGCCTGGCAGGGGCTGCTCAACGCTGACGTGAATCTGGACATTCCGGCCAGCGGCCCCAAGGGTGCCGTGCGTATCGATGCCAGTGGCGGCACGCTGAGGGTGCGGGACGATGGGCGCTGGGTCGATTTCCCTTACCAGGCGCTGCGCCTGGACAGTACCCTGGCGCCTCGCCGCATCGATACACGGCTGAATTTCCGAGGCGAGCGCCTCGGCGAGTTGAGCGTGAACACCCGTCTCGACCCGCTGGGGAAGGACAAGCCATTGTCGGGTGACTTCCGCCTCGCCGGTCTGGACCTGTCGGTTGCCCGGCCTTTCGTACCGATGGTCGAGCGCCTGGCAGGCCAATTGAATGGCAGTGGCCGATTGTCCGGCACCTTGCTGGCGCCAAAGGTCAACGGCAACCTGATGCTCAGTGGTGGCGAGGTCAGTGGCGCTGAGCTGCCCGTCAGTTTGCAGGACCTGTCGCTGCAGGCCTTGATCGCTGGCGAGCAGGTTCAGCTCAACGGTGGCTGGCGCAGTGGCGAGGCGGGCCGTGGCCGGCTGAGCGGAGACCTGACCTGGGGCCAGGCCCTGGGCATGAACCTGCGCCTGCAGGGCCAGCAGTTGCCGGTTACCGTCGAACCCTACGCAACCCTTGAGGTAGCGCCGGACCTGAACTTGCGTCTGATCGACGACAAACTGGCGGTGATCGGCAAGGTGCTGGTGCCCAAAGGCAATATCACGGTGCGTGAACTGCCGCCATCGACCGTGAAGGTATCAGACGACACCGTCATCGTTGGCCACCAGACCGAGGAAGGTAAAACGCCTATGGCGGTGGCCATGGACATTGATGTAGAAGTGGGGCGAGACAAACTGTCGTTCAGCGGTTTTGGGCTTACCGCCAACTTGCTCGGCCATGTACATATCGGCGACAACATGGATACCCGTGGTGAGTTGAGCCTGGCTGACGGACGCTACCGCGCTTACGGTCAGCGCCTGACCATTCGCCGTGCGCGCTTGCTGTTCGCCGGGCCCATCGACCAGCCCTACCTGGACATCGAAGCCATTCGGCAAGTTGATGACGTTATTGCCGGTATTCGCCTGAGCGGCAGCGCCGAGCAGCCTACTACCAAGGTGTTCTCGGAGCCGACGATGAGCCAGGAGCAGGCGCTGTCCTACCTGGTACTGGGCCGACCGCTGGGCACTTCGGGCGAGGACAACAACATGTTGGCCGAGGCGGCTCTGGGCCTGGGCCTGGCTGGCAGCGCAGGGGTTACCGGCAGCATCGCGTCCAGCCTCGGGATTGACGACTTCCAGCTGGACACCGAGGGCTCTGGCAACACCACAAGCGTAGTGGCCAGCGGTAATTTGACCGAGAAGCTTAGCCTGCGGTACGGGGTGGGGGTGTTCGAGCCCGCCAATACCATTGCCTTGCGGTACAAGCTGAGCAAGAAAGTCTACCTCGAGGCAGCCAGTGGTCTGGCCAGTTCGCTGGATATTTTCTACAAGCGAGATTTCTGAATGGATGCCGTCATCGTACGGTGGCGGCATCGATGAACTCGTTGGTATCAGGTGTGGGCTCGGTGGCCGGTTTGCGTGTGGGGTTGATCAGCTTGGTGTATTCCTCGATCAGGCGGTTGAGCGCTTCGGGTGGCTCGCTGGCTTGAAACTGCATGCGGATCTGTACCTCGTCCGGGTCTCGAGTTTCGCCTTGGCGGCCCTGGCTCCCGATGGTGACCTTGAAGGCTGCTGCGCCGCCGGCCTCATCATTCGTCTGCATCGCACGCAGAGCCTCCGTGCCATTGACCCGCACCGAGAGGTCGACTTGCATGCGCTCCAAGGCAAGCCCCTTGGGTGATACCAGGGCGAACAATGGCACGCGTATCACATGCTTGTCGTCCATGGCGACCTCGACCATCTTGGCTTTCATCGGCGCGCCGAGGGCCTGCGCGTCTACGTCGAAAAAATGGTCGAACAAGTTGATGTACTGCTGGGCAATCAGGCTGTTGGTTGCCGCTGCGGCTTCCTGCAGGCCACGGGTGATATCCCGCAGATCAATCGATGTCATGGGGGCAGGGTGGTTGTCCACTCACGTGTCTCCTTGGTGCACAGGGTGCCCCGCTGCATCAGCGAGGCGGACATTTTGAGACAGGGCGAAGTATCAGGAAGGAGTGCCACCTGCAGCGGAGGTGCTCGCTGTATCGTCCTTCAGTACGTCTGCATCGGAAATCGAATCCGTGCTTATCAGGGTCGAGTTGGGTACCACCGTCGGTTTGGTGGCGGCATCGGTGAGGAAATCGATGACTCTCATTACCGCCTCTGGTGGATCCTGTCGGCGCAAAGTGGTGTTGAACGCATAGCGGGCACGGGTATCGGACTTGCGGGTTTGAGTGGACTTATGACTGATGCTGCCCTTCATATCCAGCTTGAACGGCCCCCAACCCAGCGAGGCGGCCACGTCCCCACTTTTGCTGGACTCACTGAAATCCTCTGCCGCCTGACTGATGGTCAGTTCGAACTCGACCTTTCCTTCTTCAATGACAATGTTCGGGTGGGTAATGGCCGCCAGCAGCGGGACCTTCATGGACTTGCTGACGACGCCTTTGTATTCGCCCTGTTCGTTGACGATGGTCTCGTCATAGTCGAACTGGATGGCAACCGCTTTACCATCCTGTACGCAAACCTGCATGAGGAAGTCCGCGTAGGATTTGCTCGCAGTGACCTGCGCTTGAACCATGGCTTGTAGTGGCCCGGCGATCATCCGGTCCATTGGCAAGGCATTGATGACCGATCCGATGAGGCTGTTGTCTAGGGACATAGCTGGATTCTCTTTCTCTGATGGGTGCTGCAAAGACGGCCGTCAGTGCGGCCGGGTGGGTGTCGTCAGCGCGTGCAAGGCTCCTGGCGACGGATATTGCCGATCTGGCGCAGGCTCAGGCCGTACTTGTCGGCCAGCAGGCTGCGTGACAGCCCTTCGGCGCTTTCTTTCTGGATTTGCAGGTTGCGCAATTGCCGCAGGAAGTGGTCCGGCTTGGGAATTTCCAGTGCCACACCGGCAAAACGCTTGATCAGCGCGTCGAGGGCTTCGCCAGGGAGTACCTCAGCGAGCTTGGTTCGCTCGCGATGCTTGGGTATGTACTTGGGTCTGCCGCCGAAGGCGCAGGTCAGCTGGTAGGCGTTTTCTATGCCGATACATTCGATCAGGGACTGCAGCGAGTGCGGTAGCTGGCTGATATCTATGGCTGTGAGGTCTTGCAATTCCATGTGTGGCTCCCTCGAGGTAGATGGGGCGCGATGCTTTGATATTCCGCATTTGCGGATCGGCGATTACCATCGGCGTTCGGTCGTTGGCATGAGCGGATTGTCAGTGAGTGACGAATACTGTCGCTAGGCGCCAAGTGGTCCAGCTGTTGTAGCCTCGGGGAGCAGGATTTGAAGGCAACGATTTCGCGTGTTGTAGGACATCGCTCTGGCGTTGCCCTACAGGCGTTGATACTCAGGGGGTCACTTTTCCGTGAGGCAACTGGGTGCCAGTACCCTCACTGCAAGGGTAAACATGCATCAAGCTCACGTTTGCGAGGTAGGCGTGGGGCCAATTGGCCATGGTTTGAGGGAGACTGCGCCAATCGACCACGAGGCAGAGTGCACTCAGAGATTGCTCATCGTGCCGGCCCAGTACTTTACCTGGGAAGGACCGGCGATAGAGTGCAAGGGTCTTGCCTACGGCATCGACCTGTCCGGCGTTGGCCAAGGTTTCGTACGCGAGCCTTGGCAACTGCGGCTGCTCGATTGTGAAATGGGCGTGGCCAGGCCTGGCGAGCAGGTGCCCGGCCGCCCTTGTTCGATGCCATAACTGTTGCCATTGGTTGCTGCCGGCGGACGCCGCCAGTTCACGGCCCAGTTGGAGCAATTGTTCAGGTGGTATCTGGCGAATATCCAGCGCGTGAGTGGGGAGAGAGGGGAGTAATAACAGAATGAGCAGGGCGGGCTTGAGCATGGAGCCTCCAGCATGGGCGGTAGGGAGGCCAATGCTTTCAGGCTTGAGGTGCCGCGCTAAGCAGGAAATGCAGCGCCGAAAGCCACCGGCGTTGTATCATGGCGCCGGCTCGTTGCGAGCCATTTGCCCCCGATGTTGCAAGGAACTATCGATGACACACGTGCAGCGCCTCAAATATTCGATTCTTATCATCCTGGTGGTGCTGGGCCTCATGCTGGGCCTGTCACACCTGCAGAAGCAGGGCACCATCAGTGAAAAGACCTTCCAGCTGCTGGCTATCGCCATTGCGGTAGTGGTGGTCGTGATCAACGGCATTCTGCGGCGCAAGGTCAAGCCCTGACCCTTGCCGGCCGGCCAGGCATGGCCGGCCATGCGCTCAGCGCGAAGAGGGCTGCTCGAGCACGGCCTGCGCTTGCGGGTTGAGGCTGTAGCACTTGTCGTTGCCCAGATTGATCACCCCCTCTGCGCACAGTCGCTTGAGCACCTCCCGCACACTGAGAAACGACAGCGGAATATCCAATTGTTCCAGGTGCGCGTGCACACCGCGCACGCCAATGCTGCGGCCGGCGCGGCCGGCGCTGTGCAGGGCATCGATCACTTTGAGACGAATCAGGCTGGTACGCAGCCCATAGGTGCGCAGCAACTCGCGGATCTGTTCGTTGCCGACACGCTCTTCCCCGCAGGCGTCCTGTCCATTGGCCGCTTTGGCCGGGGTTCGCCCGGTCTGAAGTGAAGGTTGCGGGTTGTACATGTGAATGCTCCTTTTCGTGGACTGTCCCGAAATATGGGTGCCTCACTTACTAGGACGAATGAGAGCGGAGAATCTGCAGCCTTCGCGCAAAAAAAATCTCTGCCGGTGTCATGAAGACGAATCTGTGACTCCTCCTGCGTAAAATTTTCATCTGGGTGTTCGTCTGATTGGAATGATCCCAGAAGCCGAGGAGTGCCCGTGCTCTCAATTTCAAGTCCCATGACCTGCGTTGGCCTAGCGGCCGCGTTGGTTGCCTGCAGCCTGGCCGCACAGGCGCGAGAAGCCAGCACCGATGCCGCTGCGCAAATTCGGCGCACCAGTTTCGGCGTGCCGCATATCGTGGCCAAGGATGAGCGCGGCCTGGGTTACGGTATCGGTTATGCCTATGGCCAGGACAATCTGTGCCTGCTTGCCAATGAAGTGCTGACGGTCAACGGTGAGCGTTCGCGCTTTTTTGGCACGCAGGGCAAAACCCTTGAGCAGCGCGATAACCTGGCCAGCGACCTGTTTTTCACCTGGCTCAATACGCCGACTGCGGTCAACAGCTTCCTCCAGGCCCAACCCGCTCAGGTGCGTGATTTGCTGGAGGGCTATGCCAGTGGTTTCAATCGCGCCTTGGCCGAGCGTCGTAGCCAAGGGCTGCCGGCAGAGTGTGGGGATGGCCAGTGGTTGCGGCCGATCACCAGTCTGGACCTGGTCAAGCTGACCCGTCGCCTGCTATCGGAGGGCGGGCTGGGGCAGTTCGCCGAAGCGTTGGCGGCTGCCCAGCCGCCACAGTTGACGAGTCAGCAGGCAGTGCACACGTTTGGCGAGGCACTGGCCCAGCAACAGCGCTTCGCTTCGGAACGGGGCAGTAACGCCGTTGCGGTGGGCGCAGAGCGTTCGGCCAACGGCCGCGGGCTGTTGCTGGCCAACCCGCATTTCCCTTGGATGGGCGGGATGCGCTTCTACCAGATGCAACTGACCATCCCTGGCCAACTGGACGTCATGGGGGCCGCACTGCCTGGGTTACCGGTAGTGAACATCGGTTTCAACCGTCATCTGGCCTGGACCCACACGGTCGATACTTCCAAACACTTCACCCTCTACCGACTGCAACTGGACCCCAAGGATCCGACGCGCTACCTGTTCGATGGCAAGTCATTGCCGCTGACCCGGCAGGCTGTGAGTGTCACGGTCAAGGCTGGTGATGGCACGCTGAGCAAGGTGGAGCGCCAGGTCTACAGCTCGAAGTTCGGGCCCGTGGTGCAGTGGCCAGGTCGCCTGGACTGGGACAGCAAAGCGGCCTATAGCCTGCGTGACGCCAATCTGGACAATACTCGCGTGCTGCAGCAGTGGTATCGCATCAACCGCGCCGATAGCCTGGCGGCACTGAAGGGCTCGATTGAGCAGTTGCAAGGCATCCCCTGGGTCAACACCTTGGCCGTCGATTCGGGTGGCCAGGCGCTTTACCTGAACCAATCGGTGGTGCCATATGTGGACCAGCAGTTGCTGAGCCAGTGCAGTAACCCGGCGGCGCAAGGCCCGCTGGTGGTGCTCGATGGTTCGCGCAGCGCCTGCCAGTGGAAGGTCGATGCACAGGCGGCGCAGCCTGGCATCTTCCCGGCGCATCTGTTGCCCAGCCTTGCGCGCAAGGATTTCGTGCAAAGCTCCAACGATCCGGCGTGGATGACCAACCCCGCCCAGCCGTTGACGGGGTACTCGCCGCTGATCAGCCGCAGCGACCAGCCTTTGGGTATGCGCGGGCGTTTCGCGCTTGAGCGCCTGCAAGGCAATGCCAAGCTGGGTGTGGAGGACCTGCAGCGTATGGTGATGGATGACGAGGTCTACTTGGCCAGCCTGGTGCTTCCAGACTTGTTGCAATGGTGCAAAGGCGCTGAGGCTGATTTGCAGGCACTGTGTACGAGCCTGGCGAGCTGGGATGGCAAGGCTGACCTGAACAGTGGCATTGGCCTGGTGCATTTCCAGAACATCGTCGAGGCCATGGCCAGGTATCCGCAAAGCTGGCGAGTGGCGTTTGACCCGGCAGACCCGCAGCACACGCCGCGTGGTTTGGCAGTGGAGCAGGCGGCGGTGCGCAAGTTGCTGCGCGAAGCGGCGCTGGCCTCAATGCAGCAGGTAGCCAAAGCCGGCGTTGCTGAAGGCAGCCGTTGGGGGCAGATCCAGCAGGCGGCCGATGGCACGCCGGTACCGGGCGGCCCGCAGGGGTTGGGGGTGTATAACGCGATCTTCAGCGTACCGCACGGGGCGGGCAAGCGGCTGGTGGTCAGTGGCACCAGTTACTTGCAACTGGTCAGTTTCACCGAGGATGGGCCCCAGGCGCGCGGGTTGTTGGCCTTCTCGCAGTCCAGCGAAGCCGCATCGGCGCATTCGAGCGACCAGACCAAGGCGTTCTCGACCAAGCAGTTGGCGCCCATTCCGTTCACCGAGGCGCAAATCAAGGCTGACCCCGAGTATCGGCATTATGTGATCAGTGAGCGGGACAAGGGGGCAGTGGCGAGCCAGCCTTAAGATGCAAACCTGTACCGGCCTCATCGCCGGCAAGCCGGCTCCTGCAGGCACTCCACTGCTCTCGAGGGCGGTGGCGTACCTGTAGGAGCCGGCTTGCCGGCGATGAGGCCGGTATGGCAAAGCTGCCAGTTTCAGGAAAACTCGAACGGCTCCAGCTGAAAGCCCTGCGCATCCACCTGCAGGGTCCAGCCGCGACGATCCCAATCACCCAGCACGATGCGCCGGGCCGGCTCCCCGTTCACCACCAGCTTGTGGATCGCCGGCCGATGAGTGTGGCCATGCACCAGCGTTTTCACACCGTGTGCCGCCATCACCGCTGGCACTTCTTCCGGTGTGACATCGACAATTTCGGTGGCTTTCATGCGCGTCTGTGCACGGCTTTCGCTACGCAGCTTGCGCGCCAATTTCTGCCGGGTGGCAAGCGGCAAGTGCCGCAAAATCCACAGGCTCAACGGGTTGCGCAGATAGCGGCGCATCTTCATGTAGCCAATGTCGCGGGTGCACAGGGTGTCGCCATGCATCAGCAAAACCTGCTCGCCGCCCAGGCTGATCACGCTGGGGTCAGCCAACAGGGTGCAGCCGGCGGCCTTGCAGAAACCCTCGCCGATCAGAAAGTCACGGTTGCCGTGCATCAGGTACACGGCGGTGCCGCTGTCGCTCAGCTGGCGCACGGCCTGGCAGATCGACTGCTGGAACGGCGTCATGGCATCGTCGCCGATCCAGGCTTCGAAGAAGTCGCCGAGGATGTACAGCGCCTTGGCATGGCGTGCGCGGCCGTCGAGCAGATCAAGAAACGCCCGGGTAATGTCCGGGCGTTCTTCTTGCAGGTGCAGATCAGAGATCAGCAGTATCACTCAGCGATCTCGGCTTTCTCGATGATCACGTCGTCTTTTGGTACGTCCTGGTGGCCAGCCTTGGAACCGGTGGCAACCTTTTCGATGGCGTCGACGATTTCACGGCCTTCGGTCACTTCGCCGAATACCGCGTAGCCCCAGCCCTGGGTGTTCTTGCCGCTGTGGTTGAGGAAGTCGTTGTCGGAAGCGTTGATGAAGAACTGGGCCGAGGCGGAGTGCGGCTCCATGGTGCGGGCCATGGCGATGCTGTACTTGGTGTTCTTCAGGCCGTTGTCAGCTTCGTTCTGGATGCTGGCGCGGGTTTTCTTCTGGCTCATGCCCGGCTCGAAGCCGCCGCCCTGGATCATGAAACCCTTGATCACACGGTGGAACACGGTGCCATCGTAGTGACCGTCCTTGACGTACTGAACGAAGTTTTCCGTGGTGAGCGGCGCCTTCTCGGCGTCCAGTTGCAGGACGATAACGCCGTGGTTGGTGGTCAGTTTGACTTTGGACATGCTGGAATTCGCTCTTTCAAGGCATTCGGGAATTAGGGTGCGCAGTGCGCCTGTAGTCACCTGACGCAAGATCGGGCGACCGCGACACATGGCGCGCACTGGCCATTTTGCCAGGCCGCGACAAAAAGCTGCGATAAATCACGGCAGTTTGTCCGAGCCTGGCTGTCAGCAGCTTGACTGCTTCGGCTATGATAGGCCCTTTGATTCAATCGGCCTACCCAGGCCGGACACGTGCATTCAAGGATCCTATGAGCAAGCCCACTGCCGACAACGCGCCCAACGCCGCTGCCAAAGGCGCCCCCGCCGTCCCTGCGAACTTCCTGCGGCCGATCATCCAGGCCGACCTGGACTCGGGCAAGCACAGCAGCATCGTCACTCGTTTCCCGCCGGAGCCCAATGGCTACCTGCACATCGGCCATGCCAAGTCGATCTGCGTCAATTTCGGCCTGGCCAAGGAGTTCGGCGGCGTCTGTCACCTGCGCTTCGACGACACCAACCCGGCCAAGGAAGACCAGGAGTACATCGATGCCATCCAGCGCGACGTCAAATGGCTGGGCTTCGACTGGGCCGGCGACGTGCGTTATGCCTCCAACTACTTCGACCAATTGCACGACTGGGCCGTTGAACTGATCAAGCGTGGCAAGGCCTATGTCTGCGACCTGACCCCTGATCAGGCCAAGGCCTACCGTGGCAGCCTGACCGAACCAGGCCAGAACAGCCCGTTCCGTGAGCGCAGCGTTGAAGAGAACCTCGACCTGTTCGCACGCATGAAGGCCGGCGAGTTCAAGGATGGCGAGCGCGTGCTGCGTGCCAAGATCGACATGGCCTCGCCGAACATGAACCTGCGCGACCCGATCCTGTACCGCATCCGTCATGCCCACCACCACCAGACCGGTGACAAGTGGTGCATCTACCCCAACTACGACTTCACCCATGGTCAGTCCGATGCCATCGAAGGCATCACCCACTCGATCTGCACCCTGGAGTTCGAAGGCCATCGGCCGCTGTACGACTGGTTCCTCGACAACCTGCCGGTACCGGCGCACCCGCGTCAGTACGAGTTCAGCCGCCTGAACCTGAACTACACCATCACCTCCAAGCGCAAGCTCAAGCAGCTGGTCGACGAGAAGCACGTCAGCGCCTGGGACGATCCGCGCATGTCGACCCTGTCGGGCTTCCGTCGTCGCGGTTACACCCCGGCCTCGATCCGCAACTTCTGCGAGATGGTCGGTACCAACCGCTCCGACGGTGTTGTCGACATGTCGATGCTCGAATTCAGCATCCGTGACGACCTCGACCGCACCGCGCCTCGGGCCATGTGCGTACTGCGCCCGCTGAAAGTGGTCATCACCAACTACCCTGAAGGCCAGGTCGAGCAGCTCGAACTGCCGCGCCATCCCAAGGAAGACATGGGCGTACGCGTACTGCCCTTCGCCCGCGAACTGTACATCGACCGCGACGACTTCATGGAAGAACCGCCAAAGGGCTACAAGCGCCTGGAACCGGCCGGTGAAGTGCGCCTGCGCGGCAGCTACGTGATCCGCGCCGACGAAGCGGTCAAGGACGCCGATGGCAACATCGTCGAGCTGCGCTGCTCCTACGACCCGGACACACTGGGCAAGAACCCCGAGGGGCGCAAGGTCAAGGGCGTGATCCACTGGGTGCCGGCAGAGGCCAGCGTCGAATGCGAAGTACGCCTGTACGACCGCCTGTTCCGCTCGCCGAACCCGGAAAAGGCCGAGGAGGGCGCCAGCTTCCTCGACAACATCAACCCGGACTCGCTGCAAGTGCTGACCGGCTGCCGTGCCGAGCCGTCGCTGGGCCAGGCGCAGCCTGAAGACCGCTTCCAGTTCGAGCGCGAAGGCTACTTCTGCGCCGACCTCAAGGACAGCCAGCCGGGCCGCCCGGTGTTCAACCGCACCGTCACCCTGCGTGACTCCTGGGGCAGCTAAGGAACCACCGTGCTTACCATCTACAACACGCTGAGCAAAACCAAGGAAGTCTTCAAGCCGCTCGATGGCAACAAGGTGCGCATGTACGTGTGCGGCATGACCGTGTACGACTACTGCCACCTTGGCCATGGGCGCAGCATGGTGGCCTTCGACCTGGTCACGCGCTGGCTGCGCAAGAGCGGCTATGAGCTGACCTATGTGCGCAACATCACCGACATCGACGACAAGATCATCAACCGGGCCAACGAGAACGGCGAAACGTTCGACGCGCTGACGGCCCGCATGATCGATGCGATGCACGAGGATGAACGGCGCCTGAACATCCTCAAGCCGGATCAGGAACCGCGAGCCACCGATCATATCGCCGGCATGCACGCGATGATCCAGACCCTGATCGACAAGGGTTACGCCTACGCACCGGGCAATGGCGACGTGTACTACCGGGTCGGGAAGTTCGTCGGCTACGGCAAGCTGTCGCGCAAGAAGATCGAGGACCTGCGCATCGGTGCCCGCATCGAGGTCGACGAGGCCAAGCAGGACCCGCTCGACTTCGTGCTGTGGAAAGGCGTCAAACCGGGCGAACCGTACTGGGATTCGCCTTGGGGACCGGGCCGTCCGGGCTGGCACATCGAGTGCTCGGTGATGTCCACCTGCTGCCTGGGCGAGAGCTTCGACATCCACGGTGGCGGCAGCGACCTGGAGTTCCCGCACCACGAGAACGAAATCGCCCAGAGCGAAGCGGCGACCGGCAAGCAGTACGCCAACGCCTGGATGCATTGCGGCATGATCCGCATCAATGGCGAGAAGATGTCCAAGTCATTGAACAACTTCTTTACCATCCGTGACGTGCTCGACGTGTACCACCCGGAGGTGGTGCGCTACCTGCTGGTGGCCAGCCACTACCGCAGTGCCATCAACTACTCCGAAGACAGCTTGCGTGATGCCAAGGGTGCCCTAGAGCGCTTCTATCACGCACTGCGTGGCTTGCCACGTGTGGCGGCCAAGGGTGGTGAGGAATTCGTCGAGCGCTTCAGCGTGGCGATGAACGACGACTTCGGCACCCCCGAAGCCTGCGCTGTGCTGTTCGACCTGGTGCGCGAAATCAACCGCCTGCGCGACAGCGACCCGGATGCGGCTGCCGGCCTGGCCGGTCGCCTGCGTGAGCTGGGTGATGTGCTGGGTGTACTGCAGCTGGAGGCCGATGACTTCCTGCGTGCAGGGGCTGAGGGCAAGGTCGATGCGGCTGAAGTAGAAGCGCTGATCCAGGCGCGCCTGCAGGCGCGTGCCGACAAGAACTGGGCAGAGTCCGACCGTATCCGCGACCAGCTGACCGCCATGGGCGTAGTGCTGGAAGACAGCAAGGGCGCGACCACCTGGCGTCTGGCTGACTGATGATGTAACGGGGGCCGCTTTGCGGCCCCATCGCCGGCAAGCCGGCTCCCACAGGAATTGGCTTAACTTTTAGAAATTGGGAAGGTTGTGCGGTCGTGGTGGGAGCCGGCTTGCCGGCGATGGGCTGCATAGCAGCCCCCGCTTTTACCTGGGCAACCCCGCCAACGGGCAATGCAACACCAGCTTGGCCCCACCCAGCTCACTATCACCCACCACCAGCTCAAACCCATGCAGGTCGACGATCGCCGCAACGATCGACAACCCCAGCCCGAACCCCGGGTGACGGTGTCCTTCCTCGCTGCGATAAAACCGCTTCAGCACTGCAGTCCGCTCTTCCTCCGGAATCCCGGGTCCGCTGTCCTCGATAGCGATATGCACGCCTGCTTCGTCCTGCGTAGCCGTAATGGCCACCCGGCCACCTTCTGGCGTGAACTTGATGGCATTGCCCACCAGGTTGGCCAGCGCTTCGAACAGCAACTCGCGGTCCCCATGCAGCGCCGGCAAGTGCTCAGGCTGTTGCAGCTGCAGGCGAATACCGCCATCTTCGGCCAGGGGCAGGTAGAAATCATGCAACTCCACCAGCAGCTCACGCGGGGCCAGCTGAACGAAGCCAGCGCGGCGCTGGCGATCCTCCAGTTCACTGATGCGCAACAGGCCGCGAAAACGTGCCATCAGGGTATCGGTTTCGCCGATGGCCTGGTCCAGTGCCTCGGCTTGTGCCGAGTCCAGCCCGGTCTGC
The DNA here is from genome assembly GCF_977070485.1 of Lelliottia jeotgali. Taxonomy (NCBI): domain Bacteria; kingdom Pseudomonadati; phylum Pseudomonadota; class Gammaproteobacteria; order Enterobacterales; family Enterobacteriaceae; genus Lelliottia; species Lelliottia jeotgali. The sequence goes on from NZ_CDRVFO010000002.1 coordinate 390,434, forward strand.
TGGCGGATGCGGTACAGCTGTGCACGCAGGCGGGTGAGCGGTGTGCGCAGGTCGTGGGCAATGTTGTCGCACACGCCCTTGACCTCATGCATCAGCCGTTCTATCCGGTCAAGCATGGCGTTGACGATGGCGGCCAGCATGTCCAGCTCGTCGCGCCGGGCCGACAGCGGCAGGCGGTGGGTGAGGTCGCCGGCGACGATCAGCTCTGCCTGCGCCTGTATGGCCCGAATGCGTTTCAAAGGCCTGCGGCGCAGCAGGTACCAGCCGGCGAAGCCCGGGATAAGTGTCAGCGATATGCCCCATAGCAAGGCGTGCAGGATGATGCGTGTCACCACGAACAACGAGCCGTTGTCGCGCAGCAGTACCAGCCAGCGGCCGTCCTGAACCTTGATTGCCACCGCGTCGCAGCTGTCACGTGGCATGTGCGGATCATCGGCGTCCAGGCAACGCTCCAGTTCATGCACCTTGCCGTCCAGGCCGAGTTCCGGCGGAATTGCACGGATACGCCCGCCGATCGGGTTTAGCTGGGCGTCGAACAGGCCGTAAGCATCAAAGGCGCGTTCCTCGAACGCCTGGCTGGCGATCAGTGCGTCGTCCAGCTGCTTGCCGCTCATATGCGCGAACAGGTGCTGGCGCTGCAGCATGGAATGGCGGGTCAGCTTGTTCAGGTAGCTGGAAACCTCGAAGTACAGCACCCCCATGAGGATGCTGCTCCACGCCACGAAGAGGAAGCTGTACAGCGCCAGCAGGCGGCTGGTCGAGGAGCTCCAGCCCTTAGACGGGTTCAGCAATGGCATAGCCGGAGCCCCGTACGGTACGGATCAGCGGCGATTGCCCGGGGGAATCGATCTTCTTGCGCAGCCGGCCGATATGCACATCGATCAGGTTGGTGCCAGGGTCGAAGTGGTAGCCCCAGACTTCCTCGAAGATCATCATCCGCGTGATTACCTGGCCGCTGTGGCGCATCAGGTACTCCAGCAATTTGTACTCGGTGGGCAGCAGGTTGAGCGTCTGGTCGCCGCGGCGGGCCTCATGGCTGATCAGGTCCAGTTGCAAGTCGGCGACCTGCAGCCGGGTCTGGGTCATCGGCACGCTGTTGCGCCGCAACAGCACCTCCACCCGGGCGGCCATCTCGTCGGAGGCGAACGGTTTGGTCAGGTAGTCGTCGCCACCGGCACGCAGGCCTCGTACACGCTCATCGACGTCGGACAGTGCGCTGATCATCAGGATGGGCGTTGCGATTTTCAGGTTGCGCAGGGTGGTGACGATGGTCAGGCCATCAACCTCAGGCAGCATGCGGTCCAGGGTGATCAGGTCGTAGCCGCCGCCGATGGCCTTGGCCAGGCCTTCACGGCCATTATCTGCCCAATCCACTTCCAGACCGTGGCTGGTGAGTTCGGCGACGATTTCCTGGCCGGTGACGGCGTCGTCTTCGATGGTCAGTACGCGTGGCATGCTGGTTCCTGGGCGTCTAGTGGAGGCTTGATTGTGCCAAAGAATAGACTGCCGGGAATTTAAGAAAAATTCATCTGGCTGCAGTTTCTTTGTTGCGGGGCAAACTCGCTTGCTCAATGTCTAAAGATGACGCAAGCCCTGTGGTAGCGGGCTTGTCGGCGATGGGGTCGTAACGCTCAGCCAAAAAAAGGGGCATGCCAGCGTCTGGCATGCCCCGTGGTTCAGCGTGGCGCGATGGCTCAGGCGACCTTGACGATCCAGCCCGCCGGCGCTTCGACGTCGCCGCTCTGGATACCGGTCAGCTCGTTGTAGAGCTTCTGGGTGACCGGGCCAACCTTTTCCAGGTCATGGAACACGTGCAGCTTGCCGTTGTACTCGATGCCACCGATCGGGGTGATCACCGCGGCGGTACCGCAGGCACCGGCTTCGATGAAGCGGTCGAGCTTGTTGATTTCGACATCGCCTTCGATCACGGTCAGGCCCAGGCGCGAGGACGCCAGTTCCATCAGCGACAGGCGGGTGATGCCTGGCAGTACCGAAGCTGATTTCGGGGTGATGAATTCGTTGTTGGCGGTGATGCCGAAGAAGTTGGCCGAACCGACTTCCTCAATCTTGGTGTGCGTCAGCGGATCGAGGTAGATGGCGTCGGCGAAGTTGGCTTTCTTGGCTTCAGCACCTGGCTGCAGGCTGGCCGCATAGTTGCCGCCGACCTTGGCCGCGCCGGTGCCTTGCGGAGCTGCGCGGTCGAAGCTGGAAATCTGGAAGTTGTGCGGCTTCATGCCGCCTTTGAAGTAGGAGCCAACCGGGATGGCGAATACCGAAAAAATGAACTCCGGGGCGGTGCGCACGCCGATGTTGTCGCCGGTGCCGATCACGAACGGGCGCAGGTACAGGGCACCCTTGCCGTGTGGCGGGACGAATTTCTCGTTGGCCTTGACCACTTGCTTGCAGGCCTCGATGAACACATCGGTCGGCACGTGCGGCATCAGCAGGCGAGCGCAGCTGCGCTGCATGCGCGCGGCGTTCTGGTCAGGGCGGAACAGGTTGATCGAGCCGTCCTTGCAGCGGTAGGCCTTGAGGCCTTCGAAACACTGCTGGCCATAGTGCAGGGCAGTGGAGCCTTCACTGATGTGCAGCACGTTGTCTTCAGTCAGGGTGCCTTTGTCCCACTCACCATTGCGCCATACGGACAGGTAGCGCTTGTCGGTCTTGATGTAGTCGAAACCCAGCTTGTCCCAGTTAATGCTTTCGTTACTCATGACACCCTCGATTGTCTTGCAAGTGCCCGATCGCTCGGGCTGCTGTTATATGCGCACCTCGCCACGATAATACATCCGCTGCGGATCGGGAACGGCCAGTCACGAATTGGCGGCTATCTGGATCATGGTGACGCCGATGGCAGGTGCAGGTAAGCGTCCAGCGCCAGTTGCTGGAGAAACACTGAATCATGGGAAGCCACCAGCATCGCCCCCTGAAACTGCCGTAGCATGGCCTCCAGCGCTTCAAGCGACGGCAGGTCCAGATGGTTGCCGGGCTCATCGAGCAACAGCAGGTCCACGCCGCGTTTGCGATAAAGCACACCAGCCAGCGCTGCCTTGAGCCGCTCGCCGCCGCTGAGCAAACTGCTGGGCAGCTCGATGCGTGCGGCATCGAGCCCCAGTTGAGCCAGCCGCATGCGCAGAACGCCGGATGGCAGTGTCGGGTTAGCCTCGCGCAGGTGTGCCAGAACGGTCTGCTGCCCGGGTAATGAACTGCAGTGCTGGTCGAGCATCGCGACTTCGCCGCTCATCCGAACGCGGCCGGCCTGGATGGGCAGCGCTTCGCACAGCACCTGAAAGAGTGTTGACTTACCACTGCCGTTGGTACCGACCAGTCCGAGCCGTTGGCCCAGGCAAAGGCGCAGGTCGATCGGTTCGGTACTGCCGCGCGGCAGCACAAGCCCCTGCAGTGCCAGCACTTCGCGACCAGGGTGCGATTGAGGTGTCGGCGCATGAAGAATGATCGCGCTGTCTCGCTCTACCTGGCGCGCCGCTTCCTGCACCTGCGTTTGCAGGGCCTGCAGGGCATCGTTGTGATCGCGACGCTGTTTGCCAGCCGTGGCCTGGCTACGTTGCTGCTGGCGGTCGATGAGTATCTTGGCCTGGTTGGCGTGCTTGGCGTGGTGGCTGGCACGTGACTGGTGGCGTTCAAGGCGCTCCCGTTGTTCGTGCAACGTTTTGGCGGTGAGCTGGCGCTCATGCTTTGCGCGGACCAGTTGTTGCTGAGCCTGTTCGCGCTGTTCGGCCTTGCGCTGGGCATAGAAGCTGTAAGGGCCCCCGAATGCCTGCAAGCCAAGGCTCGACAGTTCGACGATGCGCGACATGTGTTCGAGCAAGCCACGGTCATGGCTGATAACCAGCAAGCCCCGGTCCCAAGCCGTGATCATGGCCATAAGCTGAGCGCGGCCTTCGCTGTCCAAGTGGTTGCTGGGCTCGTCCAGGATCAGGTAATCGCTATCGCTGAGCCAGGCACCGAGCAGGGCGACGCGCATAGCCTGGCCGCCGCTGAGCTCGGCAGCGGGGTAATCGGGGGTGAGGTGACCCAGGCCGTGGCGATCCAGCAGGATGTGCAGCCGCTCACGAATGTCCCATTGATCGCCCACAGTGTCGAAACCGTGAAGGTCGATGCTGCCTTTTTCGATACTTTGCAACGCAGCGATCACCTGCCCGACCTGGGCTAGATCGGCGACGGTGGTACTGTGCCGGATCACTTGCTGGTCCAGGTGATGAACCCTGCCATGGCGAGTGCAGCGGCCGCTGCTGGGCAAACGCTGGCCGGCGAGTATCTGCCCGAGCAGGCTTTTGCCCACACCATTACGCCCGACCATGCCGGTCGGGCGTTGGTCAAAGCACGCGTTGAGGTCGGTAAACAGTGGCTTGCCATCGGGCAAAACCAGGGAGACGCTGTCCAGCGTCAGGAACGACGTATTCGTCATGCACAACTCCACTCATGCCGCGACATCTCCGGAGCAAACCAGAGGCTGAAGGCTGGCCGTCGAAGGGACGGCGGCATCAATGGCGCATTGGACGAATACCTCCTGTAGCGAGATGCAAGAGCCTAGCGCAAAGGCGAGGGGAGGTAAATCACCGCTCGCCTGTTGGCCTCAACGCCCCTGCAAGCGCTTGTTCCAGTCGCCTGCGTGGCTTCGTTGGCAGGCTTCTTCACTGTCGAAGCGCACATGCCATGCCGGGTGATCCAGCCTTATACCTGCCTCGTCCAGCGCCTGGGCCGTCAGTTTGAGCATGTGTACCTTCGCATCACTCGCCAGCGCTGCGGCCTTGTCCACCTCGCGCTCGAATACCCAGGTAATGCGCAAGCTTGCAGGGAACTGATCAGGGTCCAGGCGATGTGTCAGCCAGCTGAACCCGACGATTTGCGCCTTGGCCGTTTCGCAGGCGTCGGTCAGGCACGCCACCAGTTCACGCTCAAGGCGCGCCAATTCGCGTTTGCCCAATGCTTTCATTGCGCGGCCTCGTCATCGATCTGCTGGCAGAAACGCAACAGGTTACCGAACGGGTCACGTATCTGCATCTGCAGGCCCCAGTCGACACGCTCGGCCTGAGGGCGGGCGTAGCTGTACTGTTTGTCCTGCAGTTCACGTTCCAGCGCCAGCAGTTCATCGGTACGGGCAAACACCGTCGAACCTGGGCAGGCGTCGCCGTGATGCTCGCTCAGGTGCAGGACCAGGCCGTCGCGGTGGATTTGCGCATACAAAGGCAGATCCGGGCTGAAGCGGTGCTCCCAGTCCAGGGTGAAGCCGAGGAAATCGAGGTAGAACTCCTTGGCCTTTTCGACCGAGAAAATGCGCAGGATGGGGATGGCAGGGGCGAGAAGCATGGCTGTTCCTTGGCCGTGGGCGGTACTCAAGTGGATTGCCAGTCTACTGATTGTCGCGGCGAGCTGTCTTGTACGCGGTGATTACTCTGGCAGATTCAAGCACCGAAACAGGGCTGATCAGTGCCCTTGTGTCGTGCGTCATGACCCGGCATGCCCCATGCCAGAGCCTCGCGCAATATGTTTCATATGGCTTCACCTGCGTAGTTGGCCCGCAAACTGCTATATCCCAGCCAATCGAATTTGATCGAGTGGTCAGGCCTGCAGCACGTCGGTGCGCGGCGTTGATCCTCTTAACGGCCACCAGGCCGTGGATATCAGGGGCTATAGGATGTTGCTGGCGGAGCGCGTCGAACAATCTGAACATGATGCAGGCTGGAGTGCCCACCTGCAGTTGCGCTTTGTCGAGGGTGGTGGCGTGACCCGCCTTGGTGCGCGCCGGCATTTCGGCCCGCTTTTGGTGCAGCGGCCGTTCTACCCGGAAGGTGCGCCTTGCCACGTCTATGTGCTGCACCCGCCTGGCGGCATCGTCGCCGGCGACCGCCTGGAGCTGGATATTCATCTGGAACCCGGCAGCCATGCGCTGCTGACCATGCCTGGCGCCAGCAAGTTCTACCGCAGCATTGGCCCCACCGCGCGGCTTACCCAGCGCTTTCACCTGCAAGCTGGCAGCACGCTGGAGTGGCTGCCGCAGGACAGCATTTTCTTCTCCGGCGCCCGCGCCAGCCTCGACAGCCGCTTCACCCTGGAGCCCGGGGCCCGCCTGCTGGCCTGGGAAACGCTGTGCCTGGGCCGCCCGGTGATGGGCGAGCGATTCGATCAGGGCGCGCTGGACAGCCGTCTGAGCATCGAGTTACCCGACGACCCAGGCTTGCACGAACGCCTGCGCATCAGCGGTGGCCAGCTCGAAAAGCTCGGCGGCCACCCGTTGCTCGCTACCTTCTGTGCGTCCCCGGCAGACCCGTCCGTGCTGGAAAAGGTGCGGCACCTGCTCGATGAACTGAAAACCCCCGCCGGCGCCACCTTGCTGGGTTCGCTGCTGGTGATTCGCCTGCTGGACCACGACAACCAACATCTGCAACACACCCTGCAGCGCCTCTGGCACGTCCTGCGGCCGGCCGTTCTCGGCCTGCCGGCGTGCCCGCCGCGCATCTGGGCCACTTGAGAGAGCGCCATGGAGCTGACCCCGAGAGAGAAAGACAAACTGCTGCTGTTCACCGCCGCACTGTTGGCGGAACGGCGCTTGGCCCGTGGCCTGAAGCTCAACTACCCGGAGGCGGTGGCGTTGATCAGTGCCGCCGTGCTCGAAGGCGCCCGCGATGGCCGCACGGTAGCCGAGCTGATGAGCCTGGGCCGCGAAGTGATCGGTCGCGAGCAGGTCATGGACGGTGTTCCCGAGATGCTCCATGACGTGCAGGTCGAAGCCACCTTCCCTGACGGCACCAAGCTGGTGACTGTGCATGACCCTATCGTCTGACCTGGCCGAGGAGCCCAGCATGATTCCAGGTGAAATCCAGGTCGCCGCCGGCGACATCGAACTCAATGTCGGCCGTGAAACGGTCAGTGTCAATGTGGCCAATCATGGCGACCGGCCGGTGCAGGTGGGCTCGCATTACCATTTTTACGAGGTCAACGATGCACTGGTGTTCGACCGCGAGCCTAGCCGCGGCTTTCGCCTCGACATCCCGGCCGGCACTGCCGTGCGCTTCGAGCCGGGCCAGGCGCGTACCGTGCAGCTGGTGGCCTACGCTGGCAAACGCGAGGTGTATGGCTTTCAGGGCAAAGTGATGGGCGCACTGGAGGGCAAGGCATGAGCCGTATCTCACGTCGGGCCTATGCCGACATGTTCGGCCCTACCGTCGGCGACCGGGTGCGCCTGGCCGACACTGCCCTGTGGGTGGAGGTCGAGAAGGACTTCACGGTTTACGGCGAAGAGGTCAAGTTCGGCGGTGGCAAGGTCATCCGCGACGGCATGGGGCAGGGCCAGATGCTCGCGGCCCAGGCCATGGACCTGGTGCTGACCAACGCCCTGATCATCGACCACTGGGGCATCGTGAAAGCCGATATCGGGGTCAAGCACGGGCGTATCGCTGCCATCGGCAAGGCCGGCAACCCTGACGTCCAGCCAGGCGTCACCGTGCCGGTCGGCCCTGGCACCGAAGTGATCGCGGCCGAAGGCAAGATCGTTACCGCCGGCGGCATCGATTCGCACATTCACTTCATCTGCCCCCAGCAGGTGGAAGAGGCGCTGACCAGTGGCGTTACCACGTTCATCGGCGGCGGCACCGGGCCTGCCACCGGTACCAATGCCACGACCTGCACCCCAGGGCCGTGGTACCTAGCGCGCATGCTCCAGGCGGCCGACAGCCTGCCGATCAACATCGGCTTGCTGGGCAAGGGCAATGCCTCGCGCCCTGAAGCGCTGCGCGAGCAGATCGCTGCAGGCGCGGTGGGCCTGAAGCTCCACGAGGATTGGGGGTCTACCCCGGCAGCCATCGACTGCTGCCTGAGCGTCGCCGAAGAAATGGACATCCAGGTGGCGATTCACACCGACACCCTCAACGAATCCGGTTGCATTGAAGACACCCTGGCCGCCATCGGTGATCGCACCATCCATACCTTCCACACCGAAGGGGCCGGCGGCGGCCATGCACCCGACATCATCCGCGCGGCGGGGCAGGCCAACGTGCTGCCGTCCTCGACCAACCCGACCCTGCCCTATACGGTCAATACCGTCGATGAACACCTCGACATGCTGATGGTCTGCCACCACCTGGACCCGAGCATCGCCGAGGACGTGGCGTTCGCCGAATCGCGCATCCGCCGTGAAACCATCGCCGCCGAGGACATCCTGCACGACATGGGCGCCTTCGCCATGACCTCGTCCGACTCTCAGGCCATGGGCCGCGTTGGCGAGGTGGTGCTGCGTACCTGGCAAGTCGCGCACCAGATGAAAGTGCGCCGCGGCCCGCTGGCACCGGACAGCAGCTACAGCGACAACTTCCGGGTCAAGCGCTACATCGCCAAATACACCCTCAACCCTGCGCTCACCCATGGCATCGCCCATGAGGTGGGTTCGGTGGAGGTGGGCAAGCTGGCTGACCTGGTGCTGTGGTCGCCGGCCTTCTTCGCAGTCAAGCCGGCGCTGGTCATCAAGGGCGGGATGATCGTCACAGCGCCCATGGGCGACATCAATGGCTCTATCCCGACGCCACAACCGGTGCATTACCGTCCCATGTTCGGCGCGCTCGGTGCGGCCCGCCATGCCACGCGCATGACCTTCCTGCCCCAGGCCGCCATGGACCTTGGCCTGGCCCAGGAACTGGGTTTGCAGAGCCTGATCGGTGTGGCTCACGGCTGCCGCCGGGTGCGCAAGGCCGATATGGTCCACAACACATTGCAACCGGTGATCGAAGTCGATTCGCAGACCTACCAGGTGCGCGCCGACGGCGAACTGCTGGTTTGCGAGCCGGCCAGCGAACTGCCGCTGGCTCAGCGTTATTTCCTGTTCTAAAGGAGCGAAGATGATTGTCCTGACCCGCCGGATCGATGAATCCGACACTATCACCGGCACCGTTACCCTCGACGTCGACAGCCGTATCAAGAGCCGCCTGCGCGTTACCCTGGACGATGGCCGCGAGGCCGGCCTGATGCTCGAGCGCGGCCACTTGCTGCGCGGTGGCGAGCTGCTGGCCGATGCCGCCGGCAGCCAGGTGGTGCGAGTACTTGCAGCACCCGAGGCCGTATCGACCGTGCGTTGCAGCGATCCGCACCTGCTGGCGCGTGCCGCGTATCACTTGGGCAACCGCCATGTCCCGCTGCAGATCCAGCCGGGCCTGCTGCGTTACCAGCATGACCATGTGCTTGACGACATGCTGCGTGGCCTGGGCCTGGCGGTCGAGGCCGAGCAGGCGCCGTTCGAGCCGGAAGCCGGTGCCTACCAGAGCGCACCGCACAGCCACAGTCATGCGCACGATCACCCCTTCGTGCGCCTGCCAGCCCATTCCTGAACTGCCCCTTGGAGCCCACAATGAAAAAAACGCTTGCCCTTGCCCTGCTGCTGGTTGCGCTGCCGGCCTTCGCCCACCCGGGCCACGACAGCAACCCGCTGCACGATGGCCTGCTGCATCCGCTGACCGGCCTTGACCACTTGTTGATGCTGTTGGGGACCGGGGTACTGGCGGCCTTGACCCGGCGTAACCTGGCGCTGCCACTGGCAACCCTGGCAGCAATGTTCGCTGGTGCGCTATGCGGCCATCTGTTCGGTGATGTGCTGGGCATGGAGACCATGATCGCCGTGTCGGTGCTGGTGGCTGGCGTTGCCGTACTGCTGCCTAGCCGGCAGTTGCTGCTGGCGCTGGCCATGCCGGTGTTCGCCCTGTTCCATGGCTGGGCCCACGGCGTGGAGGCCACGCCCAGTGCCTTCTGGATGTTCAGCGCCGGCTTCGTTACCGTGAGCGGCTTGCTGCTGGTAGTGGGCTTTGCTGTCGGTTGCCTGCTGCGCCGCCATAGCGCCCTGCAGAAAGCCTTTGGTGGCGGCATGCTTGCCGGCGCCGCAGTGGTGCTGGCCGGTTGATGAACAGCGACCTGGCACTCCTGCGCCTGCTGCAGCTGGCCAGCCCCGGCTTGCCGGTGGGTGGCTTTACCTACTCGCAGGGCCTTGAGTGGGCCGTCGAGGCGGGTTGGGTGCGTGACATCGAAAGCTTCAGCGCCTGGCAGCGCGAGCAGATGCACGACACCCTCGCTTACCTGGACTGGCCAGTGCTGGCGCGCCTGTACCACGCTTGCAAGGCCGATGATGCCGACGCGTTTGCGCGCTGGAGCCGCTTTCTGCTGGCCAACCGCGAAACCGCCGAGCTGCGCCTGGAAGAGCAGCAGCGTGGCGCGGCCCTGGCGCGCCTGCTCGATGGCTGGCAGTTGGGCCAGGCGCCTGCCTGGCGCCCAAGCCTGGAGCTCAGCCAGTTGGGCGGTATGGCCTGGCTAGCCGTGCACTGGTCGATCCCGTTGCGTGAGCTTGCCCTCGGGCATGCCTTCGCCTGGCTAGAAGGCGCGGTCATGGCTGGGGTGAAACTGGTGCCGTTTGGCCAGCAGGCGGCCCAGACCCTGCTGCGCGATCTGGGCGAGATTCTGCCCGGCGTCATCGACCAGGCCCTGGCGCTGGGTGACGACCAGCTCGGTGGCGGCCTGCCGCTGCTGGCCATTGCATCATCGCGTCACGAAACCCAATACACCCGTTTGTTCCGTTCCTGAGGACTGCCTACATGCAAAGCTATCAGCAACCCCTGCGCGTCGGCGTCGGCGGCCCGGTCGGCTCCGGCAAGACTGCGCTGCTCGAATGCCTGTGCAAAGCCATGCGTGATCACTACCAGATCGCCGTGGTCACCAACGACATCTACACCAAGGAAGACCAGCGCATCCTCACTGAGGCTGGCGCCCTGGAGCCCGAGCGCATCGTCGGCGTCGAGACCGGTGGCTGCCCTCACACCGCCATCCGCGAGGACGCCTCGATGAACCTTGCAGCCGTGGAGGCGCTGGCGCGCAAGTTCGGCAACCTTGAAGTAATCTTCGTGGAAAGCGGTGGCGATAACCTTAGTGCCACCTTCAGCCCGGAACTGGCCGACCTGACCATTTACGTGATTGATGTCGCCGAAGGCGAAAAAATCCCGCGCAAGGGCGGCCCTGGCATCACCAAGTCCGATTTCCTGGTGATCAACAAGACCGACCTTGCGCCCTACGTCGGTGCCTCGCTGGAGGTGATGGAGCGCGATACCCAGCGCATGCGCCCTGAGCGGCCGTGGACTTTCAGCAACCTGAAGAAAGGCGACGGCCTGCAGGCTGTGATCGACTTCATCGTCGAGCGGGGAATGCTGGGGGTGAGGGGCTGAGGTCAAGCACTTCGACCCGGTTGCGGCCGTTGTGTTTAGCCTTGTACAGCTGCTCGTCGGCTTGCTTGAGCACGCTGTCGGCCTGTTGTGTATCGGGCCGGCGGCAGGCTACGCCAATCGACACGGTAAGCTTGCCCACATGGGGTGAATCGGCCTGTTCGACCGCGCTGCGTATCCGTTCGGCAATGCGCCGGGCATCGGCCAGGCCAGTGTCGGGCAGCAGCATGGTGAACTCCTCGCCACCGACCCGGCAGGGCAGGTCATCCTGGCGTGAATTGTGACGCAGCAGCTCGGCGAGGTGTTTGAGCACCTCGTCGCCAGCATCGTGGCCAAAGGTATCGTTGACCCGTTTGAAGTGGTCGATGTCCAGGGCCAGCACGGCGAATGCTCTTGAGCTTTGCATCAAGGCGTCCAGCGCCAGTTGCATGGCACGCCGGTTGGCAAGGCCGGTGAGGGCATCACTCTGAGCCTGCTGGCGCAGCTTGCCGAATTTTTCTTGCAGCAATTGCTCGCCTGTCAGCAAGGCGCGGCGGATGGCTGCGACCTCTACGTACCACGCGTCGATACGGCGCAGCTGTTCGCCGGTCTGGGTGGCGGACAGGTGACTGGCGCTGTGCGCCAGTTGGCGTAACGGCAAGGTCAGGCGGTAGGTCATCCATAGCATCAACAGCAAGCCGATAATGCTGACCGGCAGTATATAAAGCAGCACCTTGCGGGTCATTTCGCCCAGTGGTGCCAAGGCCAGATCCCGCGGTGTCTGGACCACCACTGCCCAGTGCGCTTCAGGCACCGGGGCAAAGCCTGCGAGCATGGGAACGCCAATATAGTTGGGCACTTCAAGGGTGCCTGCCTCGCCACGCAAGGCCGCGCTGATCGTCGGGCTGCTGCTGACCTGGGTGCCAATGCGCGCATGGTCGGGGTGGTGCAGCAGGCGTCCATTGCCGTCGGCGACGAAAGCGAAGGTACCGTCCTGTTGGTAGTGCAGGCCAATCAACGTATGCAGTGCGCTTTCTTTTTTGAGAAACACCGAACCGCCGACAATGCCCAGGTAACGGCCATCGGCGGCAAAGATCGGCTGCGAAACGAATATCACCAGCTCGCCCCCGCGCGAGGTGTAGGCGGAACTGACCCACGGCTGACGGGCTTGCACGGCTTGGCGGATTTCGCTGGAGTGCTGGTGGTGGCTGGTGATCTGCTCTGTGTTCGGATGAGCCACCAGCACCTGGCCTTGGGCGTTGACGATGACGATGGAGTTGAAGTCCTTGTCCTGCACCTGCAGTCGCTTGGCTTCCCTTTTCAGCATGGTCATGTCGTCCAGGCCACCGTCCAGTTGCCGGGCGGCGTAGGACAGGTGGTTGCGTGCCGAGCGCAGGAACTCGTTGATATCCGATGCCAGTTTGCTCGCATAGGCTTGGTTGGCCTTCAGCTCAAGGTCTACCAAGGCGTGGTGCTGTACCCGGTAGGCGACAGCGAGGGTGTTGCACAGGGTTGCCAGGCACGCCAGCACGACAATGCCGACGACCAGGGTTCGTAGGTGGAACATGGGCAAGCGCTTGAGCATGGGGGGCCTGTAATGCAAGGGCGACGGGCTCAAGTATGGCCGTATTCTGCCGAGCTGCAGCCATTGTGCCGCCCGGGCTGCTCAGCCATGGCGCAGGCGGCACTGTGGCGTGTTCAGTCATGGCAGCAATGAGGTTTGCCGGGCTGGCTTTCGTAGCGATCATGATGCCGCACCCAATCCATGGTGCCTGCCTCGTTGCGCCCCAATGGCGCGATGTCGAGGAAATTGTAGGTATTGACCAGGATGTCGAGCCCGCGGGCATAGGTGGAGTAGGTATGAAAGATTGTGCCGTCCGGCTCCCGGTAGAAGGCGCTCAGCCCAGGCAGCTCGCTTTCGTTGCCGGTATAGGGTTCGTAGTTGTATTGGCTGTTGCCTTCAGTGGCGACACTGACGCCGAAATCCTCATTGAAACTGCTGCCGTTTGACGAGTACCAGGGAAAGCGCCAGCCCATGCGCTGGCGAAATGCCTGGAACTCAGCGTGGGGCGCACGCGAAACGGCGACCAGCGAAACATCATGATGCGCCAGGTGCTGGTTGGCGCCGTCGAAATGGTCGGCGAGAAACGAGCAGCCGGGGCAGCCTTCGCTCCAGCCTTCGGCGAACATGAAGTGGTAGACCAGCAATTGACTGCGCCCGGCGAACAGGTCGGCGAGACTCAGCTGGCCTTCCGCGCCTTGAAAACGGTAGGGCTGTTCCAGCTTGACCCAGGGCAGGGCGCGGCGGGCGGCGGCCAGTTCATCGCGCTGGTGGGTGAAGGCCTTTTCATGCAGCCATAGCTGACGGCGAGCGGCCAACCATTGGCTGCGCGAGACGATGTCGGGCTTTTGAGGGTTCATGAGGGTGACTCCGCACGAGGGTTCAAGTGTGGTCGAGCGGGGAGGAGTGAGATCGACAGCAGGCCCTGTTGCCACGACGAATGGTTGTGCGCCGCGCGATCCCAGTCACGCCATGAGACTCAATCGGCACACTGCATCGTTTCGATGACCTCCCACAACCGCGGATCGTCAAAATCATCCACCACCAGCCTGGCCCCCGCAGCCATCAGCCGTTCTGCCGTCTGTGTAGTCGCCACCCCCACGGTGAAGATCCCTGCACCGCTCGCCGCTTTCACGCCCGGCAACGAATCCTCGAACGCCAGCGCTTGCTCGGCCGTTGCCCCCAGGCGCTGCAAGCCGGTCAGGTACGGCAACGGGTCAGGCTTGGGCCGTTCCAGCTCTTCGGCCACCAGTACATGCTCGAAGTGTGCGCCGAGGCCCATTGCATTGAGCATGTGCTCGGCATTGAGCCGGGGTGCATTGGTCACCACGCACATTTCGATACAGACCGCCTGCGCATAGTCCAGCAGGCGCAGCAAGCCCGGCATGGGTTCAAGGGCAGGGGCCAGCTCGCGGAACAGCGCTTCCTTGCGATCAGCCAGCGCCAGGCATTCATGCGCGCCGGCTTTTGGAAACAGCTCGGCAAATAATGGCCCATTGGCCCTGCCACTGATCTGGGCATCGAACTGGGCCTGGGTCAGCTCACGGCCGTCATGTTCGCGCAACAACTGACGGAAGGCCTGCAAATGCAGGGTATCGGTGTCGGTGAGGGTTCCGTCGAGATCGAACAGCAGTGCAGTCAGCATCAGGCATCCAGGCAGTAGAAAACACATGTCAGGGGATGATAGCGAAACCTGGCGACGAAGGGGGCTGTTCAGCTTTCGCTGAAAAGAGTACAAATGTGCTCCATGGACAATCTCACCCCCAAACGCCGCGCAATCCTCGACTTCATCCGTGAACGCATCACCGATCACGGCCAACCGCCGAGCCTTGCAGACATCGCCATCCGCTTCGGCTTTGCATCACGCAGCGTTGCGCGCAAGCACATCACTGCCCTGTGCCAGGCTGGGTACATCGACGTCACGCCCAACCAGGCACGGGGCATCCGCCTGGCCGCACCCTTGCGCCGCCCGGAAATTCTCGAAGTGCCCGTGCTGGGCCAGGTGGCTGCAGGCGCGCCGATCGGCCCCGACCTTGGCATTCACGAGCAGTTGCTGATTGACCCCAGCCTGTTCCGACGCACACCGGACTACCTGCTCAAGGTGCGCGGCGACTCCATGATCAATGACGGTATCTTCGACGGTGACCTGGTGGGTATCCGCCAGCAAGGCGAGGCCCGTGATGGCCAGATCGTGGTCGCCCGTCTCGACGGTGAGGTCACCATCAAACGCCTGCAACGCCAACCGGGCGGCTACCGGTTGCTGCCACGCAACCCTGCCTATGCGCCGATCGATGTCGGGCCTGAACGCGAGTTCTTCATCGAAGGCGTGTTCTGCGGCCTGTTGAGGCGCGACTGATGGGCGCGGTGGTCGATCTTGACCGGTTGCTGGACCAGCGCCAGGTCTGGCGCGGCCGGCAGGCCCGGGTACGGCCGACCGGGTTGCAGCCCACTGGCCATGCGGCGCTTGATCAACGGCTGCCGGAGGGTGGCTGGCCCGCAGCTGCGCTGAGCGAATTGCTGCTGGCCAGCCCCGGGTGTGGCGAACTGCAACTGCTGTGGCCCTCATTGGCCCGGCTGACCGCCGATAGCGGGCGAGTGGTGCTGGTGGCGCCCCCCTTCATTCCCTACGCACCGGCCTGGCAAGCTGCCGGGGTGGACTTGCGCTGGCTGGTCCAGGTCGATGCCGAAAAGGCCGACGCGCTCTGGGCTGCCGAGCAGTGCCTGCGTTCTGGCAGTTGCGCCGCCGTACTGTGCTGGCCGGAGCGTGCCGATGACCGTGCGTTGCGGCGCTTGCAGGTGGCGGCAGAAACCGGGCAGGCGCTGGCTTTTGCCTGCAGGCCACAACAGGCTGCGCACAATCCATCCCCGGCCGCGGTGCGCATCGCCATCGACGCGCGGCCCGCGCAATGGCGTGTGCTCAAGTGCCGGGGTGGTTTACCGCCGGCTGCTGCCATCGCCTGTCCCGGGCAGGGTTGATGCAACATGCTTTGGGCCTGCATTCTTTTGCCGCAGTTGGCGCTGGACTCGATCCTGCGCGAACGCGATGACGCCGATGCACCATTGGTGCTGATTGGCGGGCCTGTACAACGGCGCGTGTTGCAGGCCGTAAACCCCGCTGCGGCGGCCCTCGGCCTGCATGCCGGGCTTACCCTGACCGCTGCCCGCGCCTTGGCCGACGGTTTCAACTGTGTCGAGGCAGATGCTGCGCGCATCGAGCATCTGCAGCAATTGCTGGCGGCCTGGGCGTACCGCTTCAGTGCCCAGGTCAGCCTGCACTACCCGCGCGCTTTGTTGCTGGAAGTGGGCTCCAGCCTGCAACTGTTCGGCCCCTGGCCCGCGTTCGAGGCGCGCTTGCGCGAGGAACTCGCAGCCTTGGGGCTGCGTCAGCGGATTGTCCTGGCCACCAACCCGGTGGCGGCGCGCATGCTTGCCAATGGCCATGATGGGCTGGCGCTGAGCTGCCCGGAAGAAACCCGGGCGGCGCTTGCACGCATGCCTATTGCGCGGGTGGGTTTACCGCAGGACGCCGCTGAAGCGTTCGCCCGCATGGGGCTGCATCAGCTTGACCAGGTACTGGCGTTGCCGCGTGATGCATTGGCCAGGCGCTTCAGTGCCCAGGTCCAGTTGCACCTTGACCAGTTGCTGGGCCTGCGTACGCTTGGCTTGAGTTTCTATCAACCGCCGGACCGCTTCGAAACGCGGCTGGAGCTCAACTTCGACGTCGAATCGCACCAGGCGTTGCTGTTCCCGTTGCGGCGCATGCTCAACGATCTGGCCGCTTTCCTCGCCGGGCGAGACTGCGGTGTACAGCGGTTTTGCCTGTACCTGGAGCATGCCGAGGGGCCGGATACGCCATTGCAGGTCGGCCTGCTGGCCGCCGAGCGTGATGCGGCAATGCTCTTCGAGCTGGCGCGCGGGCGCCTGGAGCCTCTGCGCATCCCGGCACCGGTGCGTAAACTGCGCCTGGTGGCCGATGACTTGCCGGCTTTCGTGCCCCAGCACCACGCGTTGTTCGACCCACGCGCCCACCAGGCCCAACCCTGGGAGCAACTGCGCGAGCGCTTGCGTGCCCGCCTGGGCGACGAAGCGGTCAAGGGCCTGCGCGCTGAAGCCGACCACCGCCCCGAATGTGCCTGGCAGTCCGCCGAGCAAGGCGGGCAGGGCAGCCTGCCCGCCTTGCCCGGGAGCCGCCCGGGCTGGTTGTTGCCCCAGCCACTGGCACTGGATGCCAGCACTCACAGGTTGCTGGGGCAGGCCGAGCGTATCGAGTCGGGCTGGTGGGATGGCGGTGATGTACGCCGCGACTATTACTGCATCGAAACCCGTGAAGGCCTGCGCGGCTGGGCCTATCGCGACCTGGCCAAGCCCGGCCCCTTGTGGCTGCAGGGCTGGTTCGCATGAGCGCGCCGGGCTACGCCGAACTGCATTGCCTGTCCAACTTCAGCTTCCAGCGCGGCGCATCCAGCGCCGAAGAGCTGCTGCGCCGAGCCCGGGAGCAGGGTTACCAGGCCCTGGCGATTACCGATGAGTGCACCCTGGCCGGTATCGTGCGTGCCTGGCAGGCTGCCAAAGCGCAGCAGATACGCCTGATCGTCGGCAGTGAAGTGCGCCTGCACAATGGCCCGAAGCTTGTGTTGCTGGTACAGGACCTCAGTGGTTACCAGAACCTGTGCGCCTTGATTACCCGCGCCCGCCGGCGAGCTCAAAAGGGCAGCTATCAATTGTTCCCTGACGACCTGCGCGAACTGCACCGAGGGCTGCTGGCGTTATGGCTTGCCGAGGACTCCAGGGACCTGGCAACCGGCCAATGGCTGCAGGGCGTGTTCGGCGAACGCTTGTGGTTGGGTGTGCACCTGCATCGGGGCAGCGATGACGAGACCCGCCTGGCCCGGCTACGCGGCCTGGCTGGGCAACTGGGCATTCGCGCCGTGGCGTGCGGTGACGTGCACATGCACGTACGCGGCCGGCGGGCTTTGCAGGATTGCATGACCGCTATCCGCCAGCATTGCAGTGTCGCCGAGGCAGGGCGGTTTCTCTTCGCCAATGGCGAGCGTCACCTGCGCACGCTGGAGCAACTGGCCGAACTTTATCCGGCCGACCTGCTGAGCGAAACACTCTGTATTGCCGAACGCTGTCAGTTCGACCTCGGTGAATTGCGCTACCAGTATCCGCGTGAGCTGGTGCCCGAGGGGCAAACCCCGGCCAGTTGGTTGCGCCAGCTGTGCGAGCGTGGCCTGGCCCATCGCTGGCCGTCGGGGCCAAGCGACAAGGTGCGCGAGGTGCTGGCCAAGGAGCTGGCGCTGATCGCAGAGCTTGGCTACGAAAGCTACTTTTTGACTGTGCACGATATCGTCGCCTTTGCCCGCAGCCAGCACATCCTTTGCCAGGGCCGCGGTTCGGCAGCCAACTCGGTGGTGTGTTTCGTGCTGGGTATCACCGAGCTCGACCCGATGAAGCATCGCCTGCTGTTCGAGCGTTTTCTGTCACGCGAGCGCAACGAGCCACCGGACATCGACGTCGACTTCGAGCACGACCGTCGCGAAGAAGTGATCCAGTACGTGTTTCGGCGTTATGGCCGGCACCGCGCAGCGCTCACTGCGGTGGTCAACACCTACCACGCTGCCGGCGCGGTGCGTGATGTCGCCCGTGTACTGGGTTTGCCTGCCGATCAGGTCGATGCCCTGGCCAAGTGCTGTGGTCGCTGGAGCGATCGCATACCGGACGAGCAACGCCTGGCCGAGGCCGGCTTCGAGCCCGGCAGCCCTTCGTTGCGGCGCATTCTGGTGCTGGCCGCGCAGCTGATAGGGTTCCCCCGTCATCTGTCTCAGCACCCAGGCGGCTTCGTCATTTCCGAGCAACCGCTGGACCACCTGGTGCCGGTCGAAAACGCCGCCATGGCTGAACGTACGGTCATCCAGTGGGACAAGGACGATCTGGACATGGTCGGCCTGCTCAAGGTCGATGTGCTCGCCCTGGGCATGCTCAGCGCCTTGCGCCGCTGTTTCGACCTGATGCAGCAGCACCGGGGCCGGCACCTGACCCTGGCGACGATCCCCGCCGAAGACCCGGCCACCTACGCGATGATCAGCCGCGCAGAGACCATGGGCGTTTTCCAGATCGAATCACGCGCTCAGATGGCCATGCTGCCGCGGCTCAAGCCCTCCACCTTCTATGACCTGGTAATCGAAGTCGCCATCGTGCGCCCGGGGCCGATTCAGGGCGATATGGTGCACCCCTACCTGCGCAGGCGCTTGAAGCAGGAGCCGGTGACCTACCCATCGCTCAAGCTCAAGGAAGTCTTCGAGCGCACTTTGGGCGTGCCGCTGTTTCAGGAGCAGGTCATGGAGCTGGCCATGGTGGCCGCAGACTACAGCCCCGGTGAGGCCGACCAGTTACGCCGCAGCATGGCCGCCTGGAAGCGCCATGGTGGCCTGGAGCCACACCGCGAACGGCTGGTACAGGGCATGCTGCGCAACGGCTACGACCTGGCGTTTGCCGAGCGCATATTCGAGCAGATCAAGGGCTTTGGCAGTTATGGCTTCCCGGAATCGCACGCGGCCAGTTTCGCCTTGCTGTGCTATGCCAGCAGTTGGCTCAAATGCCATGAGCCGGCGATTTTCACCTGTGCGCTGGTCAATAGCTGGCCGATGGGCTTCTATAGCCCCGACCAACTGTTGCAGGAGGCACGCCGCCAGGGGATCGAGGTACGGCCGGTGGATGTAGGCCATAGCCAGTGGGATTGCACACTGGAGCCTGTTGCTGAAGGTGCCTTGGCCATCCGCCTGGGGTTGCGGCAGATCCGAGGTTTTGCCGAAGCCGATGCTCGGCGGCTGGAAGCGGCCAGGGCGCGCAGGCCGTGGCGCGATGTCGAGGACCTGTGCTTGCGTGCCGGCCTCGACAGCAGAGCCCGCGCCCGGTTGGCCGATGCCGGGGCGTTGCGCGCCCTGGCACGTGACCGTCACCAGGCTCGCTGGCAGGTCGCGGCGGTGCAGCCGCAACTGCCCCTGTTCGCCGAGTTGCAGGCAACGCCCGAAGCCGCGGTGGCATTGCCTGCGCCTACTGTCGGCGAAGACCTGGTGGCCGACTACGCCACTTTGGGAACCACGCTGGGCCCCCACCCGCTGACGTTGCTGCGTTCGCGCCTTCGGGTGCTGGGCTGTCGCAGCTCGCAGGAGCTGGCGGGTGTTGAGCATGGTGATGCAGTCGCCGTGGCTGGGCTGGTGGTGGGGCGGCAACGGCCACAGACCGCCAGCGGGGTGACTTTCGTGACCCTTGAGGATGAATTCGGCATGGTCAATGTGGTGGTTTGGCGCGAGCTGGCCGGGCGGCAACGGCGCGCGCTGGTGGGGGCTCAATTGCTCAAGGTGAGTGGCCGCCTGGAACAGGAGAACGGGGTGCGGCACCTGATTGCGCGGCGGCTGGAGGATGTCAGTGTGTTGCTGCAGGGGCTGGATGTGAGGAGCCGGGACTTTCACTGATTTGACCGGCGAACGGGCTGCAAAGCAGCCGCAGTCGCCGTTGTCGGCCGAGCGGTCAGACCATTGCCAGGTGCTGCTTGCGTGTTGGCGCCGGGAATGCCCTGTCAATGGCCCGCAAGTCCTCACTGGTCAAGCTCAAGCCTGCGGCAGCCGCATTCAACCTTACATGCTCCGGCGACACCGCCTTGGGAATCGCTATGACCCCGTCTTCGCGCGTCACCCAGGCCAGGCAGACCTGCGCCGGGGTGGCCCCATGGCGCTCGGCGATCTCGTGCAAGAGCGGATGCTGCAGCAGTTTTCCTGCCTGGGCCAACGGGCAGTAGGCCATGGTCGGTAGCCCGCGTTGCCGGCTCCAGGGCAGCAGGTCGAACTCGATGCCACGCTGCATCGGGTTGTACAGCACCTGGTTAGTGGCGCAAGCAGGGCGGTCCAGCTCGCTCAGGTCGTCGACATCGAAGTTGGAAACACCCCAGTGGCGAATCTTGCCCTGTTCGCGCAAGCGCTCGAACGCCTCGACGGTTTCTTCCAGCGGGTATTGGCCGCGCCAGTGCAGCAGGTACAAGTCGATGACATCGGTGCCCAAGCGAGTGAGGCTGCGTTCACAAGCAGCGGGTACGCCGCGCTGGCTGGCATTGTGCGGGTATACCTTGCTGACCAGAAAGACCTGATCGCGCCGCCCGGCGATGGCCCGCCCGACCACTTGCTCAGCGCCACCTTCGGCGTACATCTCGGCGGTATCGATCAGGTTCATCCCCAAGTCGATGCCTTGTTGCAGCGCGGCCACCTCGGCAGCTCTGCGTGCCGGATCCTCGCCCATGTACCAGGTGCCCTGGCCAATGGCCGGCACTTTGCAACCTGCCAGTTTCATGTAACGCATGTCACCTCCGGAATCTGTGTGTGGGAAAGCAGTACCTCAAGCAGCGCCTGCGCTGCAGTGGAAAGTTTATGGTCGCTCAAGGCGATGACGCCGATCCGCCGTTCTACAGCGGGCTCTACCAGGGTAATGCAACGCGCGCCAAGCTCCTGCATCTGGTTGATGCACAGCGCCGGCACCGCGCTCACGCCCAGCCCACTGGCGACCATGCGGCCAATGGTCGAGAGCTGGTGGCTTTCAAACGCCACCGCGAGCTTGCCGTGCAGTGCCGCTACGTTCTGCTCCAGCAGCAGGCGCACGGCCGAAGGGCGCTGCAGGGCGATGAAATCTTCGGCCAGCAACTGCGCCCAGCTGACTTCGGCCAGCTCGGCCAACGGGGAATCGGTGGGCACCACAGCAACGAAGCGGTCCAGGTACAGCGGGTGGAAGCGCAGGCCGTCGGTGTTTTCCGGTTCGAAGCCGATGCCCAGTTCGACGCGGCGGTGGCGCACCAGTTCAAGGACCTGCTCGTTGATCACGTCGTGCACCGTGACGTTGACCTTGGGGTAACGTTGGCGAAACACCTTGAGTGAACGGGGCAGCAGGTTGCCGGCAAAAGCCGGCATGGCCGCCACCGACACCCGCCCCAATTGCAGGGTGAAGCGCTGGCGCAGCATTTCCTCGGTGTCGTCCCAGTCGGCCAGCAGGCGCCGGGCCAGTGGCAGCAGGACCTCACCTTCGGCCGTCAGGCTGACGCTGCGCGTGGTGCGGGTGAGCAGGGCGCCGCCAAGGTTGTCCTCCAGGGCCTTGATGGTCAGGCTCAACGCCGGTTGTGATACATGCAGGTGTTCGCCGGCCTGGGCAAAACTTTGGTACTTGGCCACGGCGACGAAGGCGCGCAGTTGCTTGACGTTCATGGCGGGCTCACAGGTTGTTTTGAAAAAGTTATCAATCGATGACGAAAACAAAATTAACAAATCAGTCGCCAGCGGTGAAGATGCCTGCACACGCTCACCGACAGCCTCGTCGGTCAACAACTACAAAAGGCGGATCAGCATGGCCGGACTGGACAAGCGCGTAGCAACCTATGAACAGGCCCTTGAAGGCTTGACCGACAACATGACGGTACTGGCCGGCGGTTTCGGCCTGTGCGGTATCCCGGAAAACCTCATCGCCGAAATCAAGCGCCGTGGCGTCAAGGGCCTCACCGTGGTTTCCAACAACTGCGGCGTCGATGGCTTTGGCCTGGGCGTACTGCTGGAAGAGCGGCAGATCCGCAAGATGATTGCCTCGTACGTCGGCGAAAATGCCGAATTCGAGCGCCAGCTGCTCAGTGGCGAGCTGGAAGTGGAACTGACCCCGCAAGGCACCCTAGCCGAAAAAATGCGCGCTGGCGGCGCCGGCATTCCGGCCTTCTACACCGCCACCGGCTATGGCACGCCAGTTGCCGAAGGCAAGGAAGTGCGGGAGTTCAAGGGCCGCAAATACATCCTGGAAGAATCGATTACCGGCGATTTCGCCATCGTCAAAGGCTGGAAGGCCGACCACTACGGCAACGTGGTTTACCGCAACACTGCTCAAAACTTCAACCCGCTGGCCGCCAGCGCCGGCAAGATCACCGTGGTCGAAGTGGAAGAGATCGTCGAGCCAGGCGTGCTGCTGCCCAGCGAGATCCACACCCCTGGCATCTTCGTCGACCGGGTCATTGTGGGCACCTTCGAAAAACGCATCGAAAAGCGCACCGTCAAGGCCTGAGCGCCATCCTCCAGAACAACAAAGAGATTTTCACCATGGCACTGACCCGCGAACAGATGGCACAACGCGTCGCACGTGAACTGAAGGACGGCTTCTACGTCAACCTCGGCATCGGCATCCCCACCCTGGTGGCCAACTACGTCCCTGCTGACATGGATGTGATGCTGCAGTCGGAAAATGGCCTGCTGGGCATGGGCGAATTCCCCACCGAGAGCACCATCGACGCCGACATGATCAACGCCGGCAAGCAGACGGTCACCGCCCGCCGCGGCGCCTCGATCTTCGATTCGGCACAATCGTTCGCCATGATCCGTGGCGGCCATGTCGACCTCACCGTGCTCGGGGCCTTCGAAGTGGACGTCGAGGGCAACATCGCCTCGTGGATGATCCCGGGCAAGCTGGTCAAGGGTATGGGCGGCGCCATGGACCTGGTAGCCGGGGCCGAGAACATCATCGTCACCATGACCCACGCCTCGAAGGATGGCGAGTCCAAGCTGCTGCCGCGCTGCAGCCTGCCGCTGACCGGTGCCGGTTGCATCCGCAAGGTGCTCACCGACCTGGCCTACCTGGAAATCGAAAACGGCGCCTTCATCCTGCGCGAAACCGCGCCCGGGGTGAGTGTTGAAGAAATCATCGCGAAAACCGCCGGCAAGCTGATCGTGCCGGACGATGTGAAAGAAATGACCTTCTGATACACATCCCCAGCCCTGTGGCAGCGGCGGCAGCTGTGAATGCGATGGTCAATGCACCAACGCTGTCGCAGGTGTCGTCGTTGCCACAGGGTTTTGTGCGTTGTGCTTGAAACGTAGCCCCCATAAAACCAATAAAAGGAAGTTACAGTGGCCGCTGAAATCCAAGACAGCCGCTCCGCGCGCTTTGCCCTGCGTTGCTCCAACTGGGCCGAGCGCTGGTTCCCTGATTCCTGGGTGTTCGCTGCCCTGGCAGTGGTGCTGGTATGCCTCGGCGCCATGGTCATGGGCGCCAAACCTACCGATACCGCCAAGGCCTTTGGCGATGGCTTCTGGAGCCTGATCCCTTTCACCATGCAAATGGCCTTCGTGGTCATCGGCGGCTACGTGGTGGCCAGCTCACCCCCTGCCGCACGGCTGATCGACCGCCTGGCGCGGGTGCCGAAGAACGGTCGTTCGGCGGTGTGCTGGGTGGCGCTGATCTCGATGCTGGCATCCTTGCTCAACTGGGGCCTGTCCCTGGTGTTCGGTGGCCTGCTGGTGCGCGCGCTGGCACGGCGCAGTGACCTGAAGATGGACTACCGCGCCGCCGGTGCCGCTGCTTACCTGGGCCTAGGTGCGGTCTGGGCCCTGGGCCTGTCGTCTTCAGCGGCGCAGTTGCAGGCCAACCCGGCCAGCCTGCCGCCGTCCATTCTGTCGATCACCGGCGTGATCCCATTCACTGAAACCATCTTCCTCTGGCAGTCCGGGGTGTTGCTGGCGGCCCTGGTCATTGTCTCGCTGGTGATCGCCTACGCGACCGCACCTGGCCCGAACAGTGCGCGCAGTGCCGAAGACTGCGGCGTCGACCCCAGTTTCAGCGCGCCGCCCGCACCCCAGCGCACCCGCCCGGGTGAATGGCTGGAATACAGCCCGATCCTTATCCTGCTGATGGTAGCGCTGGCCGGCGGCTGGCTGTACCAGGAGTTCGCCACCAAACCGGCCATTACCGCGATCTCCGGGCTCAATACCTACAACCTGCTGTTCATCATGCTCGGTGCATTGCTGCACTGGCGCCCACGCAGCTTCCTTGACGCCGTGGCGCGTGCAGTACCGACCACCACCGGGGTGCTGATCCAGTTCCCGCTGTACGGCTCGATCGCCGCCATTCTCACCCAAGTGAAGGGGGTCGATGAGCAAACCCTGGCCCACCACATTTCGCTTTTCTTCACCCAGATCGCCACCCATGACACCTATGCCGTACTCATGGGCGTGTACTCGGCGGTGCTGGGTTTCTTCATCCCCTCGGGCGGTGGCAAGTGGATCATCGAAGCGCCCTACGTGATGCTGGTGGCCAATGACCTGCAGTACCACTTGGGCTGGGCAGTGCAGATCTACAACGCCGCTGAAGCGCTACCCAACCTGATCAACCCGTTCTACATGCTGCCGCTGCTGGGTGTGCTGGGCCTGAAGGCGCGCGACCTGATCGGCTTTTCGTTCGTGCAACTGCTGGTGCATGTGCCGCTGGTGCTGGTGCTGTTGTGGGCGTTGGGTACGACCTTGCAGTACGTGCCGCCGGTGATGCCTTGAGCTGAACTTTCATTGAAGGTGCGGCTGAACACACCTTTTACGGGTGTGTATCATGGCGAGCCGGGCACGAAGCGTGGCTCTTTTTCGCGCAGGCGTTCGCGTCTGAGCACAGGCCCGGCTACAGCAGCAGGTGAGGGCAGGGGCGATGATCGAGGTGTCGGGGTTCTGGCGGGATTCGGCGTTGCCTTTTGTAGAAGCAAGGCGCGTTGGGGATGGGCGTCAGGTGTGCTATGCCGCCCATTCCCATGAAAGTTTTTCGCTCGGTGTGATCACCGGGGGGCGCAGCACCTACCTGAGTGGGACCAGCCAAGTCGAAGTGGGCGCTGGTACCACGGTGCTCATGAACCCCGGTGTGGTCCACACGTGCAATCCTATTGCTGGGCAGGGCTGGTCATACCTGATGCTGTTCGTCGACATGCCGTGGCTGAAGGCGCTCGGTTTCAACTTGCCCGCGCAAACCTGCAGTACCTCGCCGGCACTCTACAGTGCCGTGCTGCAAGTGTTTGCCGACCTGTTCGACGGCAACCTGGATGACCGAGAGGCCCGGCTGGCGTGTTTTTTCAATGCACTGCCAGGCTACCTGCAGGCTGCTACCGGCAAAACGCAAGCCCATCACCCGCAGCTGGAGGCGGCAGCTGCGTTCATCCGGGCCCACCGCACCGACCCGCTGACGCTGCAAGACATCTGTGCTGCCAGCGGCTTGTCCCGCTCTTATCTGATCCGTACCTTTGCCCAGCGTTTCGGCTTGACGCCGCATGGTTACCTGCTTGATCAGCGCGTGCAGTATGCCCGCGCGCAACTGCGCACGGGGCGGGCGATTGCCGAGGTGGCACTGGAGGCAGGATTTGCCGATCAGGCCCATCTGCAGCGGGCGTTCAAGCAACATCTGGCGGCGACGCCCGGGCATTATCGCAAGGCTCAGCGACCATCAAACGAGCAGGTACAGCGCGCTGATCACCAGCAGTAACGCCAAGCCTCGGTTGAACATCTGCAGGTAGCGCGGCTTGCGCAAGTACTGCTGAATCATGCTGCCTGCCCAAGCCCAGCTGGCCACTGAAACAAAACAGATCGGCCCATAGATCCACGTGAACAGCCACAGCATCTGCTGCTCGCCACCGGTATAGGCTGCCACGCCCGCCACCGCCGCTAGCCAGGCCTTGGGGTTCAGCCACTGCATGGCTGCGCCCTCCCAAGCCGAAGGGGCGCGTTGCGGGTGCTCACCACCCAACTGCCCGTCATCACTGGCCAGCTTCCACGCCAGGTACAGCAGGAACGCCACGCCGCCCCAGTGCAGCGCCACGCCCAGCAACGGCCAGCGCATCAACAGTGCGTGCAAGCCCAGCCCCACCAGCACCAGCAGCAGGCAAAAGCCCAAGGTCGCCCCGGCAACATGCGCGAGGCTGGCGCGCAGGCCGTGGCGTGCTCCGCTGCCAAGGGCGACGATGTTCACCGGGCCGGGGGATATCGATGCTGCCAACGCAAACGCAGCCATTGAGAGGTACAGGCTCATCGGGAATGTCCGTGTGAAGGAGGTACTTGCCATGCTGCCCAGAAGCCAAACCGTGGTATTGAAGAAAAGTCCCCATAAAACTGCGTACAGGTTTTGTAATAGTTTGGCGCTATCAGAAAAAAGCTCTGCTCTTGTAGGATCGGATTCCCTATTTTCTATCCAGGTCCCCATGAGCACCTTCGCGGAACCCCCCAGTTTTCGGCCGTCCTGGCCATCCTTTCCCCGTCTCCGTGACGCTTCCTTCGTGAGTACCCGCTAATGGAATGGCTAGCCGACCCCACGGCCTGGCTGGGCCTGTTGACGCTTATCGTCCTCGAGCTGGTGCTGGGTATCGACAACCTGGTGTTCATCGCCATCCTGGCCGACAAACTGCCGCCGCATCAGCGCGATCGGGCGCGGGTGATCGGTCTGAGCCTGGCGCTGATCATGCGCCTGGGCTTGCTGGCCAGTATCTCGTGGATGGTCACCCTGACCGCGCCGTTGTTCGAGGTGTTCGGCAAGAGCTTCTCCGGCCGTGACCTGATCATGCTGTTCGGCGGTGTGTTCCTGCTGTTCAAGGCCACCATGGAATTGCATGAACGCCTCGAAGGCCATGTCACGCAGGCCAGTGGCGCGGTGCGCCATGCCGCGTTCTGGCCCATCGTGGCGCAGATCGTGGTGCTCGACGCAGTATTCTCGCTGGATGCGGTGATTACTGCAGTAGGTATGGTCGAACACCTGTCGGTGATGATGATCGCGGTGATCTTCTCGATCGGCATCATGATCGTCGCCAGCAAGCCGCTGACCCGCTTCGTCAATGCTCACCCAACGGTCATCATGCTGTGCCTGGGCTTTTTGATGATGATCGGCTTCAGCCTGACGGCCGAAGGCCTGGGCTTCCATATCCCCAAAGGGTATCTGTATGCGGCCATTGGTTTCTCGATCCTTATCGAGCTGTTCAACCAGCTTGCCCGTGCCCGCCGCAAGCAGAGCCTGCAGCAGCACCGGCCATTGCGTGAGCGTACCGCGCACGCCGTGCTGCGCCTGCTGGGCGGGCGCAGGGTGGAGGCTGACGAGGTTGGCGAGGAGATCGCTGACCTGGTTGCCGGCGGTGAGGAACATGTGCTGTTCGACCGCCGCGAACGGGTGATGATCAGCGGGGTGCTGAACCTGGCCGAGCGGCCAATCCGGACGGTAATGACTGCCCGTACCGAAGTCGACGTCCTCGACCTGGCGCAGCCTGCTGCAACCATTACCGAGGCGTTGGCCAACTCACCTTATTCGCGCCTGCCGCTGATTCGTGACGGCCGCATCGACGAGCCGCTGGGCTTTGTGCACAAGAAGGAGCTGCTCAAGGAGCTGCTCTCCGGCAACCAGCCGGACCTTGAGCGCATGGCCCGGGCACCGTTGAACCTGCTGGAAAGCTTCAGCATCCTCAACGCCCTGGAGCAGATGCGCGGCCAGTCGACGCACATCGCCTTCGTGGTGAACGAGTTCGGTGACTTTACCGGCTTGCTGACCATGACCGACATCCTCGAGTCGATCGCCGGTGAGCTGCCTGATGCCAGTGAGGTGGAAGGCCCGGGTATCGTTGAGGAAGCTGATGGCTTTGTCGTCAGCGGCGCGCTGAACCTCAGCCAGGTGCAGGCGCGTACCGGCTTCAGCGCGCGTGCCACCGAAGATTACCAGACCCTTGCCGGCCTGGTGATGAGCCTGCTCGACCGCCTGCCGGTGGTCGGTGACCACCTGGCCTGGAACGGCTGGAGCATGACCGTGGTGGCGGTGGAGGAGCGGCGGGTGCGCCAGGTGCGCCTCAAACCGAACGGCGACGTTGGCGCAGCAGGTGCCTGAAACCCTCAAGCACCAGCACCAGCACCGCGGCCCAGATCGGCAGGTAAGTCAGCCACTGATCCGGGCCGATGGTTTCGCCCAGCAGCAGCGCCACGCCCACCAGTAGCACCGGTTCGACATAACTGAGCAGGCCGAACAGGCTGAACGGCAGCAGTCGGCTTGCCAGCACGTAGGCGATCAGGGCTGAGGCACTGATCGCGCCGAGCAGTGGAATCAGGCCGTACAGGCCGGGATGCGCAAGCAGGTCTGCGCTCGACAGCGGCCCTTGGATGACGAAGTACAGGGCCCAGGGCAGCAACAGGCACATGTCGCACCACAAACCGCCCAGGTGGTCGGTGCGGCAGCGTCGGCGCAGTACGAAGTAGATAGGGTAGCCAATCATCACCAGCATGGTTTCCCAGGCAAAGCTGCCGTGCTGGTAAAGCTCGTGCGCCACGCCCAGCGCAGCGCAGGCCACTGCCACTTTTTGCAGGCGTGACAGGCGTTCGCCGTAAACCAGGCGGCCCGTCAGCACCATCGCCAGCGGCAGCAGGAAGTAGCCCATCGATACCTCAAGGCTGCGCCCGTGCAGGGGGGCCCAGAGGAACAGCCACAGTTGCACGCCCATCAGCCATGAGGTGCCGACCATGCCCAGCAGCAGCACAGGCGTCTGACGCACCCGCGCCAGCAGGTCGCCGACCCGCTTCCAGTCTTTGCTGGCCAGCATGAACAGCGTCAGGCAGGGTAGTGTGAGCAGTGTGCGCCAGCCAAAGATCTCTTCGCCATCGAGTGGAGTGAGCAGGGAGGTATAGAAGTACATCACGGCGAACAGGCAGGAGGCCATGACCGAACAGAGAATGCCTTTTGACACGAATGCCTCGAATAGCTGGATGGGCGGTTGGATCAGCCGCGCATGATCTCAGGGGCCGCGTCATGCGGCAACCGCGTAACGCCCGGTCGCGTGGCCAGCGCCTGGAGAAATTGCGCTGCCGGCATTGGTCTGGCGAACAGATAGCCCTGCTGAAAGTCCACGTCATACCGGGCCAGATACTCGCGCTGCACTTCGGTTTCCACGCCTTCGGCGACGATGCCCAGGCCCAGCTTTGCCGACAGCTCGATGATGCTGTCAAGGATGTGCTGCGACAGCGCATCGCCTCCGATCATTGCCACAAAGCTCTGGTCGATTTTCAGGTAGTCGATTTTGAACTGACGCAGATAGTTGAGGCTGGACTGGCCGGTGCCGAAATCGTCCAGTGCGATCATCACACCCATTTCGTGGAGTTTGTCGAACAATTCCAGCGTTACCCCGGTGGCCTCGATCAGTTTGCGCTCAGTCAGCTCCAGCGTCAGCACCACCCGCCCGGGGGGGAAGTGCTCGAGGAACGTGCGGCAGTCGTCGATCAGGGCCAGGTCATGGCAGTGATCGGCCGTAATGTTGATGCCAATGTGGAAGCCGTCTTCCAGCAATGCAGCGTACGGCGCCAGGCTTTGCGCAGTGTGCTGCATCAACGCACGGGTCATGTCGACGATCTGGCCGCTGTGTTCGGCATAGGGAATGAACAGATCGGGGCGCACCAGGCCCTCGTGCGGGTGGTTCCAGCGCATCAGCACTTCGGCGCCAGCCCAGCGATAATCGCCTTTGCGCACCACCGGCTGAAAGTACGGCAGGAACTCGTCAGCTTCCAGCGCACGGCGCAGTTCGGCGCGTGGAGAGTTGGCGCGGCGGATTTGCCAGCGACAAGTGCAACCGGCTGCGACACCGAGCAACAGGAGCAAGCTGAGCAATGCCGGGTAGCGGCTGCGCAGCACTTCGCCCCGCTTGTCGGCGGCATAACCACCGTGAACGCTGAAGGGGTAGTGCGTCGATCCGAGTGTCACGTCGCCAATGGGGGCGGTGGGCGGCTGGCCTTGATGCACCACGCCGTCCTTGCCCATCCACGCCGTACCGACGCGCAATTGCAGCGCCTCATCGGGGCCCATAAGGCGTAATGCAGTCAGTAAATGGTCGCCATCTACTGTGGTGATCGCGCCTCTGTCGCCGTCACTGGCCCGATACACCAGCAGTGGGTGCCCGGGTGTGACCGAGTTGCCGTCCATCAGCCACAGCGTGCCATCGGTGTAGTCGCGGGCATCTACCGGCTCGTCGAACTCGCCGAACAGAGAGGTGCAATACAGTGTGTCCTGCCGGAACAGGTTGGTCGAGCGTACATAGGCGTTGCGCGTCACCTGTCCACGCAAGGCCAGTTCGACTTGCCCGCATGGGCTGCCAGCTAGCGGCAGCAGGGTCTGGGCGGCACCGGAGATGCTGTCCAGTATGCGCTCGACCTGCTCGACCACTTGTCGCGCGGTAGCCTGGCTGCTGGCGCGCAGTTCGCGCTCGATTTGCCAGTTCATCACGATCAGGCCGAACGCCAGGGGCAAGATGCCAACGCCCCAAGGGAGGAGGGTGCGCCAGCTCCAGCGGGCGGGACTTTTACTGCGCAGGGGCATGTTGGCGTAATCTTTAACTTGAAATGACTGAGGATAGCCGTTTGTCGGCGCGTGTGAACAACTAATGCGCGACAAAGAAATTTACGCAATGTAGAATCGATTTACGAATACAACAATAAGGTCTTTCTTCATTGAAGGATCAACCCCACCGAGAATGGGCCTATATGACAAACCAAGGGTTCAAGCTGATCATTGGTGACTTCCTCGCCAGAAGCGTGCGCGGCATCCCATGCTCACCGCCAGTTACGTACCACATCCCAGGCATTCAATAATTTTCGCTGCAGATGAGGATACGAACATGGCTGATATCTTTGACAATCCAATGGGCCTGATGGGCTTTGAATTCATTGAACTGGCTTCGCCAACCCCTGGTGTGCTGGAGCCCGTCTTCCAGATGCTCGGTTTCACCAAGGTAGCCACACACCGCTCCAAGGACGTGCACCTTTATCGGCAAGGTGGCATCAACCTGATTCTCAACAACGAGCCGAAAAGCATCGCCTCCTACTTTGCAGCAGAGCATGGGCCGTCGGTGTGTGGTATGGCGTTCCGGGTACGCAACGCTCATGAAGCCTATGCCCGTGCGCTGGAGTTGGGCGCCCAGCCGGTCGAGATCGAAACCGGCCCGATGGAACTGCGCCTTCCGGCGATCAAGGGCATCGGCGGCGCTCCGCTGTACCTGATCGACCGCTTCGAAGAAGGCAGCTCGATCTACGACATCGACTTCAACTTCATCGAGGGCGTCGACCGCAACCCGCCGGGCGCAGGCCTGAAGATCATCGATCACCTGACCCATAACGTGTATCGCGGCCGTATGGCTTACTGGGCCGGCTTCTACGAGAAACTCTTCAACTTCCGCGAAATTCGTTACTTCGACATCAAGGGCGAGTACACCGGCCTGACCTCCAAGGCCATGACCGCGCCGGATGGCATGATCCGCATTCCACTCAATGAAGAGTCGTCCAAAGGGGCGGGGCAGATTGAAGAATTCTTGATGCAGTTCAACGGTGAGGGCATCCAGCATGTGGCCTTCCTCACCGATGACCTGCTCAAGACCTGGGATGCGCTCAAGGGCTACGGCATGCGCTTCATGACTGCGCCGCCGCAGACCTATTACGAAATGCTCGAAGAGCGCCTGCCAGGGCACGGTGAACCTGTCGACCAGCTGCAGGCTCGCGGCATTCTGCTTGACGGCGCCTCCGAAGCAGGCGACAAGCGCCTGCTGCTGCAGATCTTCTCGGAAACCCTGCTCGGGCCGGTTTTCTTCGAGTTCATCCAGCGCAAAGGTGATGACGGCTTTGGCGAAGGCAACTTCAAGGCGCTGTTCGAGTCGATCGAGCGCGACCAGGTTCGCCGAGGTGTGCTCGACGTTCAATAAGTGAAGTGTGCCGCCGTCACGGATTCTGGGCGGCGGCACAGCCAGGTTTACCCCATTGCCTGAACAGCCCCCAGTAGAAGATCGAACCCGTGATGATGCCAATCAACGCAAGCGATGGCAGGATCTGCATCAGCATGTGGCGCCTTTCATTAGCGGCAAAGCCGTCGGGATAGCCGACCTTCACGGTGTAGCCGTACTTGTCCGATTTTCCGGTCATTAAGAACTCGGATTGAGAGGGGCGGGCAGGGTCTCGGCTGTCGCCATCGGCCCAGATGTAAAAATCTCCGAACTCCAGCAGCAATACCAGCCCGGTTTGAAATGCACGCAGTTCGTTGCGAAGTTCCATGCCGTAGGTTGACGCGATCACACTCAGGTTTTCGCGACGAAGTTGGTAGGCGACAAGCACTGCATTGGGCGCTGTAGGAGAATCGAAGATCAGTTGTACCGGAGACTCCGAGGTAGTCGTAAATCTGCTTTTCGTACGGGGAGGAACCTGGGTGTCACAGTAGACACGCGCATCGACAGTCAAGGCCAACGCTCGCAGGTAGCGGACGTCTTGAACTTGTTTCAACAGGGGCGCCTTGGCTGTCTCGCAAGCGCTGCCAGCCAGCGGCATTGCCACCACGGCCGCGTCGTGCAAGCGGTTGAGGGACATATCAATGGAAAAGATGGCTTCTTTCAACGATACGCGAGCCGTCTCCTTGAGCTTGTTATCGTGCTGATAGATCATCACCATCAAGCCTGAGGCAACAGGTATCGAACTGATCGCCAGCGTCAACAACAGCGCCATCATGCTGCGACCGAGAACCCTGAATTTTGACATAGGACTGCAGCCCTCCTGATCCGAGTTGTCCGAGATGGACAGTTGACCGGAGAGCCTATGTATTCAGCGGAGTCGCTACTGTAATCCCCAACCGTGTCTGACTGAGGATTTGCGCAGTTGCGGCGTAAGAATGATTACGGGTTGAGCGTCTGAACTACTTTTTCTGCCAGTAAACGCGTAGAGGCGGGGTTTTGCCCTGTGATCAGGCGGCCATCACAGACAACAAAGGGCTTCCAGGGGTCATCATGCTTGCTGTAACTGCCCCCTCGCGCGCCCAGTTCGTTCTCGGTGAGAAAAGGCACCACCTCCTCAAGTTCGGCAAGCTTTTCTTCGGTATTGGAAAAACCGGTGACCTGGCGATCCTTGAGCAGCAGCTTGTTATCACTGAGTTTGATGTTGAGCAGCCCTGCGACGCCGTGGCAGACAGCCGCCACCACGCCGTTCTTCTCGTATATCCTGCGCGCCAGCTCCTGCAATTGCGGGTTGTCAGGGAAGTCCCACATCACGCCATGGCCACCGGTGTAATAGATGGCACAGTATTCGTCTGCCGTGACCTGGCCGGGGCTTAGCGAGGCGCCCAGGCGGTTCATGAAACCCTTGTCGTTGTAGTAGTTCCAATCCATCTCGGGCGCCATCTGCAAGCTGTGCGGATCGATTGGCACGTAGCCGCCGCCGGGGCTGACGCAGTCTACTGTATAACCAGCTTGCTGAACCGTCTCTACAAAATGCACAGCTTCACCCAGCCATAAACCGGTTGCGCGATTCAGGGTCGGATATTTGGCGGTATTGGTCAGTACCACCAGAATTTTCTTGCTCATCACGACACTCCTGCCTGTAATCAACCGGGGAAGTCAGCGCATGGCGCGGGAAGCCAATAAAGCATAGCTGGCGTTGTAAGCACTGCCTGCCCAGGTGCCAGAATCGGTGCGATTCGCACATGGCCTATTGCAGCGCTTGACCGTGGAGCCGATGATGCAGGAACACCTCATTGAATCTAGAGCAACAGTGGAATCAACATCTTGGTAGCTAACAGTACACCTTGTGATACCTCGCCGCGTGGCATGGCACTGTCTACCCCTGCACAGTCGACTGCTGGCATGAGGGAAAGGATTGTGCAGTTCGACTGGCGGGATACGGACCTTGGGCCTTTGCCGCACTGGGATGCCACGTTGCGCATTGCGATCGACATGATGCTGATGTCGTCGTTCCCCAGTGCAGTGGTCTGGGGGCCGAACATGAACGTTGTCCATAACGATTCCTATGTGGCGCTGATCGGTGGCCTGGACCAAGCGCTGGGCATGCGCTTCGATTCGTTGTGGAACAGCGTCTGGGACGATATCGGCCCATGGGTGTTCAAGGCACTGGAAGGTGGTACCAGTTTTGTCGAAGATCAGCCTCATCAGATCAAGTGCGCAAAGACTGGTGCCCTGCGCTTGTACGTATTCAGTTATGCGCCGATTCGTGACGAGCAACATGAAGTTGTGGGTATGCTGCATACCGTGATCCAGAGCTCTGACAGTGTTGCAGCGCATGACAGGTGGCGCGAGCAGGCGCAGGCATTCGAGCGTCAGATGGCGCGATACATGGCAGACCGCGATTACATGTGGCGCCTATCACGTGATGCCATGCTCACCGTGAGCCTGGACCTCAAAATGATCGCGGCCAACCCGGCCTGGCATCGCGCCCTGGGCTGGAGCGAGCTTCAGGTGCAGGGTACGTCGATCCTGGATCTGGTTCATCCGGCCGACAGGGATGAAGTTGAAGCGGCTGCAATCGATTTCGTCAACGACAGAGGGCCTTCAGAGCTCGAAACACGTGTGCGCCATGTCGACGGGCATTACCGCTGGTTCCACTGGAGTGGCAGCTTCGACGGTTCTGTACTGACGGCCGTTGGGCGGGACATTACCGACGACCGTGAAGAGGCCATGCGCCAGTCCCAGGTACTGTTGCGCAACACTCAAAGGCTGGAGGCAGTCGGTCAAGTGGCTGGCGGCTTGGCCCATGAGATGAACAACCTGTTGTCGGGTATTGGCGGCAGCCTGGAATTGTTGCAGCGACGTATGAGCCAAGGCCGGATGGAGCTTATCGACAGCTACGTGGAGATGGCGCGCGATTCGGTGCAGCGCGCCATGAGCCTTACCCACCGGCTGCTGGCGTTCTCCCGCCATCAGCCCCTTGCTGCTGCACCTTTGAATATCAACTGCCAGCTGACCGCCATGGAGCCGATGCTGCGCCATGTGCTCGGGGCTGAAGTGAGTTTGTCCTGGGAGTTGGATGTCGAGCCATGGACCGTGTGCCTGGATGTCGGCCAACTGGAAAACAGCGTGATCAACCTGTGCGCCAATGCACGTGAAGCTTGCCTGGGCCGGGGCAATGTTGCGATTCGCACGATCAACACCCGGTTGGCCTCGGCGTTTCCTGAAGAAGGTGGCCTGCCGCCGGGTGACTATCTGGGTTTGCAGGTCATGGACGATGGCCATGGCATGCCGGCAGAGGATGTGGCCAGGGCCTTCGAGCCGTTTTTCACCAGCAAACCCATTGGGCGTGGCTCAGGGATGGGGCTGGCGATGGTGCATGGCTTCGTCGGGCAATCAGGCGGTTACGTGTGGATCGAATCGTCACCTGACCAAGGTACGAAGGTATGCATGCTATTCCCGCGATGCCTGGAAGAGATACCGCAAGCGCCTGCCGTACCGGTGCCACAGACGTCACTGGCAAACGGGCAGCGCGTGTTGTTGATAGACGACGAGCACAGCCTGCGCACGGTCATGGGCGAGTATCTGCGCGAGCGGGGTTTTACGGTCACTGATGTGAGAGACGCTAATACTGCGCTGGAGTGTTTCCGTCAAGATGGCCCGTTTGATCTGGTCATCACCGACATCGGGCTGCCTGGGGGCTTGAGTGGTCGTCAGATGGCCAGAGCCATGCGCATCATCAAACCTGACCAGAAGATACTGTATATCACCGGCTATGTGGATCAACCGCTGGAGCCGCACATACTGGAAATGCCAGGCACGGCGCTGTTGATCAAACCCTTTGAATTGTCGACATTGGCCGACCAGGCACTGCTGTTGCTGGACGAATGAGCCCGTCAGGCCTCACCTAGAATCTGCATCACTCGGGCATGAAATTGCGCCAGTTCGAATGGTTTGCACATCAATTGCATGCCTGCCCCGAGAAAACCCTCCCTTGCCATTGCCGTTTCGGTGTAGCCGGTGATGAACAATATGGGCAGATGCGGGTGCAAGGTACGGGCGATTTCTGCCAATTGCCGCCCGTTCATGCCCGGAAGGCCTACGTCACTGACCAGCAGGTCGATTGCCTCAGAGGAGCGCAATATTTGCAGGGCCTCACTGGCATTGCACGCACTGCGGTACGGGAAACCCTGCTCCTTAAGGGTCTGGCACAAAAGCTGGCGCACATCCGGGTCATCTTCGACCACCAGGATCGTGCGGCCGCTACGCCGTGAAAGTGGTGGCGCTGCGGGAGCCTGCGCTTGTTCTTGCTCCAGGTGGCGCGGCAGGTAAAGGTCCACGCGGGTGCCTTGGCCTATCTGGCTATGCAGTACCACATGCCCTTGGGACTGTTTGCTGAAGCCGTAGACCATCGAAAGGCCCAGACCGATACCTTGGCCCACCGGTTTGGTGCTGAAGAATGGCTCGAAGGCATGTTCGAGTGTGCTTTGTGACATGCCTTGGCCTTCGTCAGTGACGCTCAGGCACGTATAGTCGCCCACCGCCAGGCTGCCATCGGCAAACTGCCTCGCCGTTACCTTTCGATTGCTGGCTTCGACACGCACCTTCCCGCCGTTGGGCATGGCTTCGCAGGCATTGAGCAGCAGGTTGTCCAAGGCTTCTTGCAATTGTGTGTCGTCGCCGGCCACTGGCCAGGTGTTTTGGGGCACTGTCAGTTGCAGTATCACGCCGTGTTGCAGTGCGGTCTCCAGCCGTTGTGGCTGTAGCATTGCCTGCAGGTCAATGCGACGGCTCTGCAGCGACTGTCTGGATGAGAACGCCAATAGCCGATGGGTAAGGCGCGCTGCTCGCGAAACGGCCTCCTGCCCCCTGTGCAGCAAGCTTTCCACCCCCTTGGTGCTGCCCTGTTTCAACCGCCTGTCGATCAGTTCGAAACTGCCCCCGATGCTGGTCAGCAAGTTGTTGAAGTCGTGTGCCACACCGCCGGCCAATTGCCCGATGGCGTCCATCTTGCGGGTCTGGTGCCGCGCTTGCTCCGTGCTTTGCTGTGCCTCGCTGTGAGCCTCCAGGCGTTGCTGCAGGTCAAGTAACTGGTCGCGTGCCAGGTACTGGCGGCGACGGTGACGAAGTGCCACCTTGATCAGCTCCAGTAACTGCTCATTTTCGAACGGAATGGCCAGCAGCGTCAGGTTGCCCAGTGGATGGTCGGCGGGCGTGCAGGGGCTGGTTGACGGTCGCGGGGTTTGCGTGAGCAGTACGATGGGCAAGTCCGACCAGGGCGGTTGTTGGTCGATGAAATCCTGCAACAGTCCGCTTTGGCTGCTGTTGAGCATGTGTTCGTCGATGACCACCAAGCCTGCGCCACTGCCAAGTCCGTCCTGCAGGTGGGCCATGTCACGCGAACACAGGCAATCGATGCCAGCGCTCGTCAGAAACGTCGAGGCGTGCGTGGCAAGTTGCCTGGGTGCCAGAATCAAGGCACGTTCGTCGAGCGACAGCGACCTGGCCAATGTGATTCTCCTTAAGGGCTGCCATGCCTGGCCAAGCCGTGAATGGGCCGATACCCACTGGACCACAGGCAATCCCTTAGGGTTCAACGCATCTAAAGCCCCTGCTGCAGAAACGGATCGTCAGGGTTTTGCCGCTCCAGTTCGGCAAGCAGCACCTGAACGTTCTGCAACTGGCCTGTTTCTTTCCAGTATTGAATCAGCAACACCCGCGCCCGGCGATTTGCCGGTTGCCGGCTGAGCAGGGTTTCGAGCTGCTTTTGCGCTGCATCGGACTGTTCCAGGTCGTGCAGGGTCACTGCCAGGCTATAGCGATAGTCGGCATTGTCCGGCTCCAGCTCGACTGCGCGGGACAAAGCGAGCAGGGCGAATTCGCGCTGGCCATGGCGGATCAGCCAGCGCCCCAGTTCGTGTTGCAGGAAGGCCGAATCCGGGCGCAGCGCCAGTGCCTGTGCCAGTACCTGCCGGGACTGGTCGTGGTGGCCTTGACGTTCGAGCAAGCGTACCTGGGTCGCCAGGGCGTCGAGGTTGTCCGGGTTTGACGCGAGGCTACGTTGCAGGGCGGATGCAGCCTCTGTGTACTCATTCTCATGCAGATACAGGCGTGCCAGGTGTACCTGGGCCGCGGCATCCTGGGGCTGTTGTTCCAGCGTTTGCTGGTATTGCTCCAGTGCGGCCTGCAGTGGGCCGAAGTACAGACCAATGGCGTCGGGGTCCAGGCCAAGCAAGGCATCCACGGCGGCGAAGCGTACACTTTGCTCGGCATCATCCAGCAGGGGGCCAAGAACCAGGCTGCGCTGTGCCGCAGGCAGCAGGCGGCGGATGCTGGCGATCGCTGCACGACGGACCAAGGGTTCATCGTTTTCCAGGTCCATGCGGGCCAGTTTCAGCGCTTGTGGTGAAGGGTAGTTAGGCAGCTCTGCGTACAAGGCTGCGCGGCGGATCGGCGCCAGGTCGTTGCGTTGCAGTTGCTGGTAGAGCACCCGCGCGGCGCCCGGTTGGCCTTCATGAGCCTGGCGCAGGGCTTTGGCGTAGCTGTGCGGGGGAAGTGTCGGTTGTGCTGGCGGGGTATCCCGGCGCAGGTAGACGATGCCGACTGATACCAGAATCAGCAGTAACACAGCGATCAGGTAGCGGTGGCGTGTGGGCATCGGAGGGGGCCATGGCGGAGGAAGTGGAAGCTTGGGGCAGATTGGCGTGGGCTGCAAGGGCACCACAGCAATCAAGGCATGTGCCCGGCCGCACTATCAGCGACCTGTAAACAAACCAAAAAAAGCCCCGCAAGCCAAGGCCAGCGGGGCAAACGGTTGGGGGAGGAACCAACCAAAGGAGTCGTTTGAAAAGTGGGAAATCAGCGCACGCTGGCCACCGAGTCCGGCTGCCAGCCGCCGCCCAGCGCCTTGTAGATCGAGACAATGCCGCGATACAGGTCAACCTCACCCTGCGCCTGTGCATCTTCGGCGCTCAGCCGCTCACGCTCGGCATCGAGCAGCACCAGATAATCCACCGTACCTTCGCGGTAGCGCACCGAGGCCAGATCTGCCGCCTTGCGGCTGGCATCGCTCTGACGCATCAGCGACAGCAGCCGCTGCTGGGTCTTGTCATAGTCGCTGAAGGCATTGGCCGACTCTTCCAGGGCCAGTAATACCTGCTGTTCATAATTGGCCAAGGCACCCTCTGCATCGGCTTTGGCACCGCGCAGGCGGGCGCGCACGCTACCCAGATCGAACGCAGCCCAAGTGATGCTTGGCCCCAGCCCCCAGGCGTTGGCTGCCGACGAGCCGATCTGCGAACCGCGCGCCGCGGTAAAGCCTAAAAAGCCGCTCAGGCTTACCCGCGGGAACAGGTCGGCAGTCGCCACGCCCACATTGGCGGTGGCTGCGGCGAGTTGGCGCTCGGCACTGCGGATATCTGGGCGGCGGCGCAGCAGTTCACCCGGGTCGCCCACCGGCAGGGCCTTGGCGATAGCCGGCAAGGCCTTGGGCGAGAGGTCCACGCTCAGGGCATCCGGGCGCTGGCCGAGCAGGGTGGCAATGCGGTGGCGAGCCCGTGCCTGCTCGGCCTGCAGTTGCGGCACTGTGGCTTCGACCCCGGCCAGGCGGGCGTCAGCGCGCACCACATCGAGCTCGTTGCCGACCCCGGCGTCGCGCAGGGTCACCGTGATGCTGCGCGATTCCTGCTGGGTCTTGAGGTTGGCCACGGCGATCTTCTCGCGCAGTTGTGCACCCCGCAGCTGGCCATAAGCATCGACCAGTTCAGCGATCAGGCTGACCTGCAACTGCTGCAGGTCGGCCTGGGCGGCAGCTGCCTGAGCGTCGCTGGCTTCGATCTGGCGTTGGATACGGCCGAACAGGTCGAGCTCCCAGGCCATGTCCAGGCCCAGGTCGTAACGCTCACTGTTGACCCGCTGATCGGTCTGGCCGGGTACCTGGCCCTTGCCGATCTCACTGCTGGCGCGGCTGGTGACCACCGGCAACTGGTCATTGGCGGCATCATCGCGGATCGCCCGCGCCGACTTGAGCCGTGCAAACGCCACGCGCAGGTCGCGGTTGCCGTCCAGCGAAGCCTGCACCAACTGGTTCAGTACCGGGTCATCGAACTGCTTCCACCACACGCTTTCGAAGCGGCTACGGTCGAAGGCCTTGGCCTGGATGTCGCTGGCCAAACGCGCAGGCTCAGTGTCCGGCGCTTTGTAGTCCGGGCCTACCGCGCAGGCCGCCAGGGCCAGTGCCAGCAGGCTCGGGGTCAGGGGTTTGAGCAGCTTCATGCGTGGTTCTCCAGCGATTGAACGCGTTCGGCCTTGCGGGCCTGGCGACGTTCGACGAAACGGCGAATCAGGAAGAAGAACACCGGTGTCAGGAACAGGCCGAACACGGTCACGCCGATCATCCCCGAGAACACCGCTACACCCATCGCATGGCGCATTTCCGAGCCGGCACCGGAGGAGAACACCAGCGGTACCACGCCCATGATGAACGCGATCGAGGTCATCAGGATCGGCCGCAGGCGCAGGCGGCAGGCTTCCAGCACCGCAGCCAGCGGGTCGAGGCCCTTGGCTTGCTCGTCCTTGGCGAACTCGACGATCAGGATGGCGTTCTTGCACGCCAGGCCCACCAGTACGATCAAACCGATCTGGGTGAAGATGTTGTTGTCGCCACCGGAGACGATCACCCCGGTGATTGCTGACAGCAGGGTCATCGGCACGATCAGGATCACCGCCAGCGGCAGGCTCCAGCTTTCGTATTGGGCCGCCAGCACCAGGAACGCCAGCAGCACGCACAGCGGGAACACCAGCAGCGCGGTATTGCCGGAGAGGATCTGCTGGTAGGTCAGGTCGGTCCACTCGAAGGTCATGCCGTTGGGCAGTTCCTCGTTCAGCAGTTTCTCGATCGCGGCTTCGGCCTGGCCGGAGCTGTAGCCCGGGGCTGCCGCACCGTTGATTTCCGCGGTG
Organism: Lelliottia jeotgali; assembly: GCF_977070485.1. Taxonomy (NCBI): domain Bacteria; kingdom Pseudomonadati; phylum Pseudomonadota; class Gammaproteobacteria; order Enterobacterales; family Enterobacteriaceae; genus Lelliottia; species Lelliottia jeotgali. The sequence goes on from NZ_CDRVFO010000002.1 coordinate 431,688, forward strand.
ATGAAGCCGTTATAGTGCATCACGCGATCAGGCCCGGAGGTGTCGCTGACCTTCAGGAAGGTCGCCAGCGGGATCATCTCGCCCAGGTTGTTGCGCACCTTCAACTGGCCGATCTGCTCGGCATCAAGGCGGAACTGCTGCTCAGCCTGGACGTTGACCTGGTAGGTGCGGCCAAAGCGGTTGAAGTCGTTGGTGTACAGCGAACCCAGGTAAACCTGCAGGGTGTCGAAGATGTCGGTGATCGCCACGCCGTGGGTCTTGGCCTTTTCCCGGTCGATGGCCGCATCTACCTGGGGCACGTTCACCTGGTAGCTGGTGAACAGGCCTGCCAGCTCCGGCACGTTGTGGCTCTTGGCGATGATGTTCTGGGTTTCCTTGTACAGCGCTTCGTAGCCCAGGTTGCCGCGGTCCTCGATCTGCAGGCGGAAGCCGCCGATGGTGCCCAGGCCTTGTACCGGCGGTGGGGGAAAGATCGCGATGTAGGCATCCTGGATGTCGGCGAACTGGGCGTTCAAGGCGGCGGCAATGGCCGCTGCCGACTGGCTCGGGTCCTTGCGCTCATCGAACGGCTTGAGCGGGGTGAACACGATGCCGCTGTTGGGGCTGTTGGTGAAACCGTTGATCGACAGGCCCGGGAAGGCTACCGAGTCGGCCACGCCAGGTTGCTTCAGGGCGATTTCGCTCATGCGCTTGATCACCGCCTCGGTGCGGTCGAGGCTGGCGGCGTCAGGCAACTGGGCGAATGCCACCAGGTACTGCTTGTCCTGGGCCGGCACGAAGCCGGTCGGGGTGGACGAGAAGCCCAGATAGGTCAGGCCCATCAGGCCGGCATAGACGAACAGGGCGATGCCGCTGGAGCGGATGACCCGGCGCACACCACCGACGTAACTGTGGCTGGCGCGGTCGAAGAAGCGGTTGAACGGGGCGAACAGCCAGCTGCCCAGCAGTTTTTCCAGCAGCCGCGAGAAACGGTCTTTGGGTGCGTGGTGGTCCTTGAGCAGCACTGCGGCCAGGGCTGGCGACAGGGTCAGCGAGTTGAACGCCGAAATCACGGTCGAGATGGCGATGGTCAGGGCGAACTGTTTGTAAAACTGCCCGGTAAGGCCGGAGATGAACGCGGCGGGTACGAACACTGCGCACAGCACCAGGGCGGTGGCGATGATCGGCCCGGTCACTTCGCCCATCGCCTTTTGCGTGGCTTCCAGCGGTTTGAGGCCTAGCCCGATATTGCGTTCGACGTTCTCCACCACGACGATGGCGTCGTCCACCACGATACCGATGGCCAATACCAGGCCGAACAGCGACAGGGCGTTGAGCGAGAAACCGAACAGGTGCATCACCGCGAAGGTCCCGATCAGCGACACCGGCACAGCCAGTAGCGGGATGATCGAGGCGCGCCATGTCTGCAGGAACAGGATCACCACCAGCACCACCAGCACCAGCGCTTCGAACAGGGTGTGCACCACTGCTTCGATGGAGCCGCGCACGAAGATGGTCGGGTCATAGACGATGCTGTAGTCCATGCCTTCAGGGAAGTCTTTCTTCAGCTCGGCCATCTTCGCCCGCACTTCGTCGGAGATCTCGATGGCGTTGGAACCGGGGCGTTGGAAGATCGGAATGGCCACCGCCGGCTGGTTGTTCAGCAACGAACGCAGGGCGTACTGGCTGGAGCCGAGCTCGACCCGGGCGATGTCCTTCAGGCGAGTGATTTCGCCATCGGCACCGGCGCGGATGATGATGTTCTCGAACTCTTCCTCGTTCACCAGCCGGCCCTGGGTGTTGATCGACAGCTGGAAGCTTGTCGAGCCGGGGGCGGGCGGGGCACCCAGCTGGCCCGCGGCAACCTGGCGGTTCTGCTCGCGGATGGCCGCGACCACGTCACCGGCGGTCAGGTTGCGCGAAGCGGTCTTGTTCGGGTCGAGCCACACCCGCAGCGAGTAGTCGCCCATGCCGAACAGTTGCACATCACCCACGCCGCCCAGGCGTGCCAGCTCGTCCTTGATGTTGAGGATGGCGTAGTTGGACAGGTAGAGCATGTCGTAGCGATTGTCCGGCGAAGTCAGGTGCACCACCATGGTCAGGTCGGGTGAAGCCTTGTCGACGGTGATACCGATACGGGTCACTTCTTCCGGCAGCTTGGGCTGGGTGCGCGTGACACGGTTCTGGACCTGAACCTGCGCGTTGTCCAGGTCGGTGCCCAGGGCGAAGGTGATGGTCAGGGTGAGCTTGCCGTCGGCGGTGGATTGCGAGGACATGTACAACATGTTCTCGACACCGGTGATGGCCTGCTCCAGCGGTGCGGCGACGGTTTCGCCGATAACTTTGGGGTTGGCGCCCGGGAAGTTGGCGCGCACCACCACGGTAGGCGGCACTACTTCCGGGTATTCACTGATCGGCAACTGGAACAGCGAGATGGAACCCGCGATCAGCAGCACCAGCGACAGCACCGCAGCGAAGATCGGCCGGGTAATGAAGAATTTCGAAAAGTTCATCGGTGTTGTCCCTTAACCGCGCGGCGCTTGGGCGCTGGCGACTTTTGCATTGGTGCCGGCAACCTTCGGCGGCGGGTTGCTGGCTTCTAGAGCCTGGCGCTGCTGGGCGAGGGCGGCGAGGGTCTGTTCGCTGGCCATGGGTGTTTCTTGCGGGGTGACTGGCGAGCCAGGGCGTACCCGCTGCAGGCCCTTGACCACGATGCGATCATCCTTGCCCAGGCCGCTGCGCACGATACGCAGGCCTTCGAGCTTGGGCCCCAGTTCCACGGCGCGGTAGGTCGCCTTGTTGTCCTTGTCCATGACCAGCACGAACTTCTTGCCAAGGTCGGTGCCCACGGCTTCGTCGTTGATCAGCACGGCGTCGTACTGGGCGCTGCCCACCAGCTTCAGGCGGGCATACAGGCCAGGGGTGAACTGGCCGTCGCGGTTGTCGAACACGGCACGGCCACGGATGGTGCCGGTGCGCGGGTTGACCTGGTTGTCGACGAAGTTCATCTGGCCAAGGTGCGGGTTGCCGGTTTCGTTGGTCAGGCCCAGGTAAACCGGAGTGGCTTGGCCGCGCTGCCCTTCACGGGCCAGCTGTGTGTACTTGAGGTACACGCGCTCGTCGGCGTCGAAGTAGGCATAGACCTTGTCGGTGGAGACCACGCTGGTCAGTGGCGTGACATCGGCAGTGACGATGTTGCCGGCGGTGTACTGGGCGCGGCTGACACGGCCGCTGATCGGCGCGGTGACACGGGTAAAGCTGAGGTTCAGGCGGGCCAGGTCAAGCTGGGCCTGGATCGCATCGACACCGGCGCGGGCCTCGGCGGCGGCGCTGCTTCGCGACTCGGCAAGCTCGGCGGAGATGGCGTTGCTGTCACGCAGACGCTCGCCACGGCGGGCTTCGTTGGCGCTGCGGATGGCGGTGGCCTTGGCCTGTTGCAATTGTGCTTCGAGGCGGCGCACTTCGGCCTGGAACGGGCGTGGATCGATCTGGAACAGCAGGTCGCCTTTCTTGACCTGGGCGCCTTCGGTGAAGCCCACCAGGTCGATCTGGCCGGATACGCGCGGGCGCACTTCGACGGTTTCCGGGGCTTCGAGGCGGCCAGTGAATTCGTCCCATTCGTTGATCGGCTGCTCGATCACTTTGGCGACGGTGACCTTGGGCGCGGCGGGAGCCTGCACGGCATCTGGGGTGCGGCCACAAGCGCTGAGCACCACCACTGCCAGGGCAGCGAGGGGGAAGCGCAAGGGTTTGAGTGAGTGGTCCATGGAGAACTCCGCCAAAGTATTAGTAGTGGGCGGAGTGTGAGTGCCTTGCGCGTGACGCACGAATCGAACGCAGCGAAGGTTATTATCACGCGCAATGATATGTCGGGATATTTCATCGATGGCGGGCATGGTAGGGTGCCAGCTTTGATCCTCCCGCGCATGTGACCCAAGGCCCGATAGTGAACAGCTCCCCTCAACTCCCCGGGCCCTTTGGCATCGTCTGCCTGGGCATCCTGCAAATACTGGTCTGGGGCGGTTCGTTCTTCCTCATGGCGGTGATGGCCGAGCCCATCAGCCGCGACACTGGATGGCCCAGCCAGTGGGTGTACGGTGCGCTATCGCTGAGCTTGATGGTCTCGGCGCTGCTTGCCCCGCTGTCCAGCCGCCTGGTTGCACGCTACGGTGGCCGTCCGCAGATGGCCGCCAGTGGCGCCGTGGTCGCGATGGGCTTGCTGCTCATGGCCGTCAGCCAAGGGCTGGGGCTGTTCCTGCTGGCCTGGGCGGTGATCGGGGTCGGCATGGCGATGGGGCTGTACGAGGCACTGTTCGCCACCCTTGGCGGGTTGTATGGCGAGGGTGCGGGCAAGGCAATCACGGGCATCACCCTGATCGCCGGCTTCGCTTCGACCCTGTCCTGGCCGACAGTGGCCTTGGCCATCGAACACCTGGGCTGGCGCACCACCTGCGCCTGCTATGCGCTCGTGCTGCTGGTGGTGGTGGCGCCTTTGTATTGGCGAGTGTTGCCGGCCGGGGGGCGGGTGGAGGTGCGCAAGGCACAGGATCAAGGCAACGCGATCGGGGTCGATCGCCAGCTTTATCTGCTGTTGACCAGCATGTTCGCTATTGGCGCGATCATCATGACGGCAATTGCCGTGCAACTGGTGGCCGTGCTCCAGGGCCTTGGGCACTCGCTGCCGGTGGCAATTGGCCTGGCGGCGATGCTCGGCCCCAGCCAGGTGGCCTCCAGGGTGTTGCAGATTCTGGCCGGCCAGCGCCATCCGATCTGGACGGCCTTGGCTTGGGTCAGCCTGGTGCTGGTCGGCCTGCTGTTGGTGACGCTGGTGCCGGCGGCCACGGCCGTGGGCCTGCTGGTGTTCGGTTGTGGTAATGGCTTGCGGGCGATCGTGCGCGGGCTGTTGCCCTTGGCGATGATGCCGCCTGCGCAATACGTGCTGTTGATGGGGCGCATGTCGCGGCCATCGCTGATCGGCCAAGCGTTGACGCCGCTGGTGGGGGGCTACCTGTTCGAGCACTTTGGCGCGATGGGGGTGCTGGTGACCTTGTGCCTGTTGGCGCTGGTCAATGTGGTGCTGGTGGGCGCGGTGATGCAACGGGTGCGCAGCGGCGCGTGACGGGCGGCTCCCACTGGGTTTGCGCTGAGCTTGAGAGCAGCGGGGTACCTGTAGGAGCCGGCTTGCCGGCGATCACCGGCGAAGCCGGTGCCCTGCACCGCAGCGTCTGCATCGCCGGCAAGCTCACACAGGTTACCGATCAACCGCGGGCAAACTGCAGCAGCTTGTCCCCATCCAGCCGGTACCGCACCCACTCATCCTGCGGCTCGGCCCCCAGCGACTTGTAGAAACCGATCGCCGGTTCATTCCAGTCCAGCACACTCCACTCCAGCCGCCCGCAGCGGTTCTCCACGGCTTCGCGGGCAATATGCCGCAGCAGGTCGCGGCCCGCGCCGCCACCGCGCTGCTCAGGCGTGATGTACAGGTCTTCCAGGTAAATACCGTTGCGCCCCAGCCACGTCGAATAGCTGTAGAAATACACGGCAAACCCCACTGCCTGGCCATCGCGTTCGCAGATCAGGCTGTGCACCGTGCTGCCTTCATCGAACAGGCTGTGCTCGATATCGGCAAGGGTGGCGATCACTTCATGGCGCGCACGCTCGTACTCGGCCAGTTCGGTGATGAATGCAAGAATCTGTGCGGCATCAGTACGTACTGCGGGGCGAATGGTAAGGCTCATGCTGGGCTTCCTTGGAAAGCAGTGCGTCGTATCGATACAGTCATGTGTATCTGCGTAATTTAATGTAACTGTACCGGTTGTGCGGAAGGCGACTGCCGTAGTGTGACAGCACTCATAACGATTCTGGAATGCCTGCCATGCTCGCCTCTTTCGACCTGCTGATGGCCTTTGTGCTGTTTGCCTTCGTTTCCTCGATAACCCCAGGCCCCAATAACACCATGCTGTTGGCATCAGGGGTGAACTTTGGCGTGCGTCGCTCCATCCCTCACGCCCTGGGCATCAGCATCGGTTTCATGGTCTTGGTACTGGCCGTTGGCCTGGGCCTTGGCGAGGTGTTCAAGGCCTGGCCTGCGTTGTACACCGTGCTGCGTTACGTGGGCGCCGCCTATTTGCTCTACCTGGCTTGGAAAATCGCCACCTCCGGGCCGTTGAGCGCCGATTCGTCCAATGCCCGCAAGCCTCTGGGCTTCTGGGGGGCAGCAGCGTTCCAGTGGGTCAACCCCAAAGCGTGGGTGATGGCGGTAGGGGCGATCACCACCTACACACCGGCCCAGGGCTATGTGATGAACGTGATCGTCATCGCGGCTGTGTTCGCCTTGGTCAATCTGCCCAGCGTCGGCGTGTGGGTGATGTTTGGCAGTGCGCTGCGCAACCTGCTGCAGAACCCGCGTTGGCTGATGCTGTTCAATGTCCTGATGGCCTTGCTGCTAGTGATATCGCTTTACCCGCTGCTGTTTGTAGAATCGGCGTTTTCGTAACGCGTAGAGTACGGCAAACCGATGCAGTTGATTCCCTGGTCTCACCAATGCTCCGAAGGTTTCACCTTACGCGGCTGGCGCTCGCCGGCCAGCGGCAAGCCGCTGCTGCATTTCTTGCACGGCAATGGCTTCTGCTGCCTGGCCTACCAGCCGATGCTGGCGCGTCTCGGCGAGCACTTCGACCTGTGGCTCAGTGATGTTCAGGGGCATGGCGACAGTGACCATGGCGGTGTGTTCCGCGGCTGGAACCGCACGGCTGAGTTGGCAGTGGAGGCTTTCGAAACGGGCCGTGGCGAGTATGGCGACGTACCTCGCTATGCACTCGGGCACAGCTTTGGCGGCGTGCTCACTGGGCTGATCCTGGCCAGCAGCCCTGCGTTGTTCGAGCGCGCCGTATTGCTTGACCCGGTATTGTTCAGCCGGCGCATGATCGGGGTCATGGGGGCCGCCGCGCTGGTGGGGCTGCATCGCCGGCATGCCCTGGCACGCAAGGCCGCCAACCGCCGCAGCCATTGGCCCGACCGCGAAGCGGCGCTGGCCTCCCTGCAAGGGCGGGGCATCTTCAAGGGCTGGAGCGATGCGGCGCTGCAGGCCTACATCGAACATGCCATCGGCGATTGCGGTGAGGGCGTGGTGCTCAAGTGCCGGCCCAGCCGTGAAGTTGAGATTTTCAGTTCCTTTCCGACGCGCATGTGGGCGCATCTTGCCGCCATCCAGGCGCCAACCCGGGTGCTGTATGGCGAACAGACCTATCCCTTCGTGCCGCATTCGGTGCAGCGGCTGGCGTCGATCAACCCCAGGGTCGAAGCCTGCCAGGTCGCCGGAGGCCATTGTTTCATGCAGGAAGACCCGGGCATGGCCGCGCAGCGGATACTGGATTACCTGCAGGGCTAAATCACTGTTCCATTGCTGGAACGATGCATGCCATTTGCGCGGGCTACCGGCTGATTGGTCTCATTGGTAAGGTTAACCCAGCCTTAGAGAGGAGACTTCTCATGAAAAAGATCCTGGGTATTCACCGCAGCCCTCACACCCACTGGGTAGGGGATGGCTTTCCGGTGCGCAGCCTGTTCACCTACGACAACCTGGCCAAGCAGATCAGCCCGTTCCTGCTGCTGGATTATGCCGGCCCCCATGCATTCACGCCCACCAGTGCCCGGCGCGGCGTAGGCCAGCATCCACATCGTGGTTTCGAAACGGTCACTATCGTTTATCAGGGCGAACTGGAACACCGTGATTCCACCGGTGCCGGAGGCCTGATTGGCCCTGGCGATGTGCAATGGATGACGGCCGCCAACGGCATCCTTCACGAGGAATTCCATTCCCCGGCGTTCGCCCGCAGTGGCGGTATGCTGGAAATGGTGCAGCTGTGGGTCAACCTGCCTGCGCAGGACAAACGAGCCGCTGCCGGTTACCAGACGCTGCTGGCAGCCGATATCCCTGAAGTGCCGTTGGCGGGGCAGGCAGGTAGCCTTCGGGTGATCGCTGGCAGCTACCAGGGACATCCAGGCCCAGCGCGCACCTTCACCGCGATGGATGTCTGGGACATGCGCCTGGGCGCAGGTGCTGCAGTGCAGTTGCCTGTCGCTGCTGGCCGCAATGCTGCGCTGATAGTGTTGCGTGGCACTGTGAGGGTCAACGGTGAGCGTGAAGCCGGGCCGGCCAGCCTGGTATTGCTGGAGCGAGCGGGTGAAGACGTGGCCATCGAAGCGCTGGACGGAGCGAGTGTGCTGTTGCTCAGCGGCGAGCCGATCGACGAACCGATTGTGGGTTATGGGCCATTCGTGATGAACAGCCAGGCGGAAATTGCCGAATCCTTCGATGATTTCCATGCCGGGCGCTTCGGCCAGATGGCGGTCGAGCCCCACTGACCAGCCTTGCATCGCTGACCGCTTGTCGCGAAGTGCCATCATTGGATCGAACGGTAGTGGGGCGCGTCCGTTCTTTTACTAAGGTGCTAGATGATCTCCCGCATCACCATTGCCCCGGCGCATGGACGGCCGCCTTGGCATGCTCATTATCAATTGGCACCCCGCCTGCCAAAGGCGTACTCCAATAAACAGGCCATCCACTGAAGAGAGGGTCGTAACATGTCATTGATAGGCGTTTCGATACTGGAAATGCGGCAAATGATTGAACAGGCCTGCCTGCCTGATCACTGTGAAGTCAGTTGCCTGGATGGCACCAGCCTGACCATCCGCTTGGGTCAGGGGCCAAATATGGAGCAGGGCGTGACGCTTAGCGGGGTTTCGTTGCAGAGCCTGAACAGTTGCCGTGACGTGGTGAAGCTGGTCGATCACCTGCATGCGCTGCGCGACAGTCAACCAGCGTCGCTAAGGGCGATCGCCTGATTGCTCGGGTGCGCCGGTCAGCCGAGGCTGGCCGGGCGCACATATTCCGGCATCAGGCCACTTAAAGTCGGTAGATCGGCTTATTGCAGTTCAACCAGCAGGTTCAGCCCACCATCGCCGCATTTGCCCTTGTCACGAACAACGCCGTGGTAACTGCGACCATCCCACACGAAGGCTACGCTGTGCGCGCGCTCGACTTTGTCCGGAAGCGGCGGGCAGATATGCAAGCGCAGGGCGGGGCGGCCCTGCAAGTTCAGCGCGGCAAGCTGGCACTGGCATTCAACGCTCAGGGCTACCGGGCCGAACAGCGTGTCGCGCACATAATCGAGTTGCACGTTGGCGTTGGGGGCGCGGCCGGGCATCTTCATCGTTGCGGGGCTCCTGGGAGTTGATGTCACTCATCATCTTGAAAGCAAGTGAGCGCGGACGTTCAATTTTTTCCAAGGGTTGTTGACAAGCCGTTTACCCAATCCCCCGCAATGACAATGAATACCATCCCCCGATGTGGGGATCGCAGCGGGGAATTCACCCCAATCCGGTTCGATTCGAAAGCCAAGTTATTGAATAGAAAGGATATTCTCTTCTGGCATGCACCTTGCTGACCCTCTTGCACAGTTCCTGTGTCCCGGAGGTGCAGCATGTCGACCCCCAGCAAAGGCCCCGTCCTCACATCACTTGTACTGGCCCTGATGGGCTGGACGGCGACCAGCGAGGCGGCTGTGCAATGCCAGCGCACCTTGGTGGCGAACGTGATCGCCCTGGACCAGCCCCTGATGTTCAACCGCCTTGGCGCGCAAAACGCCAACGGCATGATGTTCGCCCTGCGTCAGGATGTAGTGGACGAGCATCAGGTACCGCTCAGCAAGGGGGGCGCCGCAGTGCCGGGCAAAGTGACCCTGCGCCCGGACAAACGCCCACGTCCCATCGTGCTGCGGGTTGCCGCCGGTGATTGCCTGACGGTCAACCTGACCAACCTGTTGGCTTACCAGGCCAATCCCAACAAACACGGTATCGACCATGATGAAAACGAGGTCGAAGGTGTAGAGGGAGAAGAAGGCGAAGACGCCGAAGAAGCCGCAGAAGTGGAAAATGACGGGGGCGAGAACTTCGTCGTCGACGAGCAGGTCACTGATCGCCACGTCGGCTTTCAGGTCAACGGCCTTCAGGCCGTCAACAGCATCGGCGACATTGCCGCCAACACCGGCCGCAATGGCAACTTCCTGATCGCCCCTGGCGCTACCCGCAGCTACACCCTCTACGCCGAGCGCGAAGGTGCCTTCGCCGCCACCAGCCAGGGTGCCACGTTCGGCGGCCAGGGCAACGCCGGCAACGTAGCCAATGGCCTGTTCGGCCAGGTGGTGGTGGTGCCCAAAGGTGGGCGCACCTATCGAAATACCCTGACCGAAGAGGAAATGCGCCTGGCCAGTACCGCCCGTGCCGCCACCGGCCAGCCCGTGGTCGACTACGAGGCCCGCTACCCACAGGTTGAGCCGTGGATAGCCGAAGGCAAGGCCGGCAAGCCGATCATCGCCATGGTCGACGGCAACGAAATCCTCAGCAGTGAAACCGACGCCATTGTCATGGGGCCCAACCCGGACGGCAGCTTCCCGCGTTCCACCTACCCGCTGGAGAGCATCAACAAGCGCAACCCGGCCTTGCCCAACCGCCTGGAAGCGTTCCGCGATTTCGCCTCGCAGTTTGCCGATGAAGTGGCCGCCACTCAGGCCTTCCCCGGCTACTGGGCGGACCCGGTCATGGGGCATGTGCTGGAGCCTACGCGCGACGCGTTCATGATCAACTACGGCTCGGGGGGCATGGGCGCGGAAGTCGTGGCCAACCGCCTGGGGGTCGGGCCCATGCATGATTGCCTGTCCTGCGCCTACGAGGAGTTCTTCCTCAGCGCGCACACCGTGGGTGATATCGGCACCCTGGTGGACGTGCCGGCCAACATTGGCCTGGAACACATTCGCCCAGGCGAAACCCCACCGGCAAACGCCATTGGCGTCAAGGCCAGCATGGCCCTGTACCCGTCGGAGCCTGCCAACGTGCACCACAGCTACATTGGCGACTTCACCAAGTTCCGCAACACCCACAACGGCCATGAGCAACACATTTTCCACCTGCACGGCCACCAGTGGCTGTTCAACCCCAATGACGACAACTCCGACTACATCGACGCCCAGGGCATAGGCCCAGGTGTTGGGTACACCTACGAGATCGCCAACGGCGGCTCGGGCAACCGCAACCGTGTGGCGGGTGATGCCATTTACCATTGCCACTTCTACCCGCACTTCGCCCAAGGCATGTGGGCCATGTGGCGGGTGCACGATGTGTTCGAAGAGGGTACCCGCCTGGAAGTCAGCGGGCAGGGGGAGGACGGCTTCCATGACACGCCGTTCGCCTTGCGCAGCGGCAAGCCGGCGGCCGGCGCACGGGCGCTGCCCGACGGCGAAATCATCGCAGGTACGCCGATCCCGGCGATCGTGCCGCTGCCAGGCAAAGCCATGGCGCCGATGCCGGGCAAGGTCGTGGTAGTGCCGAAACTGGCTCAAGAGCTGATCGCCGAGGATGACGAGGATCACGAAGACCCAGAGCACGGCGATGACGATCACAGCGACGCGCCAGGCGCAGCCAAGGCTGTAGGCTCGCTGGCGCTGGTCGACCGCAGCGAAACCAACCGCAACGCTGACGGCACCCTGAAAAACCCAGGTTACCCCTTCTGGATCGGCGGTATGGAAAGCAGCGTCGGCCAGCGTCCGCCGACCCCGCCGCTGGACATGCTCGACCCGGCCATGGCGCGCCAGCTCAAGGACAGCGGCGCAGCACTGTGGGCCAACCTCGATGGCAACCAGGTCGACGGTTGGGACGGCGGCCTGGGCCGTCATGCGCTCGATGGTGTGTCCGCTGGGGGTGAAGCCGTCACCACCACCACCAAGCTGGATTTCTCCAAGGTGGTAGAAAAGGCCAAGCCGATCTACCTGCCCGAGGAGGGCACCGACGTCGAGCAGGCCGCCATGCAGTTCCACGCCAAGGCCGAGCACCCAAGCTTTGCCCTGATCCCTGGCAGCCAACCGGTGGCCAAGGCGTTTCGCACCAATGGCGCACTGCCAACCGCCGGCGCCCCCTTCTTCGAACCCTGCATGGATGACCGCGGCAAACGCCTTACCCAGGCCTCGTCCACGGGCGAATACTTCAGCGGCGAGAGCCTGGGCGGTATCACCTTCCGTGGTGCCTCCACGTTCACTGCCGACCGCCCTCGTATCTACAAGGCGGCCAACATCCAGTTCGACGCGGTGTACAACAAGGTCGGCTATCACTTCCCACAGGCGCGCATCCTTGCGCTGTGGGAAGACGCATGGCCGGTGATCACCAAGCAGCGCCCGCCAGAGCCGCTGGTGATGCGCATGAACACCTTCGACTGCACCATGTACCAACAAACCAACCTGATCCCGGCGTTCTATGAAATGGACGACTACCAGGTGCGTACACCGACCGATGTGATCGGCCAGCACATCCACCTGCCCAAGTGGGACCTGACCGCAGCCGACGGTTCGGCCAACGGCTGGAACTACGAGGACGGTGTCCTCTCGCCCGGCAGCGTGGTGGAACGCGTGAACGCCATCCGTGCTTTCAATGGCTGCTCACAGGGCGACAGCCGCGACGGCACTGCCGCCTGCCCGACGGCCAAGCTGCACCCGTACTTCGGCCGCTTTGGCCGGGCCGACTGGGTGGGTGCGCGCACAGCCATGCAGCGCTGGTTCGCCGACCCGCTGATCAACGTGCACAACGTCGACCGCGGCCTGGGCACCATCTTCACCCATGACCACTTCGGCCCATCGACCCACCAGCAGTTGGGCCTGTATGCCACTGTGCTGGCCGAGCCTGCCGGCTCCACCTGGCACCACGCCGAAACCGGCGAGCAGTTGTACAACCCCGCCCTGCGCCAGGACGGTGGCCCGACCTCGTGGCAGGCGGTGATCAGTACCGGCGACAATGACGGTGATGGCAAGAACGACAGCTATCGCGAGTTCTTCCTTGAGTACAGCGACTTCCAGCATGCCTATGAAGCCGGCGTGTATGTGGGCGCCGGTCCCGATGGTGTGCCCAACGCCCAGGCCTATCCAGCCACGGCCGACAGCTTCCGCTACGCCATCAACCCACCCGTGCGGCAGAAGGCCTCGAACCTGCTGGAGTCGATCGTCGAATCGCGCGGTGGCCTCAATCCTGGTTGCCCGACCCGGCCATGCCCACAGGCGATCTCCGTGGATGACCCGGGCATGTTCGTCGTCAACTACCGCAACGAGCCGTTGGCCTTGCGCGTGTTCGACCCGAACAAGGTCGCTCCGGACGGCAAACGCGGCATGCAGGCCGACGGCCTCGGCGGCGACCTGGGCTATGCCCTGCAGAGCCGTACCGACCGTGCCATCCCGGCCATGAACCTGGCGCCCTCGGCGATCAACTCCGCGGTCGGCCCGACGGGTGGCACCACCTTGTTCCCGCCGCACATCAATACGGCAGGCAGCGAGCCAGGCGACCCGTTCACCCCGATGCTGCGTACCTACTCTGGCGACAACGTGCGGTTGCGTATGCACGCTGGCGGCTATGAGGAGGAGCACAACGTCACGATGCACGGCGTCAAATGGCTGCAGAACGGTACCGGCTACGGCAGTAGCTCCAACTCGGGGTGGAAGGCCTCGCAGATGATCGGCATATCCGAGCAGCTGGGCTTCCTGGCGCCGGTGTCGATGATCTCCAGCTCCGCGGCCACCAATGGCGACTACCTGTATTCGCTGGACGCGGCCCTGGAAGGCTACTGGAACGGTATCTGGGGCGTCATGCGCAACTACACCACGCAGCGTGCCGACCTGTTCGCGCTGCCGAACAACCCGCAGCCGGTGGCCATGCGCAACACCATCAACTTCGATGGCATCTGCCCGAGAACCACGGCCAACCCCAGCGGCGTCGGCAGCCGGCCAACGGTCAAGCGCAACTACGAAATCGTTGCCGCGCTGGCCAACGACATCCTCGAAAACCGCAACGGTGTCAGCATCAACGATCCGGCCGGTATCGGCCAGCACGTCGGCGGCCCGCTGAAGGCCAATGGTGGCACCTTGGTGTTCAACAGCCGTACCACCAGCATCCCGCAGGTGACGGTGACCGACGAGGAGGATGGCACCACCTTCACCGTGGGCGGGCACAGCGCGCCACTGCACGACCCGACCGCCGTGCTGTATGTGCGCAAGGCCGACCTGGACACCAACACCGGCAAGCTCAAGGCCGGGGTGCCGGTCGAGCCTCTGGTGCTGCGCGCCAATGCCGGCGACTGCATAAGCATCACCCTGGAGAACCGCCTGCCGCTGGTGATGCCGGACCTGCCCAGCACGGCGGTGATGCAGAACGTGGTCAAGCGCGATCGCAACGACAGCGAAGGTGCCACCGCCTTCAACAACAACCTGATGCGGCCCTCCAGCCACGTTGGCCTGCACGCACAGCTGCTGGCCTATGACATCACCAAGTCCGATGGCGTCAACGTCGGCCTCAACCCGGAGCAGACCGTACCGCCGCGCAGCGGTAACAGTGGTGCCTACCCGACCAGGGTGTACCAGTACTATGCCGGGCACCTGGAACGCGAAGGCAAGCCGGTACTGCAACTGGGCCGCACGGTGGACAACATCCGCACCACGGCAATCGAGTTCGGCGCCCTCAACCTCACCCCGGCGGATGTCATCAAGCAACCGCAGAAAGGCCTGGTCGGTGCCATGAGCATCCTGCCGCAGACCGCGACCTTTACCGAGGACGCGGCCAGCCGCACCCAGGCCACGGTCAAGGTCAGTGGCCAGCCGGACTACCGCGACTTCGTCACCGTCTGGCAGCGTGCGCTGAACATGCGTTGGGCCGACGGCCGCCCGGTGGAGGGTATCGCCACCGAAGGCAACGGTGTGCCAGGTGACCCGAAAGACAACGGCAACATGGCCATCAACTACAAGACCGAGCCGCTGTGGTTGCGCTTCGGCCTGGCACCGGACGCTCCGTTTGGTCGTGCCGATGGCTTTGGCTTCGGCGATGTACCCAACGCGCACATGGCCTACAGCAATGCCCTGGTGGGCAGCGACCCGCAAACCCCGGTGCTGTATGCCAAACCCGGTCAACCCGTGCGCAACCATGTGGTGATGCCCAGTGGCGGCAGCCGTGGCATCACCTACCAGCTTGACGGGCACCTGTGGCCACTGCATGCCTACCAGGCCGAGAAAAACGACCTCGACGGCTACCCGATGAAGCAGCCTGGTATCGGTTCGGTGCGCTTTGGCTACAACCCGATGTCGATGTACATCGGTGCCCAGGAGAGCGTGCTGCCCGCCGCGCACTTCAGCTTCATGTTGCCCAGCGCCGGGGGCGCCAACGCGGTGCCGGGCGACTATCTGTTCCGAGACTACGCCGCATACGGCAATACCTCGGGGCTGTGGGGGATTCTGCGGGTTACCGACGACGCACCGCCGGCAACGGCGCCGGCACAATAAGAAAAGGGGCGCACGAATATGCATAACAAGAAAACCCGCCCCGCCGTGCTGGGGGTATTGCTGGGCACGGCGTTGATCGGCCTGGGCGTGGCCTACGAGGAGCTCTGGTGTGACCCGCGCGAGCTGCTGCAGGAGCCCGCAGACCCGCAGGCGCTGCACCGGCTCAGCCGGGATGGGGTGACCGTGGAGTTCGAAGCGCGGCCCCTGGCCGGTAGCGAGCTGCGCGAAGGCGCCTTCGCCAATATTCGCTTCAAGGTCACCGACCAGAACAGCGGCCAACCGCTGTCGGGGATGGCGCCAGGGGCGTGGATCGACCCGGCGCAGTCGGCCCCACTGGAAAGCAGCCGTGACCAGAGCTGCAAGGCCCGGGTGGCGCTGTTTCTCAAGAGCAGCATCGGTGCCAGGCCGCTGCTGGACCTGAACAGCTACTTCCTTTTGGTGCTGAACAAGGATGCCAGCCTGACCGTGATCGACCCGACAGTCTCGGTGGGCGGTGTTACCAGCACCCTGGCACGCATCGATTTGCCGGGTCGGCCCATGGACTGGGTGGCTACCGGCGATGACAAGCAGGTATTCGTGTCGATACCCGAACGCGGCGAGGTCGCGGTGATCGACACCGAAACCTTTACCCGCGTGGCCACCCTGGCGGCCGGCGAGATGCCGCTGCGCGTGGCCTTGCAGCCGGACCAGCGCCGGTTGTGGGTCGGCAACAACAGTGATGATCCGGCCAAGGGCGGGGTGACGGTGATCGATGTACACAGCCGCACCACGCTCAAGAGCTTCGCCACCGGCTCCGGGCACCACGAAATCGCCTTCAGCGCCGATTCGCGCTACGCCTTCGTCAGCAACCGCGACGGCGGCACCTTGAGCATCATCGACATCCCCGAAATGCGCCTGGTGAAAACACTCGACGTCGGCCCGCATCCGCTGGCAGTGGCCTACTCGCCGCTATCCCAGGCGGTGTACGTGAGCGATGGTTCAGAGGGCACGGTGCGGGTGTACGATGCCCGTAGCCATCAGTTGCGCCATACCGTCCAGGCCGAGCAAGGCCTGGGGCCGATGCGCTTTAGCAGCGATGGCCGTTACGGCATCGTCCTCAACACCCTGGAAAACCAGGCGCTGGTGATCGATGCCAGTACCGACAGGTTGATCCACCGGATCCCGGTGGCGGCCGAGCCGTACCAACTGACGTTCACCAAAGGTTATGCCTACGTGCGCGGCCTGTCCTCTTCGAAGGTCAGCATGATCAACCTGAGCAGCCTGGGCGAAGGCCGTCAGCCGATCATCCAGGGTTTCGATGCTGGCCCCGCCGCGCCGCGCCAGGCCGGGGACCTGCCGTTGGCCCAGGGCTTATCGGTGTCACGGGATGACAATTCGGTATTCGTGGTCAATCCGGTGGACAACACCACGTACTTCTATACCGAAGGCATGAATGCACCGATGTCGGGTTACAACAACCGCGGCCACCAGGCCCGTGCCGCCATCGTCATCGACCGCAGCCTGCGCGAACTGGCCCCAGGGGTGTATGGCTCGACGGTGAAGATGCCGGCGTCGGGCAAGTTCGACGTGGCGTTCCTGCTCAACCAGCCGCAGATCATCCACTGTTTCAGCACCGACGTGGCTGCCGCCCCGGATGCGGTCAAGCGCAAGGGCGCGCATGCGGAGTTCCTCGGCCTCGACCAACCTTTACCGCAACACAGCGCCTTCACCGCCAAGGTGCGTATCGTCGGTGATGACGGACGCCCGCGCGTAGGCCTGGACGACCTGACCCTGCGTTACTTCCTGGCGCCGTCGTCGATGCCGCGCAACTTGCGGCTGGAAGAGGTGGGTGAGGGCGTGTACCAGGCCGCGCTGATGCTGCCTGAAGCGGGTGCCTGGTACCTGCATGTGCAGTCACCGTCGCTGGGGCGCAAGTTCGCCGAAGAAAACTACACCAGCCTGCGCGTCCTGCCGGCCGCAGCGTCTGCCGCTTCACAGACTGAAGTGAGGAATGTGCAATGAACGCCAGACATTCTTGCAAGCTGCTCGCACTTTCCATGGCAATCGCCAGCCAACTCGCCCTGGCCCACGCGGGCCATGACCACAGTGGGCATGCTCAGCAGCCGCCAGCGGTACATCAGGAGAAAGCCAGCGTGCGCTTTGCCGATGTTTCATTGCTCGACCAGAATGGCATGCCGGTGCGCCTGGAAAAGGACCTGGTCGGCGATCATCTGGTGGTGATGGGCTTCATTTACACCAGTTGCACCACGGTGTGCCCGGTAGTGTCTTCGATCATGGGCAAGGTCCAGCAGCAACTGGGTGGCCGGGTAGGCCAGGAAATCCGCCTGGTTTCGATCAGCGTGGACCCGCAGCGTGACGACTCCAAACGCCTGCAGTCTTACGCCAAGGCCTTCCAGCATGGCCCTGGCTGGAGCTGGCTGACCGGCTCGCCCTATGCCATCACCGAGACGCTCAAAGGCCTGGGCAGCTTCAGTGCCGATCTCAGCCAGCACCCTCCGCTGATCCTGGTGGGTGACGGGCACAGCGGCCAGTGGACGCGTTATTACGGGTTCACCGACCCAGCCGTGCTGATCGACGACATCAACCGCCTCAGCGCCCGCCGGGTGCATGCCAAGAGTACGGCCATCGCCGAACACCAGGAGGTGCAGCCATGAGCAGCCAAGCGTCCTGTCGCGTCGGCATGCGCAGCTTCGACTGGCTGGCCCTGGCCGGTTGCCTGTGGATCTTCGCGTCGGTCGCCATGGCCCACGAAGACCACGCGCCGACCTCCCCGAGCCCGCAACCGGCGCCACCGACCATGGCCAGTGGCGGTGGAACCCGCGATGCGCACACCTGGTTCACCGACACCGTGCTCCAGGACCAGAATGGCCGCGCGCTGCGCTTTTACAGTGATGTGCTCAAAGACAAGGTGGTGATGCTCAACGTCATCTTTACCCACTGCACCGATGCCTGCCCGCTGATCACCCGCAAGCTGCGTGAGGTGCGCGAGGCCATGGGGCCGGAGCTGGCCAGCCAGGTGACCTTCGTCTCAATCAGCAGCGACCCGCTCAACGACACCCCGGCAGCGCTCAAGGCCTTTGCTGAAAAACAGGGGGTGGACAGCGCCAACTGGCTGTTCCTGACCGGCGACAAGGCCAGCGTCGATCTGGTGCTGGGGCGTATCGGCCAGTTCCTGCCCAGCCCCGAACAGCACTCGACCCAGCTGATAGCCGGTGACGTGGCGGGCAAGCGCTGGAGCAAGATCCGCCCCGATGCACCGCCAGCGGCCATTGCCCAACGCATGCAGTTGCTGACCCAGCCGTTGGCCGGACGATAAATGCACTGACAGGATGTGCGTAGTGGCGCAGAACACAGTGGCAGCACTGACAGGATCTGCGCAGCGGCGCAGAACACAGTGGGAGCCGGCTTGCCGGCGATGAGGCCAGAATGAACACAGCGAGATTACTTTGCTTGGCGCTGGGCCTGAGCTGCTGCGTTCAGGCGCTTGCCCTTGACCTCACTGCCCACGAGCAAGCCGGTAAACGCCTGTACCGCGAGGGCGTATCCAGTAGCGACGCACAATTGCTGGCCCGCGTAGGTGCCAGCGACATGCGCGTGCCCGCCAGCGTGTTGCCCTGCGCCAGTTGCCACGGCAATGATGGCCGTGGCCGCGCCGAAGGCGGGGTGCGCCCGTCCAGCCTCGACTGGCAGCGCCTGGCCCAGGGCCAGGGCGCACGCCAGAGCAACGGTCGCAGCTACCCGGCTTACACCGACAACAGCCTGGCCCGCGCCATCCAGCACGGCCTGGACCCGGCCGGCAACCGCCTGGACCCGGCCATGCCTCGCTTTGAACTGACCCTGGCCGACCAGCGCAACCTCACCGCCTACCTAAAACGCCTGGCTGATGAGCGCGACCCTGGCTTGGAAGAAGGGGTGCTGCGCCTAGGTACCCTGTTGCCCGCCAGCGGGCCATTGGCCGAGGCCGGGCACGTGGTGCGCGCGGTGCTTGAGGACGGGATGGCCCAACTCAATCAGCAGGGCGGCATTCATGGTCGGCGCCTGGAACTGGTGATCGCCGACCCCGGCAGCGACCTGGCCAGTGCCGAGCATGCGTTGCAGCAGTTGCTCGAGCAGGCGCGAATATTTGCGCTGATCAGCCCGCTGGCTCCGATGCTCGACCCGCGCCTGGCCCTGCTGCTCGAACAACACGGCGTGCCACTGGTTGGCAGTACACCGCGTGGCGGCGGCAGCGCACAAATCTTCGACCCCTTGCCAGGCATCGCCACGCAGTTGCTGAGCCTGGCCGTACATGCCCGCGATACCCTGGGCCTGGCGCCAGATGGCTTGCGCGTCGTGTATGCCGGCAATGACCAGGCAATGCTGGCCGAACAGGTGCGCGGGCGCCTGCAACAGCAGGGTTGGGCGCCGGGGCCGATCGAGGCCTTCACTGGCCAGGCGGTGCAGGGGCAGGGCATCGTGTTCGTCGGCCGCGCCCAGGCCTTTGCCGAGCTGGCCACGGCGTTGCAAGCGGCAGACCGTAACCCCTACCTGTTCGCCACCTCCAGCCAGGTGGCCGGCGCCGTGGTCTCGCTGCCGGCGCAGTGGTCGCAGCGGGTGTTCCTGGCCTATCCGTTCGTGCCCGCCGACTGGACCGAACAGGGCATGGCGACCTTGGCAGGCCTGCAGCAGCGTCAAGGCCTCGACCCGCGCCAGGCCTCGTTGCAGGTAAACACCCTGTGCGCACTGCGCCTGCTGGGCGAAGCCCTCAAGCAGATCGGCCGTGACGCCAGCCGCGAACGCCTGGTTGCGGCGCTGGAGGGGCTGCATGACGTCGATACCGGCCTCACCCCGCCGCTGGGCTTCGGGCCAGGCCAGCGCCAGGGCCTGGCCGGCGCCCATGTGGTCGCGGTGGCTCTGCCTGGGCCTCGCTTTACAGCTGTCGCCCCGTATCGGCCTGTACCGGTCAGCCCTTGAGTGGAGGTTGCCATGCGTATCATGTTGCTGTGCCTGTTGCTGCTGGTCGCCAAGGCGGGTTGGGCCGATACCCCAGCGGCGAGGGTCAATGGTGTGGACATCGGGCTGCTGCGCCTGGAGCGCTATTTCAGCGAGTATCTGCAGGCACAGGGGCGGGCGGTGACCAGCATCCGCAACCCCGCGCTGTATAAACGTCTGCGCAGCCAGGCCCTGGACGAGCTGATCGACAAGGAGTTGCTGTGGCAAGAAGCCCAACGCCGCGGTATCGCCATCAGCGATGAACAGGTGTCAGCACAGCTAGGTGAAGTCGAGGCGGCATTCTCTAGCCCGGCGCTGTTTGAAAGACGGCTTGCAGAGGCAGGGTTCGACCGCGCAGCATACGCTGACTACCTGCACCGGGAGCTGGCAGCGCAACAGGTGTATGCCCAGCTCAGCGCGGTAGCCGAACCCACCCAGGCCGAGGTGGAAGCGTTTTATCAGGCCAACCAAGAGAGACTGCAAGGAGCGCAGAACCAAAGTGATAATTCTTCGGTCATACGCGAACAGGGCCTGGTGCTGGCCAGGGCCTCGCTCATCAGCCAATTGCAGGCGCAGTCGAGGCAAGCGGCGCGCCAACGTTTGCGCGAATCCGCTAAAGTGGAAATCGCTGACTGAAGCCTGCGATGGCGTTTCCCCAAAGCTGGGGAATAACGGCTTGGCAAAGTGCCATCAGATGCCCCGGATGTGGGGCAGCGGGCCTGAGCCTGTTCGTAAGGCTATCAAAGGTGCCAGCAAAATCAATAACTTGACGTGGTGCAACATGACTATTCATGCCTGGCACGAAGCCTGCTCAAGCCTTACCAAGGCCGCACTTCGCAGACCGGGGAACCGGGCAGTTCTTGGGAGTCGACCTTGGTGAACAGAGTATTGGTAGTCGATGACGAACAGACTCTTGCGCAAAACCTGCAAGCGTACCTGCAGGCGCAAGGCCTGGAAGTCCATGTTGCCCACGACGGTGCCAGTGGTATCGGCCTGGCTGAGTGCCTGGCACCGGATGTGATTGTGCTGGATTACCGCTTGCCCGATATGGAGGGTTTTCAGGTCCTGGAGACTGTGCGCAAGAACAGGCAGTGCCACTTCGTGCTGATCACCGCCCACCCGACCGCCGAGGTCCGTGAGCGAGCCGCCGAACTTGGCGTGACCCATGTCCTGTTCAAGCCGTTCCCGCTGTCGGAACTGGCGCGCCCGATCTTCGACCTGATGGGCATCGAGCGCCGGCGCAGGGCCACGGACAACCCGGCTGAAGGGTTCGTCGAACGACGCCAGAACAGGAACGAATCGTTCCCCTTGCAGTTGTACGATGGTAGCTGGGTACTGGCCGACCGCCGCCGTAATGGCGCCAAGCCCCCCGGACCCGACGACGACCAACTGCTCACCGGGGAATAGCGGCGCCCGCAGCCCTCACCGAGCCTGCGACGCGCCCCCTGAGCGGAGTCGCAGGCCATGTCCAATGCAGTCGACCACAGCGTTTCGGCCTCATCGCCGGCAAGCCGGCTCCCACAGGCTCAGCACACGCCTGAACATTGCTCTGACCCTGCAGGAGCCGGCTTGCCGGCGATAGCGCCAGTACAGGCTCCGCCAGCCTCAAGCTACCCCCGCGATCTTATGGCCCAGGCCCGCCTGCAAGCCAGCGGCGAGCGCCTGCTCAATTGCCTCGAACGCCTCGCCTGCGACACCCCCGACACCTTCATCCGCCGCCTGGGCAGCACCCTGCATTACCCGGTACTGGACAGCCAGAGCCTGTTGGCCAGCACCCCTCGTTTCGACAAGATCAGCCTGGCCCAATGCCTGAAGCGTGAGTTCGTGCTGATAGAGCAGGGCGGTGAACTGCTGGGTGTGTTCGCCGACCCCTTCGACCACGCCCGCCTGGCCTGGATCGACGATGTGCTGCAAGGCGCGCCTTTGTACCTGGCCCACGCCGCTGACCTTGCCACCTTCCTGGCCCGCCACGAAGAAAGCTTTCACGCCGTCGATGCCCTCGATCACGATGCCGAAGCCAGCAGCGAAAGCGACCCGCTGCAACGGCTGTCGCTGACCAGCATCAGCGAAGACCAGAGCAAGGTGGTCAAGCTGGTCAACTCAACCCTTTACGACGCCCTCAAGCAGCACGCCAGCGATATTCACCTGGGCATGACCGGCCAGGGCCTGACCATCAAATACCGCATCGACGGCGTGCTCAACGCGGCCGGCAAGGCCAGTGGCAGCGCCTTCGCCGACCAGGTGATTTCGCGCATCAAGGTCATGGCCGAGCTGGATATCGGTGAAAAACGCGTGCCCCAGGATGGCCGCTTCAAGGTTGCCGTAGGCGAGCGCCAGATCGACTTCCGGGTGTCGATCATGCCCAGCATCTTCGGTGAAGACGCGGTGCTGCGGGTGCTCGACAAACAGGACCTGTCCGACCGTGTCAGCGGCGTGCAGCTGCAGGCCCTGGGCTTTGCCGATGAAACCCTGCGTGCCTTGCGCCGCCTGGCAGCCGAGCCCTACGGCATGATCCTGGTCACCGGCCCCACCGGCAGCGGCAAGACCACAACCCTGTACGCCATGATCAGCGAGATCAACCACGGTGTGGACAAGATCATCACCATCGAAGACCCGGTCGAGTACCAGTTGCCCGGTGTGCTGCAGATCCCGGTCAACGAGAAGAAGGGCTTGACCTTCGCCCGTGGCCTGCGCTCGATCCTGCGCCACGACCCTGACAAGATCCTGGTCGGCGAAATCCGCGACCCCGATACCGCGCAGATCGCCGTGCAGTCGGCACTCACCGGCCACCTGGTGTTCACCACCATCCACGCCAACAACGTTTTCGATGTGATCGGCCGCTTCAGCCAGATGCAGGTCGACCCCTACAGCTTCGTCTCCGCCCTCAACGCCGTGCTGGCCCAACGCCTGATCCGCCTGGCCTGCCCGCATTGCTGCACGCCGTGCGAGGCCGATGACGAAATTCTGGCCGCCTCCGGCCTTACCCGTGAAGGCGTGCAGGGCTGGACGTTCGTCCGCGCCCAGGGCTGTGGCCAGTGCCGCGGCAGTGGCTACCGCGGCCGCAGCGCCATCGCCGAACTGCTGCACCTGGACGACGACCTGCGGCAAATGATCGTCGAACGACGCCCGCTGGCGCAGATCAAGGCGCTGGCTTGCCAACGCGGCCTGCGCCTGCTGCGCGCATCCGCCCTGGACCTGGTCCGCGAGGGCCGTACCACGCTTGAGGAGATCAACCGTGTCACATTCATTGCGTGATCATGCCTCTACCCGTTACTGCGCCGTGCTCGGCGCCGAAGGCGTCGGCCTGGGCCGCTGGCACGGCAACCAGCACCAATGGCTGGGCAGCCGCGCCTTCACCGGTGACGCCGCGCAACCGGCCTGGGATGCGGCCCTGCAGGCCCTGGCCGCGCTGCTGGGCGAGCATGCCGTGCGCGGTGGCCAGTGTCAGGTGCTGCTGTCGGCGCGCTACAGCCGGTTCTGCCTGGTGCCCTGGAGCGCTGCCATCAGCCATCCACGCGAGCTTGAGGCTTACGCCCAGGCCTGCTTCGAGAACCTCTATGCCCAGCCGCTCGATGACTGGCGCATCGTCCTTTCGCCAGAGCCGGCCGGTGCC
Organism: Lelliottia jeotgali; assembly: GCF_977070485.1. Taxonomy (NCBI): domain Bacteria; kingdom Pseudomonadati; phylum Pseudomonadota; class Gammaproteobacteria; order Enterobacterales; family Enterobacteriaceae; genus Lelliottia; species Lelliottia jeotgali. The sequence continues at coordinate 455,616 of NZ_CDRVFO010000002.1, forward strand.
GCGCGCATTGCTACGGCCTTGCCCGAGGCACTGCTGCAGGGGCTGCAGGCACTGGCCCGGGAAAACCGCTTGCGCCTGCGTTCGGTGCAGCCGTACCTGATGGCTGTCTACAACCGCTGCTCATCGCAGCTGCAGGCGGGTGATTTCCTGTTTGTCCTCGCCGAGCCACGGCGCAGCGTGCTGCTGCTGGCCGCCGGTGGCGCCTGGCAGCAGGTGCTGACGCAGGGCTGCGCCGACAGCGACCAAGCCCTGCAGGCCCTGATCGAGCGGACCTGTGAGCTGTATGGGGAGCACATGCCGCAGGTCTACCTGCATGCCCCGGGCCGGGGCGACGTGCCGCAACTGGCGGCGGTGCAGCTGTGCCAGCCGGCCAGCGAAGCCGACCCGCTGTGCGCCATGTGGCGGGCGGTGGCCTGACATGCGCCGCCTTGACCTGGAATTCCAGCCCCGGCGCAGCAGCCCGCTGGCCTGGTCGCTGCTGGCCCTGGGCGGCGCGGTGGTGGCCGTGCTGGTACTGCTGCAACAGCACCTGCAAGCCGAGCAGGTCCACCTTGAGGCTCGGCTGCACAGCCTGGAGCTGCAACTGGGCCGCCGCCCGGCCACGGTCGCCCCGCAGAACAGCGCCGCCAGCCGCGAGCAGGCCGAACGCCTGGCGCAGATGCGCAGCGTTTCACAGCAACTGCAACGGCCCTGGCAGCAACTGTTCGCCATGCTTGAAGCGCAACCCCAGGAAGACGTGGCCCTGCTCAGCCTGACCCCGGATGCCCGCAAGGGCCAGGTGCGTATTGCCGCCGAGGCCCGCAACCTGGAAGCGATGCTGCAGTACCACCACCGCCTGGAACAGAGCACCGAGCTCAGCGATGTATCGCTGCTCAACCACGAGGTAGTGGCGGGCCAACCCGAGCACCCGGTGCGCTTCACCCTTACCGCCACCTGGGAGACCGGCCATGCGCGCCCCTGACTCGATAAACAGCCTGATCCTCCAGGAGCAGTTGCGCCGTATCGGCCCGGTCAGCCTGGCCGGCGCCGCAGTGGCCGTCCTGGCAGTCGCTGTAGCGCTGGCCGGGGTGCTGCCGCAGTGGCAGGCCCTGCGCGAGCTGCGCGCCAGCGAGGCCGATGCCAGCGCCCAGGTCGAGCGGGTCAGGCGTGGCGAGCTGAAAGTCGCCGTCAAGCCTGAACAGCAAGCGCTGGACAGCCTGCGTCAGCAACTGCCAGGGCAACCTGAAGCCAGCGAACTGATCGAGCGGCTGTACCACCTGGCCAGCGCCGAACGTATCAGCCTGGCCCGTGGTGAGTACGCCCTGGGTGTCGACCCCAAGACCCAGCTGGCGCGTTACCAGATCGTCCTGCCGGTACGCGGCAGCTATCCGCAGATCCGCGGCTTTGTGCGCGGCCTGCTGGGCCAGTTGCCGACCCTGGTGCTGGAAGACCTTGAGCTGCAGCGCAAGCGCATTGGCGACAGTGAGCTCAATGGCCGCCTGCGCATGACCCTTTACCTGTCGAGGTCGTGATGAACACTCAGCGTGCAGTGGTGTGGGTGGGGTTTCTGGGGCTTGCCGGTGCGTTGGCCTGGGCGCCGGGGCACTGGTTCGGCGAGGAAAGCGAGGAGGCCCTGATCGCCGGCAAGCCGGTGCCCACACAACCGGTTTCTGAGAGTGCCGGCATGCCGGTGATGAAGCCGGAACAGGCCACGCGCGACCTGTTCCCCCGCCAGCAATGGACTAAACCCAAGGCCCTGGCCACTGTCACCGAACAACCTGTGGTTGCCACTGCGGTGGTAGCCGCTGCCCCCGCAGCCCCGGCGCTGCCTTTCCAGTTCGTCGGCCGCCTGGGCGATCGCGACGACCTGCAGGTCTTCCTGCGCAGCGGCGAAAAACTCTACGTCGTGCGCCAGGGCGATGTGATTGACGACACCTACCGTCTCGATCGGGTTTCGGCCAATGAGCTGGGCCTGGTCTACCTGCCTTTGCACCAGTCACAGACTCTGTCTGTCGGGAGCGCACCATGAAGCCATCGAAGTTGTGCAAGCCTGCTCCGTTCATGCTGCTGGCGCTCTGCGTGGCCATTGCCGGCTGCGGTTCGAGCGCGGTGCGCAAGGACAGCCAGGCGCTGATGAAAGAAGGCCAGTACGAGGCCGGTATCGCTCGCCTGGAAGAGGCGCTGCGCGACGACCCGCGTGACACCGACCTGAACATTGCGTTGGCCCAAGGCCGCCAGCAGGCGGTCGAGGCGCTGCTGAGCCAGGCCGACAGCGACCGCATCCGCCACGACTTCGCCGGTGCGCGCCTAGGTTACGGCCGCGTGCTCACCCTGGAACCGAACAACCGCCGCGCGCATGAGGGCATCCGCCAGCTGGAACTGATGCGCACCCTCGATGACCGTGTTGCGCTGGGCCAGGCTGCGCTGCGCCAAGGCGACCTGTTCGGTGCCGAGCGTTACATGCGCGAAGTGCTGCGCCTGGACCCGCAAAACCAGAAGGGCATCATGCTGCGCAGCGATATCGAGAACGTCCAGGCCCGTACGGCACAGCCCTTCCCGCAACTGCGCAGCAAGCTGGAACGCCCGGTGACCCTGGAGTTTCGCGATGCCGAGCTCAAGGTCATTTTCGAAGTGCTATCCCAGGTGGCCGGCATCAACTTCATTTTCGACAAGGACCTGCGCCCGGACATGAAGGCCACCATCTTCGTGCGCGAGGTGCGCATCGAGGATGCCATAGCCCTGTTGCTGGAACAGAACCAGTTGCGCCAGAAGATCGTCAACGACAACACCTTGCTGGTCTACCCCGACTCGCCGCAGAAGACCAAGGACTACCAGGAACTGGTCATGCGCACGTTCTACCTGACCAGCATCGATGCCAACACCGCACTGAACATGGTCAAGACAATGCTCAAGACCCGCGATGTATTCGTTGATGAGCGCCTCAATACCCTGACCATGCGCGACACCCCAGACGCCGTGCGCATGGCCGAGAAGCTGCTGCAGTCGCAGGACCAGTCCAACCCCGAGGTGGTGCTGGAAGTGGAGGTGATGGAGGTGGCCCGCTCGCGCATCCTCGACCTTGGCCTGCAATGGCCCAATACCTTCGGGGTGCTGAGCGATGAGGGCAACCCGGTCAGCGTGCTGGACCAGTTGCGCGGCATCAACTCCGGGCGTATCAGCATCTCGCCGGCGCCCCAGGCCAAGATCAACGCCCAGGACAAGGACATCAACACCCTGGCCAGTCCGGTGATCCGCGTCAGCAACCGCGAGCAAGCGCGCATCCACATCGGCCAGCGTGTGCCGATCATCAGCGCCACCTCGGTACCTTCCACCCAAGGGCCGGTGATCACCGAAAGCGTCACCTACCTGGATGTCGGTCTGAAGCTTGAAGTGCAGCCTACCGTGCACCTGAACAACGAGGTGGCGATCAAGGTAGCGCTTGAGGTCAGCAACGCCACCCCGCTGGAGCCAACCCGCCAGGGCACCATCCCGGTCCAGGTCGACACCCGCAATGCCCAGACCAGCCTGCGCCTGCACGACGGCGAAACCCAGGTGCTGGCGGGGCTGGTGCGCAACGACAAGACCTCTAGCGGCAACAAGATCCCGGGCCTGGGCGACATCCCTGGCCTGGGCCGGCTGTTCGGCAGCAACCGCGATGACATGAGCAAGTCCGAACTGGTACTGGCGATCACCCCGCGGATCGTACGCAACCTGCCTTACCAGAGCCCCTCGGACATGGAGTTCGCCACTGGTACCGAATCGAGCATGCAGGTGCGCCAACTGGCCCTGCCTTTGCCAGCCGGCGCGCTGCCGGCCGATGAGCCGGGCCAGGCGCCTGACGATGCACCGGTTGTCGACAGCCAGATGGCGGTGGTGCCTGCCGGCAAGGGCCCACGGCCATGAAACGCCGCGTGCAAGGCTTCAGCCTGATCGAGGTGGTGCTGACCCTGGCATTGCTCGGGCTGCTCGCCAGCATGGCTGCACCGCTGACCGAAACCGTGGTGCGCCGCACCAAGGAGCAGCAATTGCGTCAGGCGCTGTACCAGATCCGCGATGCCATCGATGCCTACAAGCGTGCCTTCGACGCAGGTTTCATCGAAAAAGGCCTGGATGCCAGTGGTTACCCACCAAACCTGCAGGTACTGGTCGACGGGGTGCGCGATGTACGCAGCGCCAAGGGCAGCAAGTTCTACTTCCTGCGGCGCATCCCGCACGACCCGCTAGTGGCGGCAAAAGACGATGACGGTGGTGGCTGGGGCTTGCGCGCCTATGACAGCGGGCCGGACAACCCACGTGACGGCCAAGACGTTTACGACGTGTATTCCAAGGCCCGCGGCAAAGGCCTCAACAACATCCCTTACGGGCAATGGTGACAGCCATGAAACGCAGCCGAGGTTTCACCTTGATCGAACTGCTGGTGGTGATGGCGATCATCGCCACGCTGATGACCATTGCCATGCCACGTTACTTCAACAGCCTGGAAAGCTCCCGCGAGGCTGCCCTGCGCCAGAGCCTGGCGGTGCTGCGTGAGGCGCTGGACCATTACTACGGCGACACCGGTCGCTACCCGGATTCGCTGGAGCAACTTGTCGAGCAGCGCTACCTGCGCAACACACCGGTCGACCCCATAACCGAAAGCAGTGATGCCTGGCAACTGCTGCCACCGCCTGAAGGGGTAGCCGGTGGCGTGGCCGACATCAAGAGCGGTGCAACAGGGAGGGCACGTGATGGCAGCCACTTCGCACAATGGTAAGGCCTGCAACGGCTTCACCTACCTGGGTGTATTGCTGCTGATCGCAGCCAGCAGCGTGGCCCTGGCGTCCAGCGGCACGCTGTGGTCCAGCGCGGCGCAGCGCGAAAAGGAGCGTCAGTTGCTGTGGGTGGGTGGCCAGTATGCCCAGGCACTGCGCAGCTATTACCGCGCTTCGCCAGGCCTGGCGCAGTACCCGCAGGCGCTGGCCGACCTGCTGGAGGACAACCGCTTTCCAGAGCCGAAACGGCACATCCGCCGGTTGTACCCGGACCCGGTCACCGGCAGTGATGAATGGGGGCTGTTGCGTTCGATCGACGGGCGCATCACCGGGGTGCACAGCCGCTCCGACGCCACCCCGTTCAAACGCAGTGGTTTCGACACTCAGTGGTCCGGCTTCGAAGGCCTCGAGCACTACAGCGATTGGCAGTTCGTCGCCGAGCAGGCCTTCAGCGAAAGCGCCAGTGGCGCACAGACCCACAGTAGCCCGGGGGATGCGCCATGAAACGCCTGAACGTGTTTTGCCTGAGCCTTGGCCTGTTGCTGGCCGCCGGGGTATCCGATGTGGCACGGGCCGACGCCGAAGATGAGATGAAGGGCTTTATCGTCGACAACACCATCTCGCACATCGGCCACGACTTTTACGCCTACTTTGCCGACCGCCTGCGCGCCACCAGCCGCCTGGATTTCAACCTGGTGGTGCGCGAACGCCCGGATGCCCGCTGGGGCAGCCTGATCACGGTGGAATTCGAGCGCGATGTGCTGTACCGCCGCTTCCTGCCGCCCAATGTCACCCAATTGAAAGAAGAGGCCATCGCGGCCGCCGACCTGGTCAAGCAGGAGGTCATTCAGCGCAAGCTGCAGCGCCTGCTCCAGGACACCACTGATCTGGAGAGGGACGAGCTATGAACACGCGTATTCCCCACTGCATCGCCGCCTGTCTCGTGGCCTGCGCCGTTACCGCCCAGGCCACGGAACTGGTGTACACCCCGGTCAATCCGGCGTTCGGTGGCAACCCGCTCAACGGCACCTGGTTGCTGAACAACGCCCAAGCGCAAAACGACTATGACGACCCCGACCTCAAGGACCGCACCTCCGCCTTTGGCGGTACCTCGGCCCTGGAGCGCTTCAGCAACCAGCTGGAGTCGCGGATGTTGTCGCAGTTGCTGGACAACATCAGCAATGGCCAGACCGGCAGCATGGCCACCGATGCCTTCCTGATCGATGTGATCGATGACTCCGGTGCTTTGAGCATCAAGGTCACCGACCGCGTCACAGGAGAAATTTCGATCATTGAGGTCAGCGGCCTGAACCCCTGAGAGGGACGGGTTGTTATCTGGGGAGAGAACACCATGAAACGTCTGCTGAGCACTTTGCTGATCCTCGCCGCCCTGCAAAGCCTCCAAGGTTGCGGCCTGCGCGAACCGATGTCGGCCGAACAGGACTCGGAAACCCCGACCCTGACCCCGCGCGCTTCGACTTACTACGACCTGATCAACATGCCACGGCCCAAGGGCAGGTTGATGGCGGTGGTGTATGGCTTCCGCGACCAGACCGGGCAATACAAGCCGACCCCGGCCAGCTCGTTCTCCACCAGTGTTACCCAAGGGGCGGCGAGCATGCTGATGGACGCTCTCAATGCCAGCGGCTGGTTCGTGGTGCTGGAGCGTGAAGGCCTGCAGAACCTGCTGACCGAACGCAAGATCATCCGTGCGTCGCAGAAAAAGGCCGATGTACCGGAGAACATCCAGACCGAGCTGCCGCCGCTGCAAGCGGCCAACCTGATGCTCGAAGGCGGCATCATCGCCTACGACACCAATGTGCGTAGCGGCGGGGAAGGGGCACGCTACCTGGGCATTGACATCTCCCGCGAGTACCGGGTGGACCAGGTCACAGTCAACCTGCGTGCGGTGGACGTACGCACCGGGCAGGTATTGGCCAATGTGATGACCAGCAAGACCATCTACTCGGTGGGGCGTAGCGCCGGGGTGTTCAAATTCATCGAGTTCAAGAAACTGCTCGAGGCAGAAGTGGGCTACACCACCAACGAACCAGCACAGTTATGCGTGCTGTCGGCTATCGAGTCGGCGGTAGGGCATTTGCTGGCACAAGGGATCGAGCGGCGGTTGTGGCAGGTGGCGGGGGATGCAGGGGATGGCAAGGCTGCGGTGGACAAGTACCTGAGCCAGTCTCAGGCGCAATGACAATGGAGACGAGACCGCCCCTCACAGGTACAGCGGCGTCCGAGCGCGCGCCGTACCTCGGGGTGCCATCCTTGCCCATGTAAAGCCTGCCTTCAGGATGTAGCCTTGGGACGCTCCGGGATCCATGTTTTCTGCGTTTCACACTGAACGCCGATCTGCAGGTTGGTTTCTTCCGTATAGGGGTTCCCTTTTTCGTCGACCAGGTAGAACACCTCATGCAGGTACTGCTTACCCTGCTTATCCCGGTAACATCTGAACGCCGTGTTGTCAGGGAAGACCTCGCGAATCTTCGAGAACTCGGTAGCGTGCCCTACCATCGCCTCGAACGCGTCATTGTCAAAACTGACCACCTTGTTCAAGTCGACGAAGTCCTGAAAGTACTCCTGCATACGCTTGCCCGAGCAAGTGCCGTGTTTTTGCCATTCATGCGCGAACAGCTTCTCGGGTTCGCTGGTAACGATGGCCCGCAGGGCTTTGTTGGCAAGCACTGCACTCATCTCATCGGCCCTCATTGCACAGGCTTCGCCGTTGGTGCAGTCAGGGGAATTGGTGCAGTACTGGGGGTGACGATTGGTCAGGTTGCCAATGCTTTCGCTGTAGGGCCAGATACCGTGGGTGAGAAAGCGTTCCGGTGCCTCCTCACAGCCTGGCGTCGAGGGCTTCATGAGGCAGAAAGTGGGTTGCCAAGTGACGGAGTAGACCAGGTACTTGGAGGGAGGTGCATTGACGTGGGCCTCTTCATTGGCATCCAGTGCCATCACACGGCTTGCCCCTAAGAGGGTCAGCAGTAGCAAGATTGTTATCATCAAGCGCATGGGTTCGCTCCCTTGAACGGGACCGCTCTGGTAGTGGCGGCGTCAGATCAATTAACCGGGAGCAGGCGGGCGCGCGTCTACTGGCAGAAATGTCGGGTGGCTATTTGATTGCATTACCCGGCCTTGCGCAAAGTCAGGTTGATCCGCCGCTCGCCCATCCGCGGATGCACGCCCGGCTTGATCGGCAATACCCCATGAAAGCGCAACCGGTCCTCACCTCCCCAGACCAGCACATCGCCATGGCTCAACGCTATTCGCCGGGTCTTGTCCGAGCGCTGGAAACCACCCAGCAGGAACACCGCCGGCAACCCTAGAGATACCGACACGATCGGCTGGCCGAAGTCAGCTTCGTCGCGATCCTGGTGCAGGCTCAGGCGGGTACCGGGCAGATAGTGGTTGACCAGGCAGGCATCAGGTACGAACGCGTCGAAGCCTGCCGCGGCCGCAGCGCGCCCGGCCAGCTCAAGCAGAGCTTCAGGCAGGGCTGGCCAAGGCTCGCCGCTGACGGGGTCGGTCGGGCTGTATCGGTAGCCTTTGGCGTCGCTGACCCAACCCAGCGAACCGCAGTTGGTCAAGGCCACCGCCATGTGCAGACCGCCGGGCGTACGCATGTGCCGGAAGGGGGCTGCGCGAAGCACAGGGCGCAGGGCGTCGAGCAGCTGCTCGACTTGCGCAAGGGCAAAGCCGGGCAACAGCACGGTGTGGCTGGCCAGTCGTTGTGGCTGGGGGCCGAACAGGTCGAGATCGGACTGGATCATGGTCGTGATGTCGAGGGATGGGTGTGGCCATTCTAACCCGCTCAGCAGGCAGGCCAGGGTTTTTCACTGCTATAGAACACGGCGAGCCACACGGTATGGGTGCCTTGTGCGGTCCATTCCACGCGATGGCGGCAATGGGCCGGGATGTCCAGGCAATCACCCGGGGCCAGCAGCCGTGTGTAGGCTTCATGCTCGAGGCGCAGGCCGGCACTGCCGCTCAGCAGCACGATCCATTCGCCTTCGGGCTGGTCGTACCAGAACCCGGGAGGGCTGCACTGGCCGCTGGAAACAATGCGCTCGATACGCAGGCCCGGGCGTTTGAGGAGGTCATCGACCCGTTCCGGTGCGCCAGGATCACAGGGTGGGAGGTGGATCAGCACGTTGGCAGGTGTCATGGCAGATCTCGCTGTATGGGAGGTATTTCACTATGGACTGGATCGAAATAACGCGCGCTTCTTGACCACCTATCTCGAATGTAAGACTTTTCTGAGACCAAATGCCAAAGGACTCATATGGACAAGCTTCTGGCAATGAGGATGTTCGCTGCCACCGTCGACGCTCAGGGCTTTTCCGCCGCAGCGCGCAAGCTCGGCGTGGCCACCTCGTCGGTGACGCGCCTGGTCGATGCTCTGGAATCGGCGCTTGGGGCCACCTTGCTTAACCGCTCCACGCGCCAGGTCACCCTTACAGAAGCAGGTGCCCGTTACTACGCCCGTGCACGTGAAATTTTCGAAGCGCTTGATAAAGCCGATGCCAGTGTCGCCGACCGTGGCGAGGAGCCGGTAGGTGTGCTGCGCTTATGCCTGCCGGTTGAGTTCGGCCGTCGGGTGATTGCGCCACACCTTGGGCAGTTTCTGGCGCGCCATCGTGCTCTGGAGCTGGACATCGACATGAGTGACCGGGTCGATGACCTGCTTGGCGGTCGTTACGACTTGTCGATCCGGCTTGGCGACCCTGCGCCCAGCGAGGAACTGGTGTGCCGGCAACTGGGCCGCTTCGAGCGCTGGCTGGTGGCAAGTCCTGACTATCTGGCCGGTTGCGAGCCCTTGCAGCACCCCGGTCAGCTGCTTGATCACGCCTGCCTGCGCTTTAGCTATGGGCCGATGGTGCGCCCTTGGCGCTTGCGGCTGGGCGATGAAGTGCTGGAGCTGGATGTCAGGGGCCCACTGCGCAGCGCCAACGCTGATCTGCTGCGCGAAGCTGCGCTGGCCGGTAGCGGCATCGCGCTGCTGGCTGACTGGCTGGTCCGCGAGGATGTCGCAGCCGGGCGCTTGCGACGTCTGTTCGATACCTGGCAGATCAGCCCGGGCACCGCCAACGCCAGCATCAATGCCTTGTATCTCCCCAACCATCGCGGTTCGCGACGCGTGCAGGCGTTCATAAGGTTTTGCGAAGGGCTGCTGGAGCCTTGAGAAACTTGCGTTGCGCAGGATGCAAAGCCCCGTTGCGTCAAGGCCGGATTCTCTTGCCGGGCATGTACCGCTAATGTGCCCGGCATATTCCACCCAATGCCGAGGAACCTCGCATGAATCCCTCTCTAGCTGCTGCGCAGGCTACAGCTCCAGTACTGAGTCGTGCCCTGATTACGCTGCTGGCGTTCTGTTGCGGCGCTATCGTCGCCAACATCTATTACGCCCAACCTATCGTCGGGTTAATTGCCCCGGACCTTGGGCTGTCTGCAGAGCGAGCCAGCCTGATCGTTTCGTTGACCCAGTTGGGTTATGCGCTGGGTCTGCTGCTACTGGTACCGCTGGCCGATCTGCTTGAAAACCGTCGGCTGATGATCTTCACTGCCGTGCTCGCTTGCGCAAGCCTTGTGTTGGCGGGTACCAGCAGCCATGGCCAAGGTCTGTTATTCCTCGGGTACGCGCTGTTGATCGGTTTCAGTTCGGTCGCAGTACAGATGCTCATTCCGCTGGCAGCGCACCTGGCACCGGAGCAGCAGCGCGGGCGTGTGGTCGGCAATATCATGGGCGGCCTGTTATTGGGCATCCTGCTGGCGCGGCCGGTGTCGAGCCTTGTGGCTGACCATTTCGGCTGGCGCATGGTGTTCATCGGTGCAGCGAGCCTGATGTTGGCGATCATCTTGCTGTTGGTGTTGACCCTGCCGCGTCGGGTGCCCGACCACAAGGCCAGCTACGCCGCACTGATGGTCTCGTTGGTTGCATTGTTGCGACAGTACCCGGTGTTGCGCCAGCGCTCGTTGTATCAAGCATTGATGTTCGGGGCGTTCAGCCTTTACTGGACGGCGGTGCCGCTGGTCCTGGCGCAAGAGCATGGCCTTTCGCAGAGCCAGATCGCGTTGTTTGCCCTGGTTGGTGCAGTCGGGGCCATCGCCGCGCCACTGGCTGGACGCCTGGCCGACGCCGGCCATGCCCGCGCCGCGTCACTGCTTGCCTTGGTGTTGGCGCCTGTGGCATTGCTGCTGGGGTTGACCGCACCGGGGTATAGCGTCATCGGCCTGGCAACGACAGGGGTACTGCTGGATTTTGCGGTGCAGATGAACATGGTCATCGGCCAGCGCGAGGTCTATGCGCTGGATCCGGCTAGCCGTGGGCGGCTCAACGCGCTGTACATGACGAGCATTTTCCTCGGTGGTGCACTGGGTTCGGCCGCGGCCAGCGCGGTGTTTTCCGACTACGGATGGCAGGGCGTGGCCGTACTGGGGGCTTTGTTACCGGGCCTGGCGTTGGCCGCATTCCTTCTGGTTGCGCGGCGCGAACCTGCCCATTGAGCCGCTAGCGGCCGAGCGGTAGCGCCACCCCGATCAACGCGAACAACCCCCCACAGCACCGATTGAAACCCTTGCCACCTCTGGCCAGCCAAGGCCTGATACGGAACGCCAACCGCGCCAGCAGGTATTCAACCACGAACTCCACGCTGGCGAAGGTGGCTGCCATGATCAGAAACTGCATGAGCAAGCCGCTCTGGGGGTCGATGAACTGCGGCAGGAATGCGCCATAGAACAGCAGCACCTTGGGGTTGGCCATGGCCGACAGCAGGCCCTGGCGGAACAGGCCGGCATTGCTCGACTGCACGGCGCGCGTGTTCATCTCAAGGTGCAAGGGCGGGCTGCGCCAGAGCGCAATGCCCAACCACACCAGGTAGGCGCCGCCCACCCACTTCAATACCGTCAGCAATGCCGCTGACGTTTGCAGCAGGGCCGTCAGGCCGAACATGGCCAGGCCGATCAGCGCACTGAAGCCGAACACGCCGCCAACGATGGTGAACAAGGTGCGGTGAGCGCCATACAGCGCGCCATGGGTCAGTGCCAGCAAGCTGTTCGGCCCAGGGGTCAGCGACAGGCCGATGCTTGCCAGCAGGTAAATGAGCCAGATATCCAGAGCCATATAACGCGCCTTTTTCGATCAGTGTTCAGGTTTCCAGTCTAAGCGACGGCGTGGTTGGGGCAGGGTATTATCTGGACATTCGAAGGTACTTTCTGGACATCCTTGCATGGTCCCCGATATTCGCCTGCTGATCCTGCCCTTGCCGGATTTCGCGTTGCTGCCCTTCGGCGCATTTCTCGACAAGCTGCGTTTCAGCGCCGATGACGAAAACTACAGCCGCCAGCGCTACTGCAGCTGGACACTCGGCGGGCTGACCGGGGAGCCTGTGGTTTCCAGCAGCGGCGCGGTGGTGCAGGTGGAGGCGATTACCGATTCGCTGGCGCTGGAGGGTTTCGATTACCTGGTGCTGTTCGGCAGCCGCAACGCGCAGGCCACTGCCGGGTTGGCTCCTCGCTATAAAAGCCTGCTCAGGCGCGCGGCCAAAGCTGGTGTGAAACTGGTCGCCATCGACAACGCGGTTTTCCTGCTGGCGGCCTGTGGTTTGCTGGAGGGGCACAGGGTGGTTGTGCACTGGCGTCACGAAACCGAGTTCCGGGCAATGTTCCCGCACCTTAAGGTACTGCGCGAGCAGCTTTACAGCATTGATAGGGCCCGAATTACATGCGCTGGTGGCACGGCAGCCATCGACCTGGCGGTGGCGCTGCTGTCAGATGCCTGTGGCCGCGCTCGCGCGCTCAAGGGGTTGGCCGACATGTTGGTGGATGAGTCCCGTGACAGCCGCCATGCCCTGCGCTCGCTGGAGGCCGGCGCAGGGCAGGGGCGCCAGGTGCAGCGCGCGCTGGCGTTGATGCGCCACCACATGGGGGCGCGCCTGTCCATCGAGCGATTGGCGGCAGAGCTGGCTATCAGCCGACGGCAACTGGACCGCCAGTTCCAGGCCAGCCATGGTATGAGCGCCAAGGCCTGGTGGCTGGAAATGCGCCTGCAACAGGCCCGCTGGCGGCTGTGCAACTCCAGCCATGGCCTGGCGCAGATTGCCGAGGAGGTAGGGTTTGCAGATGCCAGTTACCTGGGCAGGCGCGTACGACAGCGCTTTGGTTGCACCGCGCAGGCGCTGCGCAAGGGGGCTCACTGCGGCGTGCCGAACAACCCTGTCCAATAGATGCCCGCATCACTCTTGGGGTCCACTGCATAGGCAGCCCCCATTTCGCGGAAGTCTGGGTTCATCAAGGTTGCGCAATGCCCAGGGCTGGCCAACCAGCCATCTACCACCTTTTGTGCCGAGTCACGCCCGGCTGCGATGTTCTCGCCAATCTGCTGGTACAGGTAGCCGGCCAGTTCGGCACGGTCACCCGGGGTGCGGCCGTCGTGGTCGATGTGGTCGAAGAAATTTTGGTTGGCCATGGCCCGTGTATGGTTGGCCGCCACCCCCGCCAGCGCGGTGCTCCAGCCAAGCGCGGGTGCTGCGGCGAAGGGTTGGCCGCCGCATTGTCGCGGTGCCTTGCGCGCAGCGTTGATCGCCTGCAGCACATTTTGCCCCTCAGCCTGCCAGTCGCCCAGGCGCCCGCTGAGCAATGGGCGCGCCAGTACGATGCGCCAGTCGCGGCCTTCCTGGCTGACGCCAATGTCGACGAACTGCGGGTCGAGCACCACCTGGCAGAAGCTTTCCTGGATCGCATGCATGGCGGCTCGGGCGTCGCGTGGGCCGGACAGGCTGATCGCCTGTACGTTGACCATGGGGTAGGCCGCGCGGGTCATGGCCTGCTGGAGGTCGCGTGTACCTTCGGGCGACAGCGCCAAGCGGGTGTCGCTGTTGAGCGGCGGCAGCTCAAGCGATGCTTCATCGCCGCAGGGTTGGGCCTGGCTGCGGTAGGCATTGATCGAATCGATCAGTTGCGCCTCTTCGCCGTTGGCAGCCAGGCTCGAAGTCGAAACGGCCAGGCTTAACGACAAGGCGGCAACGGATGACAGGACGCGCATGTGGATCTCCCTGTGACTGGCAGCGTCTTGGTATGCGCTGCTCATCCTACACAAGCCCAAGGCTTTTGGCCCGGTGTCGTGCAAAGCAATGAAAACACCAGCAATGGCTTGCAGGCGACAAAAGAGGTGGTAGACCGCGTGCTGCCGGAAAAGTGCGATGAGTTGCCAATCAATGCCGGGGCTTAAGTTCGACTGCACGCCGTGAGTAAACGTTCGTCGGTGTTAGGGGCTGTGCAACAGTCACCGGCTCAGCGCGCCAGCGCCGGGTTGGGTTTGTAGAACAGAAAGAGCCTTGTCTGGGCGGTCCTGCGGTAGGCTTTGGCCCAGTCGGGGCGCACTGTGCGGTCATGAAAGTAAAGCGCGCCACCGGTGGTGTCTTTTAGCTGCTGGTTGAGCGCCTTGCGCGCGATTTCCTTGGCGATGTCATAGCGCTGCGGCTCCTCTACCTGGTCGGAACGCCCGTCACACCACCAGGAGAACTGGCAAGACTTGCTTTCAACCCCTTGCTTGACCACACCACAGATGGTGTCGGGGAAACCGTCCTTGCCGAGGCGGTTGAGCACCACGCTGGCCACAGCGCTCATGTCTTTTTGATCGGCACCTTTGGCTTCCCAGTAGATCGTGCGTGCCAGGCAGGTGATGCTGTCGTCCAGCGGCGCCTGGCCTGCCGGGTCGACTGCCTTGACTTCACTGGGCGTCAGGGTTTCGGTTTTTTTCGGCGGTGGCGCATCGTCGGCCACCTTCTCTTCAAGTACCTCGGCCTTGTCCTCTGCAACAATGGCCTTGGCAGTGTCGGCGGCATTCAATGGGCCTGCAAGCAGGGCCGAGGTGAAGCCGATCACCATCCAAAATAGGCGCATGGTCCAGGTCCCGAAGTGTGTGCTGATCCTCAGTCTAGCCAAGCGTATTCAGTTGAGCGAAAGCATTAACATCAAGGGTAGGGTCACCGCAGCGGCCACGGTCTGCAAGGCAATGATGGTCGCCATCAACGGTGCGTTGCCGCCCATTTGCCGCGCCATGACATAGGACGACGATGCTGTAGGCAATGCCTGGAACAGCACCGCCACCACTGCCGCCTGGCCGCTAAGGCCGAGCAGGCGGCACAGGCCCCAAGTGGTCAGTGGCATGACCAGAAACTTGAACGTCGAGGCCGCCAGCAGGGGGCGTACCTGCTGGCCGACGCTGGCGCCGCCCAGTGCTGCGCCGACACACAAAAGGCCCAGGGGCAGGGCGGCCTGACCCAGTGCCTTGACTGTTGGCTCGATGCCAGCGGGTAGCCCCAGCCCGGTGACGCGCAGCAGCAGCCCGCCAGCGCACCCCACGATCAGCGGGTTGGCGAAAATCGCCCGCAGCACGGTGGCCGGGGAGCTGTGGCGAGCGCTGAAGCGGGCGAACACCAGCACGCAAAGCAGATTCACCAGGGGCACGATTGCGGCATTGGCCACCGCAGCCAGGGCGATGCCTGCACTACCGTAGAGCCCGGCGGCCAGGGTGGCGCCAATATAGTTGTTGAACCGCACTCCACCCTGGAACACCGAGGTGAAGTCTGCGCCATCGTGATTCACTGCACCTTGATACAGCACCAGCAGCGCGGCGCCGAGCAAGGTTGAGAGCATCAGCACGCCGACCATGCCAAGCACCGGCACACCGTCGAGGTTGGCGGTGGCCAGGCCATGAAGGAACAGCGATGGCAGCAGCACGTAGTAGCTCAGGCGTTCGGCACCTGGCCAGAAGGTTTCAGCAAGAAAACCGCGTACACGCAGCAATGTGCCCAGGGCGATCAGCAGGATGATGGGAACCAGCGTGGTCAGCAGAAGGTGAAGCATGGGCGGGATCCAGGGCCGGGTACAGCCACAGGTTAGCGTGGCTGGCGGGTTGGTAAAAACGCTTATTTCGGCCTTGAGGGATACGCCGACGGGTTCCGGTAGGAAATATTTCATTCTGTGGCTGGATGGAATGCCTGCAAACCTGTGCAGTCACACCTGTTATGTGGGTATGACACCCGCTCACCTCAAACCATGGAGATACAACATGAAAGCACTGGTATTCAGCGCCTTGCTGGCCTCGGCCGGCCTCGCCCAGGCAGCGCAGACCGTGGAACTGAAGCTGGCCGCCCCGGACGGCCCGGGCAAAGTGATCGGCACCGTCAGCATCGAGCAGAGCAAGTACGGCGCCGTGCTCACCCCGGACCTCAAAGACTTGCCACCGGGTGTGCACGGCTTCCACCTGCACCAGAAACCTTCTTGCGCACCTGCCGAGGAAAATGGCAAACCTGTGCCTGCAGGTGCAGCGGGCGGCCACTGGGATCCGGACTCGACCAATGCACACAAGGGCCCTTACGACGACAGCGGTCATCGCGGTGACCTGCCGGCGCTGTATGTGGGCGCAGATGGCAAGGCCAATTACCCGGTACTGGCGCCACGCCTGAAGGCTTCGGACTTCAAAGGGCACGCGCTGATGGTGCATGCAGGGGGCGACAACCACAGTGACCACCCCGAGAAGCTCGGTGGCGGCGGTGCACGGGTTGCTTGCGGGGTAGTCCAGTAGGCTGCCTCAAGGCTGGCGCTCGGCCACAGCCCGAAGGGTTCGCAGCGTTACCACCGGCGCATCCACCACGAAGCGGTTGGCCAGCCAGCCTGGCACATCCCCGGCCGGATCGGCCTGCAGCTGATAAGTAACCTCGGTCGTGCGTTCGCCCAGCGGCTTCATGACCCACTCGCCACTCAGGTGCTGTACGCGGATCAGCCCCGGCTGCTCCGGCAGTTTGTTCGGCTCGGCACTCAAGTGGCGCACCAGGGTGCCGTCGTCGAGCCGTTCGCTGGTGACTTTGAGGATGATGTCGCGCGGCAGGGTAGGCCATGGCAAGTCGGTGGTCAGGTAGACCCAGGTGCTGTCGCCCGCGACCTCCAGCAGGCGCATCTGCTCGCAGGCATACAGCCATTTACAGGCGACGCGCAAATTTTCC
The DNA here is from genome assembly GCF_977070485.1 of Lelliottia jeotgali. Taxonomy (NCBI): domain Bacteria; kingdom Pseudomonadati; phylum Pseudomonadota; class Gammaproteobacteria; order Enterobacterales; family Enterobacteriaceae; genus Lelliottia; species Lelliottia jeotgali. Next base: position 472,357 of record NZ_CDRVFO010000002.1, read on the forward strand.
TGCAGGTCGGTGAGGGTGCGCACGCTGGCCTGCATGGTGCTGACCCCGCGAAACTGTTGATAGGGTGAGCCGGTCACGCCGCGCAGGTACACGCGAATGCCTTCGCGGTCGTAAGCCAGGTCCCAGTCATCAGCGGCTTGCACGCAGGCGCAGGCCAACAGGGCGGCGAACAAGGTACTGCGGTTCATGGCGTGCACCGCGAAGTGGGTAGGCCCTTGAGTATGTGTGGCAAACACAAAGCCCGCCAGGTGGCGGGCTTTGCTACAGCATTCAGGGCTTAACGCTGTGGGTTCAGCGTCAGGTGCACATGACGGTTCACGTCTTTGTACAGCAGGTAGCTGAACTTGCCTGGGCCGCCTGCGTAGCAGGCTTGCGGGCAGAATGCACGCAGCCACATGAAGTCGCCCGCTTCCACTTCGACCCAGTCCTGGTTCAAGCGATAGACCGCCTTGCCTTCCAGCACGTACAGGCCGTGTTCCATGACGTGGGTTTCAGCGAACGGAATCACGCCGCCCGGCTGGAAGGTCACGATGTTGACGTGCATGTCGTGGCGCATGTCGGCCATGTCGACGAAGCGGGTAGTGACCCAGCGGCCTTCGGTACCCGGCATTTCGATGACGGTGGCGTTGTCGCGGTGGGTAACGAACGACTCAGGGATATCCAGGCCTTCAACCTTCTGGTAGTGCTTGCGCAGCCAGTGGAAGGTGACGTTGGACTTGCTGTTGTTGCGCAGGCTCCACTCGGCGCCCGGGGCGAGGAATGCGTAACCGCCCTGGCCCAGGGTGTGGTGCTTGCCTTCGACGGTGATGTCGATTTCGCCTTCGACGACGAATACGACGGCTTCGGCATTGGGGTCCAGTTCAGGACGCTCGCTGCCGCCTTCCGGGGCCACTTCGACGATGTACTGGGCGAAGGTTTCGGCAAAGCCGGTGAGTGGGCGGGCGATGACCCACATGCGCATCTTGTCCCAGAACGGCAGGTGGCTGGTGACGATGTCACGCATCACGCCTTTGGGAATGACGGCATAGGCTTCGGTGAACATTGCACGGTCAGTCAGCAGCTCGGTTTGAGCCGGGTGCCCACCGTGGGGGGCGAAGTAGGAGTGATTCGACATGAACGATCTCGACTTGTTGTTCTCTCCCCATGCCTTGGACCACACCGGCCGGTGCGTGCAGGGGATGCACGGACAGCATAGGGGCCAGCCCCGCGCATCCACAAATTAAATGTTGGAATGCGCGGTATTTAGTTACTGAATGTGAGCCAGCTACGCTGTGCACGCCTTGGCCAAGGGGTTGCCCCGGGCTATGTGCGCAGTCAATCAAACCGATCAGCCACCAGTAGCAATGACTGCGGTTCTGTACTCTGTGGGTGTTGCGGCTCCTGCAGGCTCACCAACTTGAGACCTGCCATTTCCAGCGCGTTCAACCAACTGGCCAGGGTGCGGAAGTACCACGGCATCGGCCGCCAGTTGCCGGCAACGCCGGCAAACGATTCCTCGCGCCAGCCATCCTGGTAATCCCCGTGCGCCTCACTCCAAGGGTGCAGTGTCTGGATCACCAGCGCACCGCCGGGTGCCAGCAGTGCGTTGACCGCCGCCAGCAGCGGGATGATGTCCTGGTGCAGCAAGGCGAAGTTGCTGCAAACCAAGTCGTAACCTGTGCCAATCGGCACCGCGCCGTCGCACAGTTGCCGGTAGCTGGCCAGGTGCACCTGTGGCGAGCCGGCTGCCCGGGCCGCCTCAACCAGCGACGCATCGCCATCCACCCCGGTGGCGTCGATGCCGCGCTCGGCCAGGGCGCGCAGGAGCCACCCCTCACCACAACCCAGGTCGAGAACACGTTCAGGCTGGCGGCCCAGTATCGCTACCAGGATGGCTTGATCGGTGACTTGCCGGCGGCTTTCGATGGCGCCACTACGCACGGCTTCGATCCAGCTATTGGCGTTTTGCTGCCAGCTCAGGCGCAGGGCTGCTTCAGGTGAGGGCACGATGGCCTCCGGGTTTGCCTGCGAAAAAACCGGCGCCTTCAACCTCAATGTCCATACCGGCCAACCAGGCTCTGCGCACCCAAGGCATGCCCTTGCAGCAACTCCATCAGACCATTGCGGTCCAGCCCCTCGGGCAATACGCCGATGGGTATGTCAGTCGCTATGAGTGTCAACGCATAGTGGTGCGGGTTATCCCCGGCTGGCGGGCACGGCCCACGGTAGGTGAGGGTGCCGCGCGAATTGCGGCCCACGGTCACACCCTTGGTGGTCAAGGCGTACTTGCCTTCTTCCAGGCTACCCAGTTCAGGGTCGATGTTGTAAGCGACCCAGTGCACCACCCCGATACCCTTGCCGCCGTCCGGGTCGAACATCACCAAGGCCAGCGAGCGCGTGCCGGCAGGCAAGTTCGTCCAGCTCAACTGTGGGGTACGCTCCTCGCCCGCACCGCAGGCCGGGTCGGGCCCGACCTGCTGCAGGGCGATGACACCGCCATCGGTGAAAGACGCTGAGCTGATCGACAGCGCACCGGAGCCGCTGCCCGCGGCCAGCACAGTGCCGGGCAGCAGCGCGGCGAACAGCCAGGGTTTGAGGTTCATGACGATTCCTTGGCAGGGCGACTCGCCGCAGTGTAGCCCAGGCTGCCGTCAACGGCTGTCCTGGTCCTCGGCGGTGCCACCGGTATGCCCGGCGCCAGACCCCGTTGCTTCGCCAGTACTGTTGGAGCCGCCTGCGGCGCCATCGGCCGCATCGCCGCCGGTGTCGGCGCTGTCGTTGTCCTGGCTGCTGCCGGGGCTGTTGACGCTGCTGCCCTCACCGGCAGTCTTGCCGCCTTGCTGGTCGGTTTTCGGGTAAGCGTCGGTGTTGGTGTTTGAGGCATCGGAAGCAGCGAAACTGGTGGCCGAGCCCAGGCCCAGGGCAAGTGTTAGGAGCAGGGGGAGTGGACGAATGCGGATCATGGCGAATCTCCTGTCAGGATGATCTGTCATTCGTTTGGCTGGCCAGTGATGGCGGGGTGCCCTTGGGGCGACGGGCGGTCACCATCAGGGGCTGCTCGCCAGCCCCCTGGGTTCAGTGCGCGTTGACGCCTGAGGCCTGAGCCTCTGCCGGCTCCAGCGGCGGGTGCTCCTGCGCCGCCTGCTTGAGGTCTTCGGTCACCCGCAACTCGGCACCGGTCGGCGAGAACGTGGTCGAGGCAGTGAACGGTGCCGGGTGCTCCGCCGCCGGGCGTTTGCCCCGGCGCCACAGGAAAAAGCACACCATGCCCAGGTTGACCACGGCGAATGCCCAGAACAGCCCGGCCTCGCCAAACTCGGTCATGGCCGGCGAAATCGCCAGCGGGGCCATGGCCGAACCCAGCGAGTTGATCAGCAGCAGGCCCTGGATCATCGGCACCAGTGCATCGGACGGGGCCCGGTCGGCCGCATGGCTGACCGCAACCGGGTACAGCGCGAACACCCCACCACCGAGCAAAAACAGCATCACCGGCAGCAACGATGACTGCGACGGCAGGAACACGGTGATCAGCGACAGCACCACGCACAGCGCCGCCAGCGCGATCAGCACATCCTGGCGGTCCTTGCGGTCGGACCAGCGCCCCACCGGATACTGCAGCAGCATGGCGCCGAGGATTACCCAGGCCATCATGTTGCCGACTTCACCCACGTCCAGGCCGATGCGCTGCAGGTACAGCGGCAGCAAGGCGTAGATCCCGGCAATGGCCACGCCCGAGCCGAAGCAGCCGACCAGCCCGGAAGGCGCCACACCCAGCAACTGGCGCGGTTTCAACGGTTCGACCTGGTCCAGCAGCGGCGATACACGTGGCAGGATCACGATCGGCAGCACCGACAACGCGGCGAGCATCCCTGCCAGCATGAACGGAGCGCTGTCACCCAGGTGAGTGATTTCGCCCAAACCGGCCTGGGCAATCACCCCGGCGCCGTAGAAGGCAATCATGTACAGCGCCAGCAATCGGCCGCGGATTTTCGCATCGCCCGCCAGCAGCAGCCAGCTCTCGATCACCAGGAACACACCGACCGCAGCCCAGCCATTGATCAGGCGCAGGATCGACCACCAGGTGGTGTCGTAGAAAAGGCCCTGCAGCAGGATGGTCGCGGCGATCAGCGCGGCGAAGCTGGAGTAGGCGCGGATATGGCCGATGCGCAGGATCAGCCGGTCGTTGAAGATCGCGCCCAGGGTCAGGCCCAGGAAGTAGCTCGACGAGACGATACCGATCATCGTTGCCGATTCACCGGCAGCGCCAAGGCGCAGGGTCGTCAGGGAAGACATGAAACCGTTGCCCAGGGCAATGATGAAAAGCCCGAGCAGGGGCGCCAGCGCCATGGCCAGCAAACGCGCAGACATACAAACCTCAAGTTGGAGTGGCGGTTGGGAGCGCCTTTTCGAACGCGCACGCCAAACAGGCCCAATGAGGGCCGCAAGGCTGCACGGGTGTGCCTGGGCTGGATGCGACCTGGGCAAGACTCAACCGCTGGCCGCACAAAGAGCTGGGCCGGGCGGGGTCGGTTGAGCCTATTTCACATGGACGGGCATGTGGTCAGGCACGGACTCTGTCGTTGCTGCCGGTTGCCACCGTTCAAGGCGACGGGCGAAAAGGAGGCGCGATTCTACGGCCTTCGAGGGGTTTGCCCAAGGGGGTGTAGAGTGCGACGGGACGCCGCAGGTCGGAATACTTCGGCTTTGTGTCGGGAGCCGACATTGTGTGGGGCTGCTTTGCAGCCCAATCGCTGGCAAGCCAGCTCCCACCCCGACAGCGTGATCCCAAGCATACTGCTGTCCCTGTGGGAGCCGGCTTGCCGGCGATAGGGCTGCAAAGCAACCCCGCGATGTTGAAGGCTGCGGCATAATGTCGCCCAAACGCTCCAAGGAAGGCCTACCCCATGCTCGCTTCACTGTTCGCCGTTCTGGCCCCGGTCTTCATCGTCGCCGGCATCGGCTACGCCTGGGCCCGCAAGGGCCTGGACTACCCCACGGCATTCGTCGCCCGCATGGTGATGACGGTGGGCACCCCTTCGCTGGTACTGTCGACTCTCAGCCGCACCGAGCTGGATCCGGCAGCCTTCACCAGCATGGCAATCGCCTGCCTGCTGTGCACGCTGGCGATGGCGTTGGGCGGCTGGCTGGTGTGTCGTGCCTCGGGCCAGCACTGGCGCGTGCTGATGCCGGCGTTCATGTTCCCCAATACCGGCAACATGGGCCTGCCCATCAGCCTGTACGCCTTCGGCGAGCATGGGCTGGCGTTGGCGGTAGCGTTCTTCCTTACCCTGTCGATCGTGCAGTTCACCCTCGGCATGGCCATCGCCGGTACGGCGGCCTCGTTCAAGGCGCTGCTGCGCAACCCCATCGTCATCTGCCTGGCTGGGGCCATGCCGATCATCTTCCTGGACTTCGAGCTGCCGCGCTGGCTGGCCAACACGGCAGACCTGCTCGGTGGCATGTCGATCCCGTTGATGTTGCTGACCCTGGGTGTATCGCTGGCGAGCATCCGCGCGCAGCACATTGGCAGCGGCCTGGTGCTGGGCGGCCTGCGCATCGTGCTGGGGGCGGCGGTGGGTTGGGCAGTGGGCATGGCGCTGGGGCTGGAGCAGATGGAGCGCGCGGTGCTGATGCTGCAGTCGGCCATGCCAGTGGCGGTGTTCAACTACCTGATGGCAGTGCGCGCCAACCGTGAGCCGGAGCAGGTAGCCAACCTGGTGATGTGCTCGACAGTGCTGTCGTTTGCCTGGTTACCGCTGGTGCTGGCCTGGTGGCTGTGACGGGGCCGGCCCCGCGAAAGGGCCGGTAGGCACCCTCATTTATCAAACAGGCGCTCGTGCACCCAGCCCTTGTTGGTCAGCACCATTGCCCTTGTCTCCCTGGCCGGGGTCTGGTTGGTGGCCACGGCCTCAGCCAGCAGGCGTATGTTCGTTTGCACTTCGTTGTTAGCCGCCCAGGCCGGCAGGCCGGTGATCTTGTAGGTATAGGTGACGTTGGAAATCGTCTGGCCCATCACCTCACCCGGTTCGGTAAACCGCTCGATTGCAGTGACCTGCGCCTTGCCGAAACACAGCCCGCCGCGGGTGCTGCCGTTGAGCATCTTCTGCGCATCGGCCTTGTAGTACTTGCGGCCTTCAGCGGTAAGGTCGTAGGCGTAGTAGATGTCGGTGCGTGCCGGTTGCCACAGGCGTTCCGGCACTTCGGTGCGGGAGATTTCCTTCTCGCTGACCACGCCGACTTGCGCCAGCGCATGCAGCGCCTTGTTGGTGCCGTTGGTATCGAAGTCCTGGGTCTTGGCGGGGAAAGAAGTGACCACGAAACAATGGGGGTACTGGGTGTCGAGGTAGGCCTGCGCTGCTTTCTGGAAATGGGTTTCGCTGGTGTCCGTGGTGTCCGAGCAGCCGGCCATAGTGGCCAGCAGCGCCAGCGGTACGAGCTTCCTGTACATGATCAAGCGTCCTTGGATGGCGAAGATAAAACCGGTGGGTCAGAATTAGAACCCACGGGCTAGAGCGGCGCAATCGTGGCAGGACGGCATCTCGACGCGGTTCTCAGATTCACCCCCGCGCGGGCCCAGTCATTTTTCGTCACGGGTATCGATACTCACCACCACCGACATCCCCGGGCTCAGGCGCCTCGCCGCTGGCTGGTCGGCATCGACGGTGATCCGCACGGGTATCCGCTGGGCGATCTTGACGAAGTTGCCGGTGGCGTTGTCGGCCTGCAGCAAGGCGAACTCGGAGCCTGTGGCCGGTGAAATCTGCTGCACATGGCCCCGCAGCTTCAGGTGGTTGAGGGCGTCCACGGTGAAGGTCACCGGCTGGCCGATGCGCACATTGGCCATCTGGGTTTCCTTCATGTTGGCAATCACCCACACGGTATCGGGCACCAGTGCCATCAGTTGTGCGCCGGAGTTGACGTAAGCGCCCAGGCGGGTACCGATCTGCCCCAGCTGGCCGTCACGCGGCGCAGTGACCCGGGTGTTGTCGAGGTCGATGCGGGCCAGCTCCACGGCAGCCTTGGCGTTTTCAACCGAGGCCTCCAGCGCGGCGCGGTTGACGATGACCGTCTCGCGGTCCTGGCGGGCGATGGCCAGCGCGGCCTTGGCCTGGGCGAGGGTGGCGACGGCGGCGGCCTGGCTGGCGCGGGTAACGTCCAGGTCGCGGCGCGACACCGAGCCATCGCTGACCAGCGCCTGGTTGCGGCTGAGGTCGGCGCGGGCCTTTTCCGCCTGGGCCTTGGCATCGCCAATGGCGGCCTGGCGCTGGGCGATGGTGGCTTCGGCGCTATTGCGCTGCTGCAGGTTGTTGGCCAGCGCCGCCTGCTCCTGTTGCAGTTGGGCGATGGCCTGGGCCAGGCGCTGTTTGTAGATGCGGTCGTCCAGTTGCACCAGCAAGTCGCCGGCCTTGACGAACTGGAAGTCATGCACAGGCACATCGACCACATAGCCGCTCAGTTGCGGCCCGATGATGGTGACCTGGCCGCGTACCATGGCGTTTTCGGTACTTTCGATGGCACTGCCGAACGGCGGCAGGCGCCAGGCATAGAGCACCAGCAGGATGCCGGCCAGAGCCACGCAGGCGAACATGACCGAAGACAGGATGCGCACCCGTCGCGTGCGCACCGGGCTGGTCGGTTCGCTGGGCGGTGCGGCGCCTTCCGGGGTTTCGGCAAGGGCAGTGGTGGTGGTTGTGCGGGTTGGGTCGGTCATCGGTTGGCAGTACCGCTGGTGGAGTCGGGTGAAGCGGCCTGGCGGGCTGTGTACCACAGCCAGGAACCGCGGATGCAAATCCAGATCATGGTGAGGATAGCGATGCTGCCGATCAGCATGAACACATCGTTGTAGGCCATGACGTTGGCCTCACGCGTGGCCGCGTTGGCCAATACGCGCAGCCCGGCCTCGCTGCGCAGGGCCGGGTCGGCGAGGATGCCGGCATAACCGCCGCCACCGCTTTGCACGCGGGCGTTGACCAGCGGTTCGAGGTAGCTGAGGCGGTCGACCAGGTGGCTGGAATGGAATTTTTCGCGCCAGGTCTGGAAGGTACCCAGCAGCGCGGCGCCGATCAGGCCACCGAGGTTGTTGCAGATGCCGAACAGCACCGAGAAGCTCACCAGGTTGCGCGGGTTGGCGCGCACGTGGCTGATGCCCAGGGCCATGGACGGGCCGAGGAAGAAGGTACTGCCAAAGGCCAGCAGGAACTGGCTCAGGTACATCTGCGCCGGCCGCGTGAGGTTGCTTGAGCTGCTGTCCATGAACGCCCCGGTGGCCATGGCCAGCAACGAGATGAACAGCGGGATCACCAGGTGGTTGGGGCTGATGGTCAGCGCGCTGCTGGCCAGGCCCGCCACCGCGCCGAGCAGCATCACCCAGTACAACGTGCGCATCTGCTCGCTGCCCATGTTCAGCACTTGCAGAAAACCCACGGCGCCGGTGGACTGCTCGGAGGTGACCATACGGATCAGGATCACGCACAAGCCCAGGCGGATGATCGCGCCGCTGCCCAGCCACCGCGTCATCAGCAGCGGGTTCTGGCGGTTGTGCTCGATGGCCAGACCGCTGAACACCAGGGCGATCGACGCTGCCAGGGCGACCCCTATCCATGGCGCCTCCAGCCACCACTCGATGCGCCCCAGCGACAGGGCGGCGCACAGCAGGGCGGTGCCGCTGGCCATCAGGGTGAAGGTCAGAAAGTCCAGCGGCTCGAAGGTTTTGAAGCGGTCGCCAGGGGGCAGCTTGAGTAGCAGAACGCAACCGAGCGCGGCCAGCGCCAGGCCCAGTTCGAACAGGTACAGGCCGCGCCACTCAGCGATTTGCAGCAGGTCTTCGGAGAAAATCCGCGCCAGCGGCAGGGCCAGCTGCGAGGCACCCAGGCCCAGCACCATGGCCTTGAGCCGCCACTGCGCCGGGAACGCCTGGATCATGTAGTACAGGCCCAGCGAACTCAGCGCGGCACCCACCATGCCGTGGGCGGCCCGCACAGCGATGGCCGAGTTTAGGTCGTTGACGAACAGGTGGGCGAAGGTGACCAGTGCGTAGAGCACCAGAAACACTTCGGTGAAGGCGCGCAGGCCGAACTGCTGGCGAAACTTGACCAGCAGCAGGTTGATCGACACGTTGGTCATCACGTAGGCAGCAGGCAGCCAGGCCATTTCTGCGGTGGTTGCGCCCAAGGCACCCTGCAGAAACACCAGGTTGGCGGTGACCAGCGCGTTGCCCAGGCCGCCGGTGATCGCCACCAGCAGGCCGACCACACCGAAGGCCAGGCGTTTGGCCGGGGTATGCAAGGGCGTGGAAGGGGAACCGGGCAGGCTCGGCTTTTCGTGCGGGAGCCACTGGTGAGGGGTGTATTTATCCATGGCGCAGACTGTACCCACAGGCCCTACGGCCAGCAAGCCGGCTCACTGGGTTTGCGCTGAGCTTGAGAGCAGCGGGGTACTTGTGGGCCGGCTTGCCGGCGATAGGGCCAGTACAGGCGCTAAAGGGCTCTGGCCAGAAACTCGGCTGTGCGGCTTTCACCGCACCCCGCAACCTCCCGAGGCGTACCACTCACCACCACCGTGCCCCCCGCATCCCCAGCCCCCGGCCCAATGTCGATCACCCAGTCGCTCTGCGCTACCACGCGCATGTCATGTTCGACCACCACCACACTGTGCCCGCCGTCGAGCAGGCGGTTGAGCTGCACCAGCAAGCGGTCGATGTCCTGCGGGTGCAGGCCGTTGGTGGGCTCATCCAGCACATACAGCGTGGCGCCGCGGGCGGTGCGCTGCAGTTCGGTGGCCAGCTTGATGCGCTGCGCCTCGCCGCCGGACAGCTCGGTGGCCGGCTGGCCCAGGCGCAGGTAGCCCAGGCCTATGTCCTGCAGCACCTGCAGGCAGCGCCGGGCCGGAAGCTGTTCGGCAAACACTTCAAGCGCCTGGTCGACGGTCAATTGCAGCACCTGGGCGATGGTCATGCCTTGCCATGTCACGGTCAGCGTCTGTGGGTTGTAGCGTGCGCCGTGGCAGGTCGGGCAGGGCGCATAGACGCTGGGCATGAACAGCAGCTCGACACTGACGAAGCCTTCGCCCTCGCAGGTCGCGCAGCGGCCCTTGGCGACGTTGAACGAGAAGCGCCCGGCATCGAAACCAAGGGCCTTGGCCTGCTCGGTAGCGGCGAACAGTTTGCGCACATGGTCGAACAGCCCGGTATAGGTGGCCAGGTTGGAGCGTGGCGTGCGGCCGATGGGTTTCTGGTCGACCTGCACCAGCCGCTTGATGCACTCCAGCCCCGCGCTCACGCGCCCGCTGCTGGGCTGCTCGGGCGCGTCTTCAAGGCTGTGTTCCTCGGGCTCGGCCGGCTGTGCGGCATGGCCCAGGTGTGCACTCACCAGCTCCAGCAAAGCCTGGCTGACCAGGCTCGACTTGCCCGAGCCGGAAACGCCAGTGACCGCGGTGAAGCAGCCCAGCGGAAACTGCGCACTGAGCTCACGCAGGTTGTTGCGGGTAATGCCTTCAAGCCGCAACCAGGCCTGCGCCGGGCGTGGTGTGCGGCTGGCCGGCTGTTGCCCGGCGAACAGGTAGGCGCCGGTGCGCGACGCCGCAACCTGTGCAAGGCCCGGTGGCGGGCCGCTGTAAAGCACCTGGCCGCCGTGTTCACCCGCCGCAGGGCCGACATCTATCAGCCAGTCGGCCCTGCGCATGGTGTCCAGGTCGTGCTCCACCACATACACCGAGTTGCCCGCCTGTTTTAGCCGCTGCAGCGCCTCGAAAAGCGCCTCGCTGTCGGCCGGATGCAGCCCGGCCGACGGCTCGTCGAGCACATAGATGACGCCAAACAGCTGCGAGTTGAGCTGGGTGGCCAGGCGCAGGCGCTGCAGTTCGCCCGAAGAAAGCGTCGGTGTGCTGCGCTCCAGGGCCAGGTAGCCGAGCCCCAGGTCAATCAGCGGCGCGATGCGCTCCAGCAACTCGTGGGCGATGCGCTGTGCGGCCAGGCGTTTTTCCAGCGTCAGGGTGTCTTCATGCTGCTCCAGGTAACCGGGCGCCGCCACTGTGCGCAACACCTCGGCCAGTGCCTGCAGCGGCAGGCGCGACAGCTCGCCGATGTCGCGGCCGGCGAAGGTGACTGCCAGCGCTTCACGCTTCAGGCGTTTGCCCTGGCACAGCGGGCAAGGGCTGGGGCGCATGAACTGGGAGACGCGTTTGCGCATCTGCGCACTCTGCGAATGCATGAACGTGTGCATCACATAGCGCCGGGCACCGCTGAAGGTGCCCTGGTAGCTGGGTTCGAGCTTGCGCTTGAGCGCGGTGCGGGTCTGCGCCGGGGTGAGGCCGGCGTACACCGGTACGGTGGGGGTCTCGTCGGTGTAGAGGATCCAGTCGCGTTGCTCTTGGGGCAATTCACGCCAGGGGATGTCGACGTCGTAGCCCAGGGTCACGAGAATGTCGCGCAGGTTCTGCCCTTGCCAGGCCATTGGCCAGGCTGCCACCGCCCTTTCACGTATAGTTAGCGACGGGTCGGGGACCATGGTCGCCTCGGTCACCTCATAGACCCGGCCCAGGCCATGGCATTCGGGGCAGGCGCCCTGGGGCGTGTTGGGCGAAAAGTCCTCTGCATACAGCATCGGCTGGCCCGCCGGGTAGCTGCCGGCTCGGGAGTAGAGCATGCGGATCGAACTGGACAGGGTGGTGACGCTACCCACCGACGAGCGCGCACTAGGGGTACCGCGTTGCTGCTGCAGGGCCACGGCTGGCGGCAGGCCCTCGATGGCGTCGACATCCGGCACGCCGACCTGGTCGATCAGGCGCCGGGCATAGGGCGCGACCGACTCGAAGTAGCGGCGCTGGGCTTCGGCGTAGAGGGTGGAGAAGGCCAGCGAGGACTTGCCTGAGCCAGAGACGCCGGTGAATACCACCAAGGCGTCGCGCGGGATGTCGACGTCGATGTTCTTGAGGTTATGCTCACGGGCGCCACGTACGCGGATGAAGCCTGGCGGGGTGGGGTGGCGTGGTGGCATGGGGCTTTCCTTCGCGGGGGGCAAGCCTCAAGTTTGCACCATTTGTGCGGGTAGTGCAGGCCTCAGGAGCGCTGCTCACGTGTCCCCAGCACGTCGCGGATGTTGTCCACCACATTACTGTCCTTGATCACATCGCTCAGCCAGCCCTCGAGCGGCATGTTGCCCCACTTGATGGCGCGCTCTATCAGGTACGGTACCGGGCTTTGCGGCTCGGTCTGTTTGAAGAACTGGGCAATGCCGGCGAGCATCGTGAAGGCTTCGTCGCGGGTCAGTGGCGTGGTGCGCATGGGCGCAGGCGCTGCGGCCTGAACGGGCGTATTCATAGGTTCACCTGGCTCGCTTGCTGCGCTGAGGGTGACGGCAGGCTCTGGCTCTGCGGCGACAGGGTGCAGTTCGATGCCGCGGTCCTTGAGCAGTTTCTCTGCCAGTTGGCTGGCCCGCGACAGCATGTCGGCGAGGCTGGCAAAACTTGGCGCTTCGGTACCGAACAGGCGGTCGGTGGTCGCTTGCAGGCGTTGGCAGGCCTGCAGGCTGGCGGCAATCTCCACCGCTTTGGCCTGCAGGTGCTCGGTGTCGCTGAGCACCACCGAGCGCTGGAAGATCTCGGCGTTGATCTTGCCCTCATTGAGCGCGGTTTGCATCGCCTTGGGGTTCTGCAAGGCAAGGTTTTCTACATGGCGTGATTCGTCGTAACGCAGCACGCCGAAATTCTGCCCTTGGGTAATGGGCAAGCCACCGACAATGTCGGTGAGGGTGGTCTTGAGCCAGGACAGCCGCGCAGCGCGCTCGTCCAGGCCGTCTTCGAGTGACGGGTAGGCGGTCTCCCAGAATGTTTCCAGGATGCGTTCGCACAGGGTCAGGCCGAAGGTGATGCCTTGGAAGTGATCGCGCTGGGCCAAGCCTTCGTTGAGCCAGGCGACCAGCATCAGGTCCTTGCTCTGCTGCGCAAGCCCTTGGGCCGACAGGTTGATGACCTTTTCCCAGTCGGCGGTTTTCAGGTCGGTCTGCCAGTCGCCCTGGGTCAGGTAGTCAGGGTCTGCCCGGCGCGCCTCCTTGATCTGGTCGAACAAGGCAGAGAAGCTCAAGTCTTCGCCGCTGCCACCGTCGATCGGCGCGGCCAGCTCGGCCAGCGAAAGGCCGTTGAGGAATTCAGGCATAAAACACTCTGATCAGGGGTAAAGAGCAACGTGCCGGGAGGCCCGGCACGCCGCAGGGTATGGGCCGCTTGCGCGGCCCAGGCCAAACAAGTGCTTAGGCAAACACTTTGTTCGCGGTGCGGTCCCAGCCACCGACGATGTTGCCGCCAGCCTGGCCGTCGGTACGGTTCTGCTGGGTGTAGGTGGTTTTGATGCGGGCGAAGTTGAAGCTGATTTCTTCAATCGGCAGGTCGCTTACCGCCTTGTCTTCACCGCCCTGGTTGCCACCGGCGACGAACTTGACCGAGGACACCACCACTTCTTCCATGTCGATGGTCAGGTAGGTGACCTTGTCACCACCGGCACGGTTGACGTTCAGCTTCAGCTTGGCGATGTGCTTGCCGGTGCAGCAGTGCTCGAACAGTTTGGCCGAGGCCTTGTCGACTGCCTTGCGGATCTTGAAGTCGGTCAGCGACACGCGCTCGGAGGATGCACCGCCCGAGGAGCTGGCAGTGGCCGAAGTGGCCTGGGTGGCGCCGTACTCGTAGCCCAGCACTTCGATCCAGTCCTTGTGTTTTTCATCCAGAACTTCGCCCGGGATGCCGTCGATTTGGATATACGCGTCAAATGCCATTGTAAAACTCTCCATTAACATCAATTAAAGGCCGCTCATGCGCCCCTTCGTGTTGACCTCGCCGAACCTGTCAGCAGAGGTAGCTTGCCGCCACCCGGGCCTCCTCCTGTGAGGCCCGGGTGGCCGGTTCTTGCAGCGCGGCCTCAGTTGAGCCCGCGCACTTCGATTTCCACCCGCCGGTTGGGCTCCAGGCACTTGATCAGTTGCGCCCGCGGTTGTTGCATGTCGCAGTTGACCAGCGGTTTGCGGCTGCCTTCGCCCTGTGCACTTACCAGCTCGGCGGGTACGCCCTTGCCGACCAAGTAGGTGCGGATGGTTTGCGCCCGTTGCCGGGAAACCTGCAGGTTGCCTTGGGCATCGCCGAGCTGGTCGGCGTGGCCCGAGATGATGATCTTGCCGATGTTCGGGGTGTTCAGCAGTTTGCTGGCGATAGCGCTCAGCTGGTTCTGGCCTTCGCTCTTGAGGCTCTGGAAGTCGGCGCGGGCAAAGGCGAACAGGGTGTCGGACTCCAGCGTGATGGTTTCGATCGAGCGCAACGACTGGGTCAGCAGGCTGTTGATGTAGTTGCGCGAACTGGACATCAGGAACGCGTTGTCGAGGATGCGCGGTACATCGGGTTCACGGATCTGGTCGCTGTAGAACACGATCTGGCGGCTGGCGTACAGGTAGTCCTGGTTGGCAGGACTTTCGCCGCCGGCGGCGTCCATGCGCTTGCCGGTGTGGCGGGCGATGGCCGGGTACCAGTAGTCCGGTAACCTGGCCTTGAGCAATGCCGGGTCGGCCTTTTCCCGCTGGGCAGGTGACAGCATCACGTAGGTGTCCAGCGCTGCCTTGCCGAAGTCGGCGATCGACTGGGCACGGTTGTCATGGGGCAGGGCTTCTGCCTCGACACTGTCGACACCGGTCACCGGCTGCAACTCACGGGTATTGCGCTGGTAGACCTTCAGTGTGGTCAGCAGGTACAGGGTGCGTGTCAGGTTGTCTGCCGTGGGCTTGAGCATCACGTTCTGCAGGGTGGCGAAGTAGCGCGCACGCAGTACCGGCTCGACCGCATGGCCCTGGTACAAGCCCAGGCGCATGCCCAGCGGCACGGCCTGGTCGTGGTGCTGCTGGTAGTAGTGTGCTGCCCAGAAACGCAGGCGGTCGAGGCTGTGCCAAGGGGCGTAATGGCCAGGGTTGGCCTGGTCTTCGCGCTTGGCCTGGGCAAGTTCGGCGGCCATGGTGTCGAGGGTGTTGCGGTTGTTCATGTACGACCAGCCCCACAGGCTGCACAGCAGCAATCCCGCCAGGCTGGCGGCACCCACCCAGGCGGCCTTGCGCTGGCGTTCACGGCGGTTGCTGGTGTACACCGCCACCAGGTGCTGGTCGGGGATTATCACCTTGCGGAACAGGCTGTTGATGAAAAGCGGTGCCGGCTGGCTGTTACCCCCGCTACGGTCCTGGCCATGCGCCAGGGCGAAACGCTCGGCGACATGCTGGCCATGGCTGCCCCACAGGGCGTCGTCGGCTTCCAGCGCTGCGGTGAAATAGAAACCACGCAGCAGTTCGGCGTTCTGGTACGGGTTGGCCCGCAGCAGGCTGTCGACGAATTGCTGCAAGCGTGGCTTGAGCGCAGCCAGCTCGAGCGGGAAGCGGTAGGCGGCATTGTTCTTGCGGGTTACCTGAATATCCTGCTGCATCAGTTGCTGGCTCGCCACCTGCTGCCAATAGCCGGTCAGCTCGTCCATGGCCTTGCCGAAGCGCTGGCCCCAGTCGGCTTGTTCATAGCCTTTGTGCGAGAACGTCTTGCCCATCACCTCACCGCGCGCTGCGTCATCCAGCTGGCGGTAGAAGGGTGTGAAGCCCGGGATCAGGTCGCATTTGGTGAACACCAGGTAGATGGGCAGGCGTACTTCCAGCAGGGCGCAGCTTTCCTGGATACGCTCGCGCAGGCGCTTGGCCACACGCTCCTGGTCTTCGGCCGAGCCATGCAGGATATCGGCGATGCTGACGCTGACGATCAGCCCGTTGAGTGGCCGGCGCTGGCGGTGCTGGCGTAGCAGCTGCAGAAAACCACGCCACTTGCCGGCTTCCTCGGGGCTGTTCATGTAGCGGCCGGCGGTGTCCAGCAGCACCGCTTCGGAGCTGAAGAACCAGTCGCAGTTGCGCGTGCCGCCCAAGCCTGCAACCCGCGCACCTTCGCGCTCGGCGTAAGGGAAATTGAGCCCGGACTGCAGGATCATGGTGCTTTTGCCGGCGGCCGGTTGGCCGATCACCAGGTACCAGGGCAGGGCGTACAAGGCGTCCTTTGCAGGGGTGGCGCGTGGTTTGTTGCTGTGCAGGCGCTCGATGCTCTGCAGCAGGCGCTCGCGCAGCAGGCTGATTTCTTCGCGGTCGGCCGGGGTGGCGTTGAGTACCGCCTGGTCTGCGTCATCACGCAGCAGCGCCTCAAGGTTGTGGTGCTGGCCTGCGCCACGGTAAAGCAGCAGTACATAGCCCGCCGACAGCAGCAGGAACACGCCAATGCCCGCGAGCAGGCTGTGCAGCGAGGCAAAACCCAGGGCACGGCCCAGGGCCCACACCACGAAGATCGCCAGGAAGAAGGCCAGCCCCAGGAGGTAAGGTTGATAGCGCAGGCAGTAGTACTTGATCTTGTTCATACAGGCGTCGCATCCAACGCATCGACAAAGCGGTCGATGACGTGTTCTAGAGGTCGGTCGTAGTCGTGCACGGGCGTTTGTGGCGGCAACGGGTTGAGCAGATCCAAGCGTTGGCCGGCTGCGGCCGTGCCGCTGAGCAGGCGATACGCTGTGCCGGTATGGCGCGACGGGAAGCAGTACAGCCGCGGGTGCATGAAATCGTCGGCCAGCAAGGTTACCGCCGGTACGTCATGGCGCCTGGCAATGCGCGTCAGCCAGGTCAGCCACAGGTCGGCGGTGGGGTTTTTCAGGCCACGCTCGGCCGGCAACGGCAGCTCGATACCGCCGTCGAAGTCGCCGTGCAGCGCCAATTGCGTAGCCCGCAAGCGTGCCAGCGCGGTAGCACCGTCGAAGGCCGGCCAGGAGCCCTTCAGCGCACGGGCGATGTCGCTGAAGCTGAAATCATGCAGGAACTTGCCGTGCACACGCCGGAACAGGTCCAGGTCCTGGGCCTGCAGCGGGCGCAGGGCCTTGATGCGTTCGAACAGGCTGGCGCACTCGGCGCCTTGCACGGCCTGATGCAGCAACGGCTTGATTTGCGCACTGAACAGCTCGCCGAGGGTGAACGGGTTGAGCAGCGTTTCACCTTCTTGGCCCTTGAGCAGCTGGAAGATGAAGAACGGGTAGCGTCGGGCACTGGCATCGCGGGAGCTGAGCAGGCCGCCCAGCAGCCAGTTGCCATTGCGCGCGCGGTAGCAGAAGAAGCACATCGGCAGAGCATCGAACAACGCCTGCCAGTCCTCGCGGTGGCGCATTGCCGCCAACGAGGCCTGTAGCCAGGCGTCGAACTCGCAGACTTCCTCCGCCGCGCCATGCAGGCTGACGAAGTCTGCGCTCGACGGCAGCTTGCCGAAGCAGCCGATCATTGTGCGCCCCTGCCAGCGTCGTTGAGGGCGCTCAGCGCCTTGACGTCGCCCAGGTCGGTGAGTTTGACCCCGCCGAAGTTGCGCACCACCAGGCTGACCCGGCCATTGGCCGTGTTCCAGCTGAAGCGCTGCTGGATGCCGTCCAGGTCGTCGACCCGGGCGCTTTCGTTCATGCGCAGCAGGCCCCAGCGCCCCGGGAAGTCGAACACGGTGATGCGTGCACCGCTGAGGGTGACCACGTCCAGGCGTGCGCCCGGCGTGTTGTTGGTGCCTGGCCAGGCAAAGCGGCTCCAGCTGCTGCGGCCGTTGCGGTAGTGCTGCTCCTGGCCATCAAGGGTGAACACAATGTCGGTAAAGTTGGCCGACGGCTCAAGCATGATCTCGAAGCCGTTGTCGCGGTCCGACAGGCTGGCGATCACCTGACCCACGTTGCTGGCCTTGTCGATGCTGTTGAGCATCCCCGGGTTGACCAGCGCCGGCGCCTTGCCGTTGCTCAGGCCCAGGCCTTCACCGCCGGACAGGTTGCCGATCTCGTTGCGCTTGAAGGTCGGCAGCAGGCCGCTTTCGGGGTCGACGAAACGCTGCAGGTCCTTGACCGAAGCTTCGTTGCGGCTGCCGGTGGCGATCGGGTAACGGTGCGCCATGACCTGCTCCCAGGGCTTGGCGATCTGCTGCTTCCAGGCTTTGGCGATCTGTTGGCCGGCCGGGTCGCGCAGGGTTTCCCAGGCGTACTGGATCGGCAGGCTGAACAGGCCCTGCAGCGAACGCGACAGGCCGTCCTGGCTGGTGTCGACGCTGGTTTCCACGTAGTTGCGCACGGTGGTCACTTCGCTCGGCTGGCCTTCCAGAGTTTCGCTGATCAGCTGCTTGCTGCTTTTACCGACATCCTGCGAGCGCTGGATGTTGTTCATGCGCACCTTGAGCTTGCGCAGCGCGGCCAGGTAGCGGTCCATGATGGTGCTGTCGGCGCCTTCGGCGTTGTTGGCTGCGAACACCCGGGCGACCGGCTCGAAACGCTTGGCCAGGCTGCCGTCGTCCACGGCCGGCAGGCTAGGGGCCAGGGCTTCAGGCGCCACGTCCTTGGCTTCGTCGATCAGGCCGGTGACCTTGCTCCAGAAGCCGTCCGCGCGGGCATTGCCCGTAGGCGTGGCGTCGCGCTTGACCGGCAAGTCCCACTGAGTGTTGTCATTGACCGCTGCCAGCAGGTTCTTCACCGGCGAGTTCTGCACATCGCTGAGCAGCCCGAGGTGTTCTGTGGCCGAGGCCAGGTCGGCGAAGTGGCGCACGCCCACGCTGCTGACCATCTTGTACCAGGCCTGGGTGTAATCGCGTTTGTAGCGGGCCATGAACTCGCGCACGAAGTTGGCTTTCTGCACGATGGCATCGCCGCCTTCGCCGTCGAGCACCCAGTCCGACTCGTTGCGCAGGTTGCCCGACACCAGCTTGATCAGCTCGGGCTTGACGAAGGTGTCCCAGCCCTGGCGGGTATAGATCGCCGGCACGCCGGCAGAGCTGTACAACAGGTTACGGCCAGGCGTTGGCACCAGGTCGTTGAGGCTCAGCGCCGGGAACTGGCGGCTGGACTCCAGTTGCAGGCGCAGGTATTCGCGATCCACCAGCGAGCTGGAAATCATGAATGCCTTGAGGTTCTGCCGGGTTTCGTCGATCAGTTGTTGGTTACGTGGCAGCGACGGCGCCTGGCCTTGCTCCAGCAATTGAACGTACAGAGGGGCGTTTTCGCTGATGACCGCTGCGTCGGTGGGGGAACCTTGGGTTGCGGCGCCTGCCCAGGCCTGCGGCAGGCTGGCGGCGACGAAGGCTGGGTCTGGGTGGGCTTGTGGCTCGGTCAACAGGAGGTACAGCTTGAGGGTGTTGTAAGCCTCGATGATCGACGCCACCTGCTGTTCGTCCAGGCGTCCGAGCATCTCTTCGGACAGTGACAGGCCGCCGGTGGTGGCGGACAACTCGGCCGCGTCGCTGGCCGTGGCCAGGTTGACCTTGGCGGCGTAGGCGCCGGCACGGGTTTTGGTCAGGGCCGCTTGGGCCTTGGCCGCCAGGCGAGGCGTCAACGGTTTGCCATTGCGGCTTTTCGGCGCCGGGGTGAACTCCAGCTCCTGGTTGATGCCGCTGGCAAAGGTGTTGAACGCACGCATCTGCACCTGCAGGCTGCGGGCAATCGGCTCCAGTGCCTGGCTGCGCAGTTGCGCCAGGTAGGCGTTGCGGGCCACCTGGTGAATCGCCTCGCCGTGGTACAGGCCGGCGCTCAACTGCAGCGGTACACCCTGCTGGCGATGCGCCTCGACCGTCGCCATCTGCCCGCGCAGCACTTCCAGGCCTTTACCGGCAGCCAGCAGCTGTGCGCGGTCATCGGCGCGTTCGATCTCGGCCAGTTGGCCACGCAGGCTGTCCAGCCACTGGCGGTTGTTGGCGAACGATAGCGCCTGCCAGCCGATAAAGGCCACCCCGGCGGCAGCGGCCAGGCCCAGCAACAGGGGGCTGAAGCCTGCCTTGCGGCCCAGGCGCGACTGGTACAGGGTCAGGTCGCGGTCGGGGAAAATCACCTGGCGGAATGTGTCGGTGATGAAGTAGCTGCGGTTGCCCTGCGTGTGGCTGGCCGGCTGGGCGCCTTCGTCGTGGGCCGCTTGCAGGGCAAAGTTGTCGGCGATGACGTCTTCGTACACCTGGCCCAGTTGCTGCTCGGTCTGCAGCGCACTGGTGAAGTACAAGCCGCGCAACAGCAGCGGGGCACCGCCACCCTGGCCGCGGGTGAAGTGCTCAAGGAACTGCTCCAGCACGCCATTGAGTTCTGCGAAGTACTGGGGGAAGTTGAGCAGTGTGCTGTCGGCATCTGCGCCGAGGCTGATCATCTGCGCATCGACGTGGCGGCGGATGTGGCTTTGCAGGTTTTTCAGGCGAGTGTTGAGCACCGCCTGCAAACCGTTGTTGCGGATTTCCGACAGGCCAAAGGTCATGCCCAGCGGCTGCTGGCGCTGGTGCAGGTCCAGGCCTTCGAAGGCCTGGTTGAAGCCGGGCAACTGGTCGGTCTTGCTCAGCATCAGGTACACAGGCGGGTTGGTGCCCAGGCACTCGGCGTATTCCTCCACGCGCGCCACCAACTGCGCGGCAAGCGCGTTACGCCCGTCGCTGTTGGCCGCCAACAGTTCAGGCAGGCTGACCACCAGCACCAGGCCGTTGATCGCTGCCTTGCCGCGTTGCTTGCGCAGCATGCGCAGGAAGGCTGAAAACTCGCTGGCAGACTGATCGTCGCGCAGGTAACGGCCTGCGGTGTCGATCATCACTGCGTCGGGGCTGAAATACCAGTCACAGTGCTGGGTGCCACTTTCGCTGTCATTGGCGGTGGCGATGCTGGCCGAGAGGCCCGAGTGGGTCAACAGCGAGGTTTTGCCTGCAGCCGACATGCCGATCACCAGGTACCAGGGCAGGTCGGACAGGGCCGCCTTGCCACCGCCACCGGCGGAGCGGTCGGTACGCAGCATGGCGATGGCATGCTTGAGGCGCTCGCGCAGCACTTGCTGGTCGCGGAATTCACCGGTGGCGTTCCACGAGCGATCGACCTCGATCTGCAGCAGGTTCTCCAGGTTATGCTCGGCGCGGATGCGCTGGTACTGGCGCAGCACGATCACCAGCAGGAAGCAGGCGCTGATGATGGCCAGCGCTTCGGGCACATGGTGGCGCAGCCAGGGCACCAACGGTGCCACCAGCCAGCAGATCAACAGGGTCACCAACCACAGCAGTGGCAGGAGAATCCAGAAACTCTTCAACAGACGCAGTAATGTTTTCATGTCTTCCTGACTCGGCTACCTGAGGTGTGCTCAGGCACTGAACAGCTGGCGGATTTGTTCGGAAAGGGCGGCGACATCCTTGTCCAGCAACCAGTCGAGCGTCAGGTACACCGCGACACAGACCAGCGCAATCAACACCAGGTACACCCACAGCGGCACTTCGTGGCGCAGCATCTGCGACACCTGGTCGGGCAGGGCCCAGTCCGGCGAGAGGGTTTTGGGCGGTTTTCGGTAGCGCGCGATGTCCTGGCCCAGGGCGTTGGCCAGGTAGCGCAGCTGGTCTTTCTGGCCGAGGCTGAACTTGCCCTCGAAGCCCAGCGCCAGGCACAGGTGGTAGACCTCCAGCACATCGAGGTTCTGTTTGACGTCGGCGCGCAACGCTTCGACCTTCTCGAAGAAGCCTTCACCGGCCAGGTGCACGCCAAAGTAGCGGAACTGCAGCGGTTGCAGCTCGAAGTGCCCGCGCAGTTCGTTGTCGCCGGAGCGCAGCACGCTTTCGTCGAGGAACGCGCACAGGGCGTATTGGGTGTCCTTGACCTGCTCGACGCTGTAGTTGGCGGCGCGGGCATCGCGCTCCAGGTTGGCGAAGAAGCGGTCGACGCTGGCTTCGAAGGCTTGTACCGACGTGACCTGGCGGCCACGGCGGACAATCAGCGCCATGCTGATGAAGTCTTGTACCAGACCCTTGAGGGTCGGTTTGTCGCTGGCGGGCGCAACGGCGCCCTGTTGCAATACGGCTTCGGTCATTTGAGCACCGCCATCAGTTCAAGCTTGAGGTTGGTAAAGGCGCTGGGCGCATAGAAGCAGATGGTCTGGGCGTTCATCATTCGCTCGTAGACATGGCCATGCGGCTCGATGGCGAAGTACTGGTTGTCCAGGCGTACCGGAATGGCGTTGGGCAACCGCGCAGCATGGTTGAGGGTGACGCCGGGCATGGCGCTGTTGACCACCACTTCGATGTCTTCCGGCGAGCCCACCTTGAACGCACGTGGCACCAGCTCCAGCAGGCTGGCACCGGGCATGTCGGCGTGTACCGAGATATAGAAGTCGGCCTCGACCAGGCGCGGGTCGCGCAGTTGCCCCTGCCAGTACGACGGCTTGGTCTGGGTGAGGTTGATGACGATGCACTGGTTGGGCACGACATTGTCGAGCATCACCCGGATCATCTCGTCCAGTTTGACCAGTGATGCCGCCGGGTCGTGGTGATCGTATTCGGGGACATCACTAAGCTGGGTGTCGAGGGTGAACGTCAACAGCCCGCCGGCAAGGTCGGCCAGGAACAGGTACAGGCGCTCGGGGTGCAGCCGCGGGTGGGCCAGCAGGTGGGCCAGTTGCGGGTGCGCACGGTTGACCGTGTTCAGCAACCAGAACAGTGTGACGTCGCTGGAGCCGAATTCGGCGATCTGGTCGGCGCGCTCACGGCGCCGGCCCGACAACGCCTTGCTCTTGGCCTGCAGGGCACCGAGCAGGCGCTTGCCGATGCCGGCCAGGGTCTCGTGGCTGCCCAGGTGCAGGGTGGGGTGGGCGAAGTGCGGGTCCAGGTTGAAGCCGCCCATGCTGTTGCGGGTGAGTTTGGCCAACGGGCAATGGCTGTAGCCATCGAGGCTGTCGCCATCGACCAGCAGCACCACATTCAGGCGCAGGCTGGTGATTTCGTTTTCCAGTTCACCTTCGTTAAGGTCCGGCAGGGTGTCGAACTGCTTGCGAAAGCGCCGCGCCGCCTTGTGCTCCTGGCCATCTTCGACATAGTTCAGGCCGAAGGGCTCGGGCAGCTTGAGTGCGGCGTAAACCTTCAGGTCGTTGGCCTTGAGCAGGTCCTTGAGGTCGCGCGCGGCCGGCAGCGGGTCGTGCTGCGGCGCGTCGTACAGGCTGCCGTCCGGAAACACCAGTTTCAGGCGCTTGAGCTGCAGCGAACCATTGGCCAGGGCATCTTCGTCCACCTGCAGCGCCTGCACGCCCCAATGGAACGGGGTGCCGCGCAGGGTGGCCTCGGCCAGCTGGTGCTGGTGGAACTCATCCTGGTATTGGAAGTGCTGGGGCAGCAGGAACATGCCTTCCGACCACATCACCCGGCTCTGCTTGCTCATTTGACGCTATCCACTAAAGAGTTGAAGGTTGAATCCATGGCATTGCTGGCCGATTTACCGGCAGCGTCGGTGGCCTTTTCGATCACGGCGTCCTGCACTTTGTCGGTGAGGGCAGACGGCGTATCGTCGGCCTTTTGCGCAGCAGCCAACTGGTCGGCGGTGGGCGGCTTGTTCAGCACATCGACGCCACGCAGGGCGCTGATTTCGGTGTTGTCCACCAGTACCCGCAGGCCATCGGACGAGAACCAGATACCGTCCTTGCGCAGCGACTCGGCATCGAATGCGACCTTCCAGCGGGCATCCTGCTCATTGCGGAAGAACGCTGCCACGCCGACATAGCGGGCGGTCTTGGCCAGCGGCCACTGGTCGGTCTGGCCGATACCCGGCAGCAGGGTGAGCTCGCGGGCTTCGACCAGCGTGTTGCCCAGGGCTTTTTCCGGTGTGTCCCAAAGCGTCTCGGCGTCGGTGGCTGCAAAGCGCTCGAGGTCGGTCAGCTGGTACACGCGCATCACCACCGACAACGGCTTGCCCTCGGCGTCGGGGTTGAGCTGGTTACCACCGTCGGAGGTCAGGATGACCTTCTCGCTGTCGGCCAGCATGTCGGCCGCCCAGCTGTCTTCCATGCGCTTGCCGATACGGTCGGTGACGCCGCAACCGGCCAGTGCCAGCAGCAGGGCTGCGACGGTCAGGCGCTTCAGGGCGGTGTGTGTGTGGTACATGACGGCTAAACCTCCGGGTACTCGTTCAGGCCAGGCGATAGGCGAAATCGCCATCGCTGCCCAGCTCGATCGTCAAGCGCTCGATCGGCGCGTCCTGGGCCATGCGCTCGAGAACGTGCTGGGCAAGCTCGGGCATCAGGGTGCGGGACAGGATGTTGTCGATGTTGCGTGCGCCGCTGTCGACCTCGGTGCAACGTGCCGCGATGGCCTTGACCAGGGCGTCGTCGTAGCTCAGCTCAGCCTGGTGGTTGCGGGCGAAACGTTTGGCGATACGCGCGAGCTTGAGGGCAACGATGCGCTCGAGGATCTGGTCCTGCACCGGGTAGAACGGCACGATGCTCAGGCGGCCGAGGAAGGCCGGTTTGAAGACGTGGTTCAGCTCGTCGCGCAGGCCTTCGACGATGGCCTCGGGGGTAGGCAGCGTCTGGGCATTCAGGCAGGTCTGCATGATGCGCTCGGTGCCGGTGTTGGACGTGAGGATGATCACCGTGTTGCGGAAGTTGATCTCGCGGCCTTCGCCGTCGTCCAGCACGCCTTTGTCGAACACCTGGAAGAACAGCTCGAGCACGTCGGGGTGGGCCTTCTCCACCTCGTCGAGCAGCACCACGCTGTAGGGCTTGCGGCGCACGGCCTCGGTCAGCACGCCGCCTTCGCCGTAACCGACGTAGCCGGGTGGCGAGCCTTTGAGGCTCGATACGGTGTGGGCCTCCTGGTACTCGGACATGTTGATGGTGATCAGGTTGCGCTCACCGCCGTACAGGGTGTCGGCCAATGCCAGCGCGGTTTCGGTCTTGCCGACGCCGCTGGGGCCCAGCAGCAGGAACACGCCGATCGGTTTGTTTGGGTCTTCCATGCGGGCGCGGGAAATCTTGATGCGCTTGCCGATTTCGTGCAGCGCGTGGTCCTGGCCCAGCACGCGTTCACCGAGCAGCGCAGGCAGGCGCTGCACGGTGTCGATCTCGTCACGCAGCATCTTGCCCAGCGGGATACCGGTCCAGCCGCTGATCACCTGGGCGATGGCGCCGGCATCGACCAAGGCGTGGACCAGGGGCTGGTCGCCCTGCACGGTGCTCAGCTCGGCGCGCAGGGCGTTGAGCTGGGCGGCGTCGGTGTCCTTGGCGCTGTCCAGGGCTTTGAGTTGCTCGACCAGGCCCAGCTCTTGCTGCCACTGGGCGCTCAGGCGCTGTTCGTGCGACTGCTCGGCCTGCAGGGCGGCCTGCAGCTCGGCCAGGCGCCGGGCATGGTCGTGGCCCTTGCCGGCTTCGTGGTCGAGCACGGCGATTTCGGCCTGCAGGTTGTCGATATGGCGGCGGCAGTCTTCCAGCGCGCCGGGTTGCGACGACTGCGCCAAGGCGATGCGTGCGCAGGCGGTATCGAGCACGCTGACCGCCTTGTCGGGCAGCTGGCGGCCGGTGATGTAGCGGTTGGACAGGCGCACGGCCTGTACCAGTGCTTCGTCCATCACCGCCACCTTGTGGTGCTCGCGCATCTTGCCGAGTAGGCCGCGCAGCATGTGGATGGCCTTGTCTTCGTCAGGCTCCTCGACCTTGACTACCTGGAAGCGACGGGCGAGGGCGGCGTCTTTTTCGAAGTACTTCTTGTATTCGGCCCAGGTGGTGGCAGCGATGGTGCGCAGCTCGCCACGGGCCAGAGCTGGCTTGAGCAGGTTGGCGGCATCGTTCTGCCCGGCCTGGCCACCGGAGCCGATCAGGGTGTGGGCTTCGTCGATGAACAGGATGATCGGGTGCAGGCTGCGCTTGACCTCTTCGATCACCGCTTTGAGGCGGTTTTCGAACTCGCCCTTGACCCCGGCACCCGCCTGCAGCAGGCCCAGGTCGAGGGTATGCACGGCGACGTCCTTGAGTGGGGCCGGCACATCGCCCTGGGCGATGCGCAAGGCCAGGCCTTCGACCACTGCGGTCTTGCCGACGCCGGCTTCGCCGGTGAGGATCGGGTTGTTCTGGCGGCGACGGGTGAGGATGTCGACCATCTGCCGCACTTCGAACTCGCGGCCAAGCACCGGGTCGATCCGGCCGTCCCGGGCGCTTTGTGTGAGGTTGACGGTGTACTGGTCCAGGGCCGGGGTCTTGCCGCCAACCTTGCCGGCGCCTGCCACTGGCGCCGAAGGGCTGGCCAGAGGGCTGGCGAGCCGGGATTCGGCACTGCCTTCGACCAGTGCGCTGAGGTTCAGGCGCAGGTCGTCGGCGTTGATCTTCTCAAGCTCCGGTGCGGAGGCGATGATCACCTGGCGCAGTTCGGCGTCGTCGAGCAATGCTTGCAACAGGTGCGCACTGCGCACCTGGCCCACACCATACTCGATCGAGGCCAGTACCCAGGCCTGCTCGATCATGCGGGTGATGTGCGGGGAGAGCGCCGGGGTGCGGGTGTTGCCCTTCTTGAAGGTACCCAGGGCGGTCACCAATTGCGCCTGCAGGCGCTCGGCGACCACGTCGTAGTGGCGCAGGATCAGCGGCAGGTCACTGTCGCTGTTGTCCAGCAACTGCAGCAGCAGGTGTTCCACCTCGACGTCGTAGTGGTGCTCCGACAGGCACAGGGCCGCCGCGCTTTCAGTGGCCGTGCGGCTGGTTTCGTTAAGCTTGGCGAACAGAGACTTCAGGTTCACAAGGCGACCCCATCGTAAGGAATGTGGAAGACGGCGCAACGCGAAGGCTCCGCGTCACGGCCAGGGCGTTTGAGCCAGCCCAGCCAGCCCAGCGCGACATTGCCGCTGCGGCCCAGTTGGGCACGGGGCACGGCCTCGCGTTTGAGCAGCGGGGCGATTTCGAAATCAAGCTCGGCGCCTACATAGAAGCGCACCAGCTCGACCAGCTTGCGGTAGTCGTCGGTCCCAGGCTGGAACCGCCGGTAATCGGCCAACGCTAAGGGGCCGAGCTCGATACGGATGCACGACTGGTAGTCCCACACGCGGTTGCCGGCCACGGCGCTGAGGCCGAGCTGGGCGTTCTTGCGGCCAAGCTGGGTGCACTGTTCGGGCTGCAGGTTCAACCAGCGGCCGGCGAACTGCCTGACCTTGATCGGCAGGGAGAAATAGAAGCCGAGCATCCGCTCCAGGTTCAGCGCGTTGCGTGGCTTCTGGCTGAGCAGCCCGGCAAAGTAGCTGAACAGCTCGCGGCGCAGCACCGGTTGCTGGCGTTCGAACTTCAGCTGCTGGGCGCGCGGGCCCAGGCCGACCAGGTTGAGCAGGTAGCCATCGAAGCCCGAGGTGCCGTTGCGCTCGTGCTCGATATGGAATTTGTACTTTTGCCAGGCTTCGTAGAACAGCGTGGTCATGCGGTGCGAGAAGATGTCGAGAAACGCATGGGCGGCATCGTCGCGGTACTGCACGTGGCGCTCGAGCAGCAGCTCGGTGTACGGGCGAGGCAATACGCCCGACGGGCCTACCAGGCCCATGAAAGTGACCTGGACTTCCGACAGCGGCAGGCCGGCCGTCGACACCTTGCCCTCACGCTCGAACTGCAGGTCGCTGACCTCGCTGGCCGGAAACGCCAGCGACAGCTGAGTGCGGAAACGCAGCGGGTCTTCGTGCGGCCGGGTTGCCAGGTCCATGCGCCCGGTGCGGCTGTAGTGCAGGCGAAGCAGACGCACCAATTGAAAGAATTCGAATCGGTGCGGCTCGGCTCTGGCTTGATCGATCAGACCAGGGGCTGATCGCCAGTACGTGCTGGCCATTGGACGACTCTCTTTTCTCGTTGTTGGGTACGCAGGGTCAGTTGGGTGAAGCTGTTCATCGAGCAGTACTGGCCAAAGAAGTGGTCCAGCACCATGCCGAACAGGAACACGCCGCTACCGGTGAACTGGCTTTCGTCGAAGGTCAGGGTGATGCCTACGCCGCGCACGAAATTCGGCCGCGGGTGGCCGATGCGCGCTACCACCGGCTCGCTGCTGATTGCCTTGATGCCATTGATCTGTTTGCGGATGGCCGAGACGTTGCGGTAGTTGTAAAGCGACAGCAGCTCGAGCAGCACTTCGCGGCCCTGGCTCACCAGCGACAGGTGGTTGAGCGACAGGTGCGCGATCAGCCGCCAGATCAGGCCTTTGCCCAGCGGGACGCGCACCGTGGCGGTGGGCTTGCGCAGGCAGCGGATGTCTTTGATCACCGAGTTGGCCGGGATGTTGAAATCACCGCGCTCGCCACCGAACGGCAGCAGCAGGGGTACATCACGGTTGCTGCAGGTCAGGCTGATGCTCAGGGTGTCGCTGGTGCCGTCGATCAGCTCCAGGTCGCGGTCGACCACGCGGATGCTCATCGCCGTGGCATCGCCCTGGTTGCGCCGGCGGGCAATCCAGAAGCTGTTGTGCGGGTCTTGCTCGCCACGCGGCTCGAAGAACGGCTGGCAGGTGCCGACGTGGTCGATGCCACCGAGCTTGCGTACGCGCCGCACCCGGTCGATCGACACCACTTCCGCCGCGTTGTGCAGGCGAATGTCCGGGGTGACCGGGTATTCGTGCTGGGTGTGGGTCAGCTTGATCGGCTCGGCCTGCTGGCGGAACAGGTTGATGATCGGCGTGCAGTTGAGCTTGAAATTGTTGCGCCCGATGTTCTGGGCCAGCCGCGCCAGGCGCTCGCTGAGGTCGTAATCGTTGAAGTAGAAGTTGATCTCGACCTGCTCGATGGCCTTGCCCTGCA
The DNA here is from genome assembly GCF_977070485.1 of Lelliottia jeotgali. Lineage (NCBI taxonomy): Bacteria > Pseudomonadati > Pseudomonadota > Gammaproteobacteria > Enterobacterales > Enterobacteriaceae > Lelliottia > Lelliottia jeotgali. The sequence goes on from NZ_CDRVFO010000002.1 coordinate 500,900, forward strand.
GGATGCGGGCAAAACCTGAGAGGTCGAAGAACATGAATTTGTCGGGGAACGTGAAGTACTCGTGCAGCAGGCGGTAACCGAGGAACGAGCGCTCGGAGTAATCCACCAGGCCTTCGTCGCGGGCATAACCCACAGCTTTCAGGGCGTCGGCGGGCAGTGCGACTTCACGGCTGCGGCCTTCGTCCTGGAAGCTGAGTGTGGCCTTGGCGAGGTTGTTGAACAGCAGCTCGTAGAGCTGGTGCATCAGCGTTGCTTCGCCGTCGAGGAAGAAGCGCAGGCGGTCAAGCTCCATCTGGCCGAACAAGACGTCGCCGGTGGCTTGCAGGCGGATGCGCAAGCGCGCCACCAGATCGGCGCTGTGGCCGTTGAAGGCCGAGCGTTCCATCTCGGTGAACGAGGCCTGCTGCACGGCAACCGGCCACAGCTCCACCGGGTAGCAGGTGCGGAACTTGCAAACCACGCCTTCAACGGCATTGGCATGCATCTCGGTGTGCCGCGCCACGCGGTAGGCTTCGGTGACCTTCTCCTGCTTGCCAAGGCTAAGCTCGGCGATCGACATCGACGGGGTAGGGCGCAGGTAGTGCGGGTACAGCACCTCAAGGAACGACTCGACAATCTCCGGGAACTCGTCATCGAGCTTTTTGTGCACCCGCGCCGAGAGGAACGAGAACGCCTCGATCAGGCGCTCGGTATGCGGGTCCTCACAGTTGTCGCCCTCGATCAGCAGCCGCGAGGCGATTTTCGGGTACTGCGCAGCAAACTCCTGGCCGAGGAAGCGCAGGTGCGACAGTTCCTTTTCGTAGTAGGGCAGCAGTTCGTCGAGCATCAGTTGAGGTTCTGCACTTTGTATTCCTGGGTGTTGACCTGCAGCACGGCGTCAAACGACACCTGGCGGCTGATGTCCTGCAGACGCAACACGGCGTCCACGCGGAAGGTCAACATGCGATGGCCGTTCTGCTGGGCCAGCAGCTGTACGCGCACCCGGCGAAAACGCCGGTCGCCGGTACTGATCGCGCGCTCCAGCTGTTGCTGGATCAGCCGCCGGTCGTGCGGGTCGAGCACGCTGCGGCTGATGAAGTCGGGCATGCCGTATTCAAGGATGGAGCCACCGAGCTGGCTGAAACCTTCGATCTGCTCGGCGACCAGGGACTGGCGGGTATTCACCAGCACCTCCAGGTCGCGCACGATGCTGGCCTTGTATTCGGCCAGCGAGCAGGTGCGCTGCACAGCCGGCTCGGCCGACTGAAACGGACGGTCGTCCAGCAGCCGGTCGAGCAGCGAGGGCAGCAGGCGGGCCTGATTACTCATGTGTCATCCTTGAACACGCAGGCCGGTCAGCCGCGAGCGCCTTGCGGCAGCTCTGCGACCAGGCGCAGCGAAGCGGTCAGTTCGTCGAGCTGGTAGTGCGGCCGCAGGTAGGTCACGGCCTTGTACACACCTGGCTTGCCTGGTACCTCGAACACTTCGGCACGGGCTTCGCGCAGCGGGAACTTGGCTTTGGCTTCCTGGCTGGCAGTGTCGTCAAGCAGCACATAGCTGGCCAGCCACTGGTTGAGGAAACGCTCGACGTCCATGCGCGAGGCGAAGCTGCCAATCTTGTCGCGCATGATCGCCTTCATGTAGTGGGCAATGCGCGAGGTGGCGAAGATGTACTGCAGCTGCGCCGACAGGCGTGCGTTGGCATTGGCGATGTCGGTGTTGTACTGCTTCTGCTTCTGCGCCGACTGGGTGCCGAAGAACGCGGCGTAGTCGGTGCCTTTGCAGTGCACCAGCGGGATGAAGCCAAGGTCCGACAGCTCTTTTTCACGGCGGTCGGTGATGGCGATCTCAGTTGGGCATTTGAGGGCAATTTCGCCGTCATCGGTCTTGAAGGTGTGGGTTGGCAGGCCTTCTACCAGGCCGCCACCTTCTACACCGCGGATGGCCACGCACCAGCCGTAACGCGAGAAGGCATCGGTGACACGGGTACCCAGGGCGTAGGCGGCGTTCATCCACAGGTACTTGTTGTGGTCACGGCCGTCGACGCTTTCGACGAAGTTGAATTCTTCCACCGGGGTGGTATCAGGGCCATATGGCAGGCGGCCTAGCACGTGCGGCAGGGTCAGGCCGACATAGCGTGAGTCCTCCGAGGCGCGGAACGACTTCCACTTGGCGTATTCGACCGTGTCGAAGATTTTCGCCAGGTCACGCGGGCCGGACATGTCGGTGAACGAGTCCCAGCCAAACAGCTCGGGCGATGCGGCCGAGATGAATGGCGCATGGGCCGCGGCGGCCACGTGCGAGATCTCTTCGAGCAGGTACATGTCTTCGGGGTTGCGGTTGAATTCGTAGTCACCGATCAGCATGCCGAACGGGGCGCCACCGAAGGTGCCGTACTCTTCTTCGTATACCTTCTTGAACAGCGCGCTCTGGTCGAATTCGCTGGCGGCCTTGAGGTCGCGCACCAGGTCCTTCTTCGAGGCGTTGAGCAGGTGGATCTTCAGCGTGGTGCTGGTTTCGGTCTGGTCGACCTGATACTTCAGACCGCGCCACGAGGCTTCCAGCTGCTGGAATTCGCGGGCGTGCATGATCTCGTTCATCTGCTCGGAGAGCATCGAGTCGATCTCGGCGATGCGCGCGTCCAGCACAGCGATCAGGTCCTTGCTCGGGGTCATCTCGCCCTCGAGCACCTGGTTGACCAGCTCACCGATCAGGTCACGGGTGCGGTTGCGCTCGGTGTCGGAGCGGGCCACACGGCTTTGCGAAATGATGCTGTCGAGCAGCGAGGCCTGCGGGGCGAAGGTTTCCACCTCGACCAGGTCGGTGTCCTGTTGTGGCAGTGTTTGCTTGTCGGTCATCGTCTGGCTCCTGCTTACTCTTTGCCATCGGCGGCGGGTACGGCGGCTTCGCGACCGAATTCCTTGCCCAGGGTTTTCAGCTTCTCGGTGTTCTGCAGCACGTCCATCAGCAACTCTTCGAGCTTGTCGTTGCCGCCCATCTTGTTACGCAGGTCGGCCAGCTTGTTGCGCACTTCCAAAAGCTTGCGCAGTGGCTCGACTTGCTTCACCACGTTCTGTGGCTCGAAGTCTTCCATGCTGTTGAAGTTCAGCTCCACGCCCAGCTGGGTGCCGTTTTTGGCCAGGGTGTTGTCGACGCGGTAGGTCAGGCGCGGCTTGATGCCTTTGAGCACGCCGTTGAAGTTGTCGCGGTCGATGAAGACGAACTTGCGGTCCTTGAGCTTGGGCAAGGGCTCCAGCGGGTTGCCGGAAAAATCGCCCAGCACGCCAACGACAAAGGGCAGCTCCTTTTTCTCGATCGCATCACCGATGTCCACGTCGTAAGTGATGTGAACCCGCGGCGCGCGAACGCGGTCGAGTTTGTGCTGGGTACTTTCCTTCTTCGCCATCGTGTTCTCCAGTGCGAGCAATTCGCTGCGAATCATGGCGCGGCCCGGCGGGGGCCTGCGCGTTACAGTCCTTCGATCGTCAGCAGCAGGCGCTGACGGATTTCGTCGTTCATTTCCAGAATGTTGTCGCGGCCCACCAGCTCTTCGAAACTGGTGTTGCCGGCAATTTGCGTGCTGCTACGGATGACCGAATCGTCGGGAAGTTCCGAACGCACCGGCGAGCTGATGACGCAGAAGGGCAGGTCACCCATGCCCTTGAGGCGTTCGAAGCTCAAGCCAAAGCGCAGGCCTTCGAACAGGCGGCCAAGGCCAGGCGACTTGCTCAGGCAGTAGAACAGCACCAGGTAGTGCACCACGAAGCGGTACAGCTCGGCGCTGCTGCGGTTGGGGTCGTGGATGACATTGCGAAAGCGCGCCAGCTCGAAGCCCTGAAAGCCCACGACCCAGCGCACTGGGCTGGTGATGCGGATGACCTGGCCGCTGGGGACCAGGGCCTTGTCGTATTCCAGGGGGAACAGTTCGGGGGTGGTGCTGATGAGGTTGAGCGGCACTTCCAGCTCGCTGACCAGCTGGAAGGGCGCGGCCGAGCCGATGCGCTCGTAGAGTTCGATAAGCGACTGGAAGTGGCCCTGGGTTTCGCGCCCGCTGCTGCGTTGCGCCCCCTGCAGGTATTCACCGAACAGCGTTTGCGGACGGATCAGCGGCGCCGCGGTGGCGAGGTAATCGGCCGCCTGCGCCTTGAGCGCATCGGAGATTGCCCGCGTTTGGCTACGCAGCTTGATCAGTGCTTCGACATCAAACGTCTGTGTCATCGGTACATCGTCCATGAGCCTTTTTGAATCGTCCTGATACGCCGCTGGCGTGGACTGGAAACTCGGTACTGGCACATGAATATCGTGTTGCCAGTAATGCCGTGTAGGGCACCCCGCGTTGGAAGAAGTTCCTGCGGCGGCCGCGATTTTTTCGTTGTTTGTGACGCGGCGCAATGATGTCGCATTGATATCGAGCAGCGGTTTTGGGTGCGTAAAATCAGGGCTTGGGCCCGTGGGGAAGGGGTTTGAGGCGTGGGAAAACAGCTGAAAAAGAGATTGGAAAATATTTTTCAAAAGGTGAAGCAGGTCGCATTTCTGGTTGGGTCGGGCGGTAATGCAGGGGCTTTACGGCGGGCCTTTCAATGATGGCAATGCGACGGAATACGCCGCATACAGCGGCGGATGGAGTGGGTTCAAGATCCAGGAGCCGGCATATTTGAGCTGCGTGTTTGACAGGGTGACTGGCACGGGCTGCGCCCGTGATCGCCGGCAAGCCGGCTCCCACAGGAGGAGAGGTGTGGGCTTTGGATATTTGACTCAGGCCGCTATTGGCACGCTGGTCGCAATCGCCTGAGCGTCATGAGCTCCGACGATTGTGGCAACGCTTGCCCGACTCTTTTTCCAGTACTGATGAGATTGGTGCAAGTGCATGGAGCTTTATCTTCAAACAGGCGCCCACGCTGCCATCATTTGTCTTCATGCACACGCCCCTCAGCGAGCAGCTGGAGTGTTGTGTGAACAGATTTTACCCCTGCACCGCAGCCGATTCGATGGGCCTTGGCGGGCAAGATGGCCTGCTGGGGCAGGGCGATTTGCCTTGGCCGAGCGTCGTTGCTGCGCGGAGCTACAGTCGTCTTGATATCGGCGAAATCTACTATGCCGATGACATTAGCGCCGCGGAACTTCTTATCGCCGAATTGAAGTCCTCTGATGCCGAATTGGGAGCAGAACAGGCGGAGGAATATGCACTACTTCTACGAAACCTGATCAGCAAGATACAAACATCGGCCCAGTACACCAGAGACCAGGTCGTATCTATCCAAGAAAAGGCCGCGTCGATTCCACTGGTGGGTTCGCTGTTGTTCGGTGCTGCGAACTTGCCCGGTACGCTTGCCAATGTGGGGACCTTGGTCCATGCCGGTTCGAAGTCCACAAGAGTGGAAAATCTGCTGGACATCACAGAGGCAACCCGAAAGAAGTTGAAGAAATGGGCCGCGACCCGCGGAAAGCCCAACAGTGTATCTGCCTCCCGTGCTTTCAAGGGGCGGTTGAAGCTCGTGCGAGTTGGCGGAAACTTGTATTTTGAAATCCCAGCTAACACTCGGGCCAGTATCTACAGGATCCCGCGGCCCGTGGGTGGCAGCCATGCCCATGCTCCCGCATTCAACTCAGCTAAGGCCTTGCGGTCCATGGCACATGTGGATAATGCAGCATATGGGAGCCGAGGGGTTGGAAAGGTGCTTACGGGGAAGGTATCAGGCGGAATATTGGCGTTCGGCATGCAGGCCGTGGTGGACTGGAGTACTTCGACCAGTTTCAAAGACTTCGTGGTAAAGTCCGCGTACAGCCAACCCACCAACGCCCTGGTGTTTGCCGCTGGTTTGGCTATCGGAGCGGGGTCGGCACCAGCCGTCGTAGTTATCACTTTGTCTTTGTTTGCGGGCTTAGCAATACAATTGTTTATGAGTGACGATGCAACGGGTTGGGGGACCGACCTCGGCAATTTCCTGACGGGCAAAGAATAGAATTATGTTTACTACTGAACGTTTTTTTACCAAGATTTGGGCTGCTTGGTTTTTGATGGTTATGCTCTCCGTATTTCTCGCTGGCGTAGGACCAAAACTACTTACTATTCCAGCGGCTATCGCAGTCGTATTGATGACTTTATGGTGTGTTGAGTGTGCTTATCGTACCGAGCGCTTCGTTAATTACGCTAACCTTCGCCTGTTCTACAATTTGGCAATTGCTCCGTTTTCGCAACGGTGACGATGGTTGCCATTGCCTACAAAAAAATGAAGTTGGATGCAGCGACTTCGCTTGTTCTTGGTTTGGCTCCCGTCGTGCTGGCGCTGGTGGCGTACGGATTGGCATATTACTGGCGTAGCAAGAGTAGCGTGTTGCAATTCAAGGGTAATCGCGTCGAGTCCAACGAACCGCCGCAAAGTGTTCAATGGTGGCAGGCGGGAGTATCGGCTGCGTTGAGTGGCCTGGCTTACCCATTGATGAAAATTAATGATGTACCTATGACCGGATTGGTCTATGCATTTGTTTTTATTTCCCTATTTATGATTTTTTACAATCGTGACAAGATTTCGGCGCTCAAAGAGCTGAAGGCGCGGGAGGTGCGGGAGAATCGTCGTTATACTTTCATGGATATAGAGGGTCTTCAGAGCATGCGCGCCGCGTCCTGGCTAGGTCGGCTATTTGCAGTGAGGACTCGGTGATGATTTTTTTACAGGGAGTAATCAATGTTAACCGACGTCCTTTCCATGCTGGCTCCTCAGAACAGGCGTCTGTTCAAACTCAACTTATTGTCGCATAGTGCCAACGACGAGTTTTTGCTAGAGCACTTCTCTGGTAATGAAGCCTTGTCCAAGCTCTATGAGTTCGATCTCGGACTGCTTAGCCATCAGAGCGGTGTGAAGCTCAAGTCCCTCATTGGCGCCCCGGCCACCGTTGAGATCGAACTGGCGGATGGGTCATTCATTGCAGCACGCTACTTTTGCCAGGCCGGTAATATGCCAATCCGTACGCCACCAACGCCAGCGCGGTGGTAGCCAAGCCAAGAGCAAGTGCGGGCCCTGCATCCAGGCAATCGTGCCCGAGGGCCTCAGACCGTCGCTACTCGTCCATGTTTATGCAAAGTTTTTTGCCGTCTATATTTTTGCAGGGCCATCGATTTTCGGTATAGCTGTCCGGTTTAAAACAAAAGCCGGGATGGTTTACCCAGTACGTCTGCCATGCCGATCCCGATTTTCTGAGTTGCGGGCAGGTTGTATAGTCTAATGCGTTGAGTGCAATTGTCGTGCTGATAGCAGTGAGTGGTGCAAGGCCTATGAGTGAATAGACTGAGGCCTTCATCAGGCCTGTCTGAAGTTTCGCAAGCGCGGATTTTTCCGGTGGATCAAATCGTTTGCCTGTCCATATGGCGAATGCGCTGGCTACTGTACAGGCAAGCATAACGGGTGGTGCCATGATGAGGCCGAAAGCCATGTATGGGACCTCGATGGCCGAGGCGCGACGCCACATTTGTCCATATATTGGCAGGGCATGTGCAATCAACCAGTACGTAGCGAATACCCCTACTGTCGCACAGAGCAAAAGTGTCAAGGCAGCGAGCAGTCTGAATTTAAAAGAGGCAAATGCCGGGCTGTTAGAATTCATTTCCAATGCTCAGAGCTTGGGAAGGATCATGGTCAGATCAGCGAGAGTCAGCGCTTGGCCATTGCGCCTGAAGCTAGGCGAGTGGGTCGACTATACGAGTACGGCGCTTTGCTTGGCAGCGACCTGCGATGACGAGTACAGGCCCGATTATGCGGTGCGCGAACTGTTCTTGCACAGAGCATTAGCCCTCCGGAGCTTCGTAGCCCATCTCCAGAATTAGTTACCGACCCTCAAATTGTACGCATACATTTTTATCCCCGATACGCTTGCATGGTTGGTTGTCGTCAGTGTAGGAGTCAGGTTTGAAGCAGTACCGCGCATCGTTCACCCAATACACTTTCCACGCCGACCCGGAGATCAGCAATTTTTGACATGGCGTGTATCCCTTCGCCCATAAGCCTAGCGTTACAAGTATCGCCAATGCCGGGGCTATACAAATCATTGACCATAGTGTCAATTTATAAGATTGATACTGGAATCGGTAAAGGCGAGAGTTGATGGGCGGGTCAAATTTTTTGGCGCGCCAGCATGCGTAAGCGGAGGTTATGATAAGTATGGGGCTAACAGTGCACATGGCAATGAGCATAAACCCCAAATAAGGCGTGACTACAATGGGTGTATCTGTAAACAGACTGCCGAATAACGGCAGTATGTCGCTTGCAAGCCAGCGGGCCGAAAGGAAGCCTAAAGCGGCAGTCAATAGGCAGGTAATAAAAGCCACGAGGCGGAAAATATAGGGTGAGCGCTCGTGAAATTCATAGGGGCGATGTGTGGTCATTGTTAGAACTTTGGTAGATTGAAAGTCGGGAGGGAGGGCATGGACGGTAGCTCAGGCAAAGACGGCCACCCCGGTAAATTGAGGTCTCCAGGTTGCAATTTTCGAAGTGCCCAGCGCTTGGCCTCGCTATAGAGGTTCTCCGCAATCTCACCAACAATGTTGGTGACGGTTTCCTCTGCGTATTTTTGCATGTCCTCAACGCTGATGCGGCTGGCCTGCTGCTGTAAATATTGAATATTATCCACGGCGTAGCGGAGGCCGGCTTTAACAGAATTTTTTATCCCGTATTCGGTGTCGAGTACGTTAAGCCCCCAGCCCACTGCGAACACCACAGCCGCACCCGCGATCACCGGTGCGGCGGCGAAAGTGGCCATTGTGCCAAGGGCCAGTCCAACGGCATATCCCACTGCTGTTGCGATCCCTGCTTTGACCAACTCCACCCCGATACCACCAAACAAGTCACTCATCACGTGCTCGTCGCCAAACACCCACTCCGCCACTTCGATACCGACGGCAACATAGCAGGAGAGCCTGAGCGCCTTGAGGGAGGAACCGCGAACACCGTATTTGCCGATGCCCATGCTGATCAGTTTCGCGTTCTGAATACCATAGCGCGGCGCATTGAGCGTTTTGCGCAATCCAGGGTAACCCGTGATGATCACGTACTGCTTACCCTTGTACACGGTGTGGCGCACCTTGGTGAGTAAGCCACCCATATCTCTAACGAAAGAAGCCGCATTGCGTGCATCCCAGGCGGCCATGGCTGCGGGAACGCCCCATGTGGTATTGACAAACGTGTGAGGCAGCCCGTTGTAGGCTGACTTGACGCTTTGCCCGATGCCGCTCAGCAGGTCGCCCTGTGTGCGAGTGCATACCTGCGGAGGCTGTGTCACGGCGTGTGCTTGTTGTGTGGAGCGGGCCTGAGCCTGGAAAGCTTCTATCGGCATCATCACCACTTCCATGTGGTTAGAATCCATCTCCCGGTCAAGTTGGCTGAGTTGGCTTTCACTCACGCTCATCGCGGTTCTCCCTGAAAAATTCGCTATGTGCTGCCTCATGGCTAAGCGCAGGGAGCCTACACCCCAGACGTGAGCGAGAGCAAACTGATGGTCATGATCTTATGTGGTTTCAGCTTTGGCGAAAGGGAGATGGCTTAATGGCATCATTTGACAGCACCAGCGAACCACGTTTTCATTGGTAGATTTCCAGCTTGATGCAGGATGCATTGAAATGATTACGGACGCCCTCGAGTCGATGCTCACGCAGAATAAACGCCTGTTCACTTTCGACTCACCTCTGCCTCCCGAACAAGAGCTTCAACTGCTTAGCTTCAGCGGCCGCGAGGCGATTTCGGAACTGTTCAGCTTCCAGGCAGAACTCATCTCCCAGGATGCTCGGATCGAGCTCAAGAAACTCATTGGCAAGAAGGTAACTGTAGGCATCGCGCTTGCCGATGGGAGCACCAGATACCTCAGTGCGCATGTTTCTGACTTCGTGCATACCGGTGCCGATGGGGGCGTTGCTAACTACAGCGCAGAGCTCGTGCCGTGGATCTGGATTCTCAGCCGTCGCCGTGATTCGCGCATCTTCCAAGACAAGACCACCGAGCAGATCGTCAAGGAAGTCTTCGATTACTACCTGACCTTGGCCGACCACGAATTCCGCCTGAGCCAACCGCTCAAACCGATCAGCTACTGTACGCAGTATCAGGAATCTGACCTGAATTTCGTGCTGCGTATGCTTGAGCAGGAAGGGCTGTTCTTTACCTTCGAGCATTCTAAGGAAGGTCATCGCATGATTATCAGCGATGACAGCAGCATCCTTCCGCAGCTGGAGCGTCAGCCGCTGATCCGTTACCACAGTGCTTCGGTTACCGAAACTGCAGATTCGATCACCGCCTGGTCTTCGGCGCGGCGGATGCAGCCAACGCGCTTGGCTCTAAAGTCGTTCGACTACAAGCAGCCTGCCAACCCGCATTTGGTACAGCTCAATTCCGTCAACCAGCAGGGCGAGGTCGGCCAGTACGAAGTCTTCGAATACGAAGGCCTTTACGGTTACGCCGATTCAGACGAGGGCCTGCGCAAGGCTCGGCGTCGGCTGGAGGCAATAGAGGTGGACGGCAAGACATTCCATGGCAAGAGCAATTGCCGCGCCATGGAGCCGGGTCGTTACTTCGAGCTTAGCCAGCATTACGATCACGACAACGACACTCCGGACGATCGCCAGTTTCTTCTGCTGTCCGTCACTCACTGGGGGCGTAACAATTACGCCAATGACGGTGAAGCAGGGTATGGGAACAGCTTTACCTGTATCCGTCGCAAAATTCCGTTCCGCCCCTCATTGAGCACGCCTAGGGCAGGCATCTCCGGGCCCCAAACAGCCATTGTCGTCGGCCCGCCCGGCGAAGAGATCTATACCGACGAACTGGGGCGGGTGAAGTTGCAGTTCCACTGGGACCGCAACGGCGAGTTCAACGACCAGAGTTCCTGCTGGGTACGCGTCGCCCAGTCCGGTGCCAGCGGCGGCTTCGGCAGCATTTTGATCCCCCGCGTCGGCGACGAAGTGGTGGTGGTGTTCCTCGACGGCAATCCCGACCGCCCGCTGATCATGGGTAGCCTGTACAACAGCAGCAACACCCCGCCCTGGTCGTTGCCGGCGAACAAGACCCAGAGTGGCTTCCTGACCCGCTCGATGAAAGGCGACGGCGGTACCGCGAACTTCTTCCGCTTTGAAGACAAGGCCGGCGCCGAGCAGATCATCATGCACGCCGAGCGCAACATGGACACCGAGATCGAGCTGGATGAGACCCATGATGTAGGGAACAACCGGACGATCACGGTGGGGGGCGCACACACTGAGACCATCAAGGACAACACGGTGGTCAACGTCAAGGAAGGGTCATACACCCTGCAGGTAGATAACCAGTTCATTCAGGTGGGCGCCAAGCAGCACATCATCCTCCAGGTAGGGGAAAGCAGCATCAAGTTGACGCCGGAAGGCATAGAAATCAAAGGCAAGGTCATTACCACGACCAGTACCGATACCACGCAGATCACCGGCGCGGCAGTGCGGATCAACGACTGAGGGCTGGCCGATGTACAAACCCTCCATCTACGACCGCATTTCTGCCAAGCGTGAAGCGCAGCAAGAGGCCGCGCGCCTCGCCGAGCTGGCCGAGCTTGCGGCCAACCCTGAGCCAGTGCCAGAGCCCGAACCGGTGCCTGTCGCCTTGCAGGACGTTACCAGCAGCTTCACCTTCGGTGGCTTCAATCTGGCGTTCCCGACGGCTTATCGATTCCGTGATATCCAGACCACCCTCGAGCATGAAGGTGAACCGGTCACGCTCAACATTCGCCGCCGTGATGTGCGGGCCAGGCAAACCCTGGAGCAACTGTTCGACGCCGCGATCCAGGCCTTGCGCGAAATGAACCCGCAGTTGCGGGTGATTCGCCAGCAAGATTGCCGCGTCGCGGGTAACCCGGCCAAGGCCGTGGACTTTCATTTCAACGCTGGGCACGAAACCCGGCACGGTCGCCTGGTGGGGGCGCTGGTACCTGTTACCGGCAGCGACAATCTGCAATGGCTGGACATTTCTTGCGTGATCGACCCGACCAAGCCTGGCCTGAGCCTGTGGCTCGCCGACTTTGACCGCATGCTCGATGGCCTGGCACTGCGCTGACCCATCCCCAATTTTGCTATCAGGAATTTTTATCGCATGGACTATGAGTTGCAAGAAGGCGGGATCTCGCTGCCGGACGGGTTTGATGACCGCACTGTAAACATGTTCGTTCTCGGTGCCAGTGTGCCAGCGCCCTTGAGCATCACCATTTCGCGCGACACGCTGTTGCCCGACGAAGCACTGCAGGCTTACGTCGATCGACAGATCAAGATGCTCACGTCCAAGCTGCGCGGATACACGCGCATGGGCAACAAAGCCGTTGCGCTGTCGACCACCGCACCTATCCCAGGCATCCAGATCGACGCTTACTACATGAACCAGGGCCGCCCGCTGTATCAGCGCCAGGCAGCCTTCCTGATCAGCCCCGGGCGTGCGCTGATCTTCTCGACCACCGCACAGGCAGATTTCAGCCCTCAGCAGAACGAGGACTGGGCAAACCTGCTGGCCAGCTTCACCCCGCGCAACCCCGTCGTGACCAGCGCCGAGCCCGGCGAGCAGGAGTAACCCCTCATGTTCGAAGCGGCCAGGTTCGGCGACGATATTTCGCACACTAGCGCTCTGGGGGGCTTCCTGATCGGGGCTGCCCTGGGCATCGCGCTGGTGGCCACGGTGGCCATCGCCACCTTCACCTGCGGGTTCGGCGTGGCCTTGCTCGCCGGCATGGCGGCCGGTATCGGAGGCAGCTTGCTGACCGCGGCCGGGGAGGCGATAGGCAGTATGTTCTCATCCCCCTCAGGGACGATAACCACTGCCTCACCCAACGTCTTCATCAACAGCCGCAAGGCCGCGCGGGTCGAGAAAAGCATCGGTGCCTGTGACAAGCACCCAGGGCCCGTACAGATCGCCGAAGGCTCGACCAACGTCTTCATCAACAGCGTGGCGGCGGCCCGCAAGGGCGACAAGTTGACCTGCGGCGCGACCATCTCCGGCGGCTCGGACAACGTCATCATCGGCGGGGGTACATTCCGCTATCTGCCGGTGGACGACGAAATCCCCAAATGGCTGCGCACGACCGTAGACGTGCTGATGGCCGTCGCCGGTGCCGCCGGCGGTATCGCCCAGCTGATCAAGGCCGGCACCCAGGCCGGCATGAAAGCCGTCATGCCCTGCGCCCTGAAGTTCACCGCAGGCTTTGTAGCCGGCGAAGTCGCCAGCCGCTACGTAGTTGAACCGGTAGCGCAGCGGGCCATGGGCGCCCTGACCGGTAACCCGGTAGACCTGACCACCGGCCGCAAACTCATCCCCGACGAAATCGACTTCAGCCTGCCCGGCCTGATGCCCATCGAGTGGTCGCGTTTCTACGCCAGCGACCTGACGGTCGACAGCGTGCTCGGCCGCGGCTGGGTACTGCCGTGGGAACAAAGCCTGCGCCGCAAGGGCAGCTTCATCTACCTCACCGACAACCAGGGCCGCGAAGTCCCGTTCGTCTCGCTGCAGCCGGGCGAACGCATCTACAACCCGCACGAGCAGGTGTACTTGGTGTGCACCGAGGGCGGCCACTACATTCTGCAGACGCTGGACAACCTGTTCTTCTACTTCGGCGAAGTGCCAGACACCGACACCGACGTGCCGCTGCAGCGCATCGAAAACGCCCTCGGCCACTTCCTGCACTTCACTCGCACCGCCGAAGGCACGCTGACCGACATCAGCGCCACCGGCGGCACCCGCGTGCACCTGCACTACGACCACCCGCTGGGCCGGCTGACCGACATCAAGCGGGTAGTGAGCAACGAAGCGGTCGAAACCCTGGCTCAATACCGCTACGACGAACACGGCCAGCTCAGCACGGTGATCAACCGCAACGGCGACACCGTGCGCAGCTTCAGCTACGCCGACGGCGTAATGGCAAGCCACAGCAATGCCCTGGGCCTGACCTGCCATTACCGTTGGGAAACCCTCGACGGCCAGCCCCGCGTGGTCGAGCACTGGACCAGCGACGGCGAACACTTCCATTTCCGCTACGACTTCGCCCAGCGCATCAGCTGGGCCACGGACGTACTCGGCCGCAAGCTGGAGGTGCAGTACAACGCCGACCACCGCGTCATCGCCAGCCGAGACTACGGCGGCGAGCGCTACGCCATCGACCTGGACGATTTCGGCAACATGGTCGGCCTGACCCTGCCGGACGGCAACCAGTTGGGCTTCAAGTACGACGAATACGCCCGCCTGCTCGAAGAGACCGACCCGCTGGGCCGCACCATCGCCTACGAATACCACCACCTGACCACCCTGGTAACCAAGGTCACCTACCCGGACGGCAGCACCTGGCAGGCGCGCTACGACGACAAGGGCAACCTGCTCGCCGAAACCGATGCGCTGGGCCAGATGACCGAGTACCTCAACGGCGAAGATGGTTTGCCGCATACCATCATCGATGCGACGTACAAGTCCAAGTACCTGTGGTGGAACACCCTTGCCCAGGTCGAGCGCTATCAGGACTGTTCGGGTAAAAACACCTATTACCGCTACGACGACCGCCAGCACCTGGTGGCCGTGACGGATGCGCTGCACCAGACCACCACGCTGGAACGCAAACCGGACGGGGAGGTGGTCAAGGTCAACCATCCGGACGGCACGGCGGAAACCTTCACCTACAACCCTTACGGCCAGGTGCTGACGCACACCGATGGCAAAGGCCAGACCACGCGCCTGCTGCGCACGGCACGCGGACTGCCGAGCAGCCGGCAGGATGCCAAAGGGCAGCGGATTCGCTACGAGTACGACAAGGCCATACGCCTTACCGCGCTGGTCAACGAGAACAACGCGACGTACAGCTTTGCTTACGATGCCTCGGATCGGCTGGTGGAAGAAGTGCGGGTGGACAACCTGACGCGACGCTTCACCTACAACGACGGCGGCCATCTGACCCGGCTGGATGAAATTGGCTACGGTGAGAACGGTGAACAGCCGCAACGCGAAACGCTGTTCGAGCGCGACCCCATTGGCCGGCTGATGGCCAAGCTCAACCGTGATGCCCGTCAGGATTATGCATACGACGAAGTCGACCGGTTGTTGAGCATTCAGCGGCAACCCAGCGGCATCGGCAAACAACTCGGCATCACCGAAGAAAAACTCGAATACGCCTATGACCTGCTGGGGCGACTGACCCAGGAAATCACCCCACAAGGCGTACTCGGCTACGAATACGACCCACTGAGCAACCTGACCACGCTGACCTTGCCAGACGGGCGCAAGGTCAACCACCTGTACTACGGCAGCGGGCACCTGCACCAGCTGAACCTGGACGGCCAGATCATCAGCGACATGGAGCGCGATGACCTGCACCGCGAGGTGTATCGCACGCAGGGCAAGCTCACCAGTTGCTTTGGCTACGACGCCATGGGGCGCAAGGCATGGCAGTTTGCTTCGACCCTGCCGGCGGAAAAGCTGTCGCAAGTGCAGAACCCCGGCATCAACACCTCACTGCTGGTGGAGCACGCTTACAACCCGATTCACCGTCGCTACCAGTACGATCCGGCAGGTGAACTGGTACGCACCCTCGACAAATTGCGTGGCGAAATCAAGTACGAGTACGAAGCCAACGGCCAGTTGCACAGCCGCGATACCGGGTCACTGGTTGGCAGCGAAGAGTTCCGCTACGACCCGGCCGCCAACCGCCTGGACTTCAATGCGCGGCAGTTGGAGAAGGTCAAGGACAACCGCATCAAGCGCTGGCGGGATCAGGAGTACCGCTACGACCCGTGGGGCAACCTGATCGAGAAGCGCTCGGGGCATAGCAAGCTTCAGAGTTTTGCCTATGACTGTGAGAACCGGCTGGTGCGTGCCGAAACGCTGGTCAACGGCAAGCTGGAAAGCACTGGCTCGTATCGCTATGACAGCCTGGGTCGACGGGTAGCCAAGCAGTCGGAAATCAACGGCATCACGGAGCAGAAGCGCTTCCTCTGGCAAGGACTGAGGATGCTGCGTGAGGAGACGCCGGGGCAGAGCATTCTGTATCTCTATGAGCCAGGTAGCTATGCACCGTTAGCGCGGGTTGACCAGGCGGAAGGGGAAGAGCAGAAGATCTATTACTTCCATACCGATCAGATTGGTACGCCGCTGGAGCTGACTGATAGTCAGGGCGAGATTGTCTGGCAGGCGACGTATCGGTCTTGGGGGGCGATTGAGCAGCTTGCCGTCCATGAGGTTGATCAGTACCTGCGGTTTCAAGGGCAGTACTTCGATAACGAGACAGGGCTGCACTACAATACCTTCAGATACTATGATGCTGAGAATGGTCGATTCGTTACTCAAGATCCAATCGCACTGTTAGGTGGAGTTAACCTTTATCAGTACGCTCCAAATCCCTGTGTTTGGATTGATCCGTGGGGATGGGCATACAAAGGGGTCGATTTTACTGGGTCTCCTGACTTGTTCCCTGTAAGCGGGAATCAGAAAAATATCGTGACCATAACCATGCAAGGTTCAAGGGGGCGTGATTTTACACAAGCGTTCAAAGAGGCAGGAATCAAGAGTTCAAACCCTGCTGTCGATGATTATACATGGCACCATGTAGATGACTTTGATCCCAATACCGGAAAGACGACGATGCAGCTGGTAAAAACTTCAGCGCACGAAGCGACATTCCCTCACGGCGGGTCAGTATCTCAATTCGAAAAACACTTCGGATTGCGTTCGGGAGAATATGGCAAGTCAGAGGCCATTGCGATTTCTCAGGACAAAGGATGGCTAAAAGGTAGAGCGCCAAAAGCAAATGCTGCGACGTGTTAATTTGAGAGGATAATATGCTGCAAGTGAAACTTTCAAGGTCTGAGCGAGAAGTTGATCATAATGATTTGGATCGCCTGGAAGCTCAGCTTTCTGCTCGATTGCCAAGTTCTTTTAAACAATTTTTTTTAGCTAATAATGGTGGGGTATCGGATAGAGACTGGTGGGACAGTGGCGACGATTATGACCCTGTTCGGGTCAAGAGGTTTAAAGCTATTGCTCCTTCTGGAGTTGCAGATGAATTGGAGACTAAATATATCGGGGGCTGCTATTTGGCGATGACCGGTCGACAAGTTATACCTGTCACCATTTTGCCCTTCGCCATCGATGATGGTGGCAACTTTTTTTGTCTCGATTTAGTAGAAGGTTGTGTATGTTTTTTTGCCGTGGATGGTTTTGATCCTAATTTGTCAGCTGCCGAGAATCACGTGAGAGCCTATCGCTGGCTAACAAGCTCTTTCGAGTTATTTGTATCGGGCCTCAAAGACGAGTCGGAAGTTGATTTGTAGTGAGTGATCTCAGTCGGCCGAAGGGTTAATCACTTTGAATGCTGTCTAACGGACTCTCAAGCTTCCTGATCTTTAAAAAAAAGTTAAATTTAGGGAGGGGTGCTTCGCCCCTTTCTGAGTAACCACATAGTACCCACAATTATACCCGGGTGGGCGATCACCGCTGCGTAATCGCTAGCCCGACTACGGCGGCGAGCGCTACGCCATCGCGCTGGACGAATACGGCAACATGGTCGGCCTGACCCTGCCGGACGGCAACCAGCTGCACTTCAAGTACGACGAATACGCCCGCCTGCTCGAAGAGACCGACCCGCTGGGCCGCACCATCGCCTACGAATACCATCACCTGACCACCCTGGTAACCAAAGTCACCTACCCGGACGGCAGCACCTGGCAGGCGCGCTACGACGACAAGGGCAACCTGCTCGCCGAAACCGATGCCCTGGGCCACCTGACCGAGTACCCCAATGGCGAAGAGGTTTGCCGCATAGCTATGCGCCGTTGGCGCGGGTGGATCAGGCGGAAGGGGAAGAACAGAAGATCTATTACTTCCATACCGATCAGATTGGTACGCCGCTGGAGCTGACTGATAGTCAGGGCGAGATTGTCTGGCAGGCGACGTATCGTTCGTGGGGAGCGATTGAGAGTCTTGTTGTCAATGAGGTTGATCAAAACCTGCGATTCCAAGGTCAGTATCAAGACGATGAGACGGGGCTGCGCTATGCTACTTTTCGATATTATGATAGCGAGTCGGGGCGATTCATCACGCAAGACCCTATTGGATTATTAGGCGGCTGGAATCTATATAATTACGCCGCTAATCCGCTGGTGTGGGTCGACCCTCTCGGGTTGAGTAACTGCGGCATTAAATACGGAGCGCTGGATCGATTAGGTCGCCCCACTGGAGTAAAAGCGCGACTGGATGCAAGTTATATCAATAAAGGTACACATGCGAATCCTGGTATACAGCCTCCAGGGTTCATTACCGGCGCAGGCTCAAACAGGGCTTGCGGCCACTTATTGGGCCGTCAGCTAGGCGGCTCAGGAGATGATGTCAGAAACCTAATTACTATCCAGCAGCGACCGGCTAATACACCTGTTATGAGTGCAGTTGAGGGGCGGATTCGTAAGGCTTTGGAGCAGGGTCAGATTGTGGATGTTAATATAGCACCGATTTACCATGGTCCCTCTAGGATTCCAGCCGGGATTACAATCAAGGCGGAGGGGTCGGGGGGGCTTTTTGAGCATGTTACAGTACTTAATCCTCCTGGGATGTGATTATGTCAATAAATAACCTTCTTGCAGTATTGACGCCTCCTGCCACACCTAATGAAGCGGGTGCAGGGAAGCAGTGGCCAATGATTGATGGGATGTTTTTCCCTTCGGACTATGTTGAGTTCATAAATGTATATGGATCAGGGAGAATAGCGGATTTCTTGGTTGTATTTAATCCCTTTAGTCAAAATGAATCCATTAATTTTTTTGATCAGTTTGGGGTGGTCTTAGGTGACTTTAATGATTTGGTAGCGTCTGATAGTGATTATTTTAACTATCCTCTTTATCCTGTAGAGAACGGGCTGATTCCGGTAGGTGTTACGGATAATGGAGATTACATTTTTTGGGTTGTGACCTCGAAGCAAAATAGCGACGAGTGGCAAGTGGCGATTATTGCCTCTAGGTCGCCAGAAATTGAATATTTTAAAGATAATTTGACTGCCGTGCTTGAGGGGTTGCTCATAGGTCGATTAAGTTCGAGCTCACTACCCAGTGGTTTTGCTTCCGCCGGCATTCGTTTCGATATTATTTAGCATGTTGGTCATGCGGCGTAATGGTAGAGAGTTAGCGAGCCATTACATGGTGCAGTGCGCGCTTTCGGATCAGTCGTGTAGGCCTATTTTGACTGCTGCAATTTTTTTGCTGATTGCTCTCTAACAATTTAGGGTAAAAAAGGGGGCTCTTTTTAGGCCCCCGATCTTAAATGTTGAATTTTATGGTAGAGACTTAGGTTTCACTCAGAAAATCCATCTGGTCCGCACCGTAGGCGGCCACTACCTGTTGCAGACCCTGGACAATGTGTTCTTCTATTTCGGTGAGGTACCGGACGATAACACCGCCGTACCGCTGTACCGCCTGGAAAATGCGCTGGGTCACTACCTGCATTTCACCCGTGATGCCGATCAGCGCCTGACCGATATCAGCGCGCCCGGCAGTGTGCGGGTGCACCTGCATTACGAGCACCCCCTCGGTCGCCTGACCGAAGTCAAACGCATCGTCGACCAGCAAGCCGTGGAAACCCTGGTGCGCTACCGCTATGACGACAGCGGCCAACTGACTGAAGTCATCAACCGTAACGGTGATTCGGTCCGACAGTTCCATTACGCCGAAGGCCTGATGGTTCGCCACAGCAATGCCCTTGGCCTGATCTGCGAATACCGGTGGCAAACCCAGAACGACAAATCCCGCGTTGTCGAACACTGGACCAGTGACGGCGAGCATTACCATTTCCGCTACGACTTCGCCCAGCGCACGAGCTGGGCAACGGATGTGCTGGGCCGAGAGCTGGAGATTCACTACAACGAAGACCACCGCGTCGTCGCCAGCCGCGACTTTGGCGGCGAGCGCTACGGCATGGACTTCGATGCGTCCGGCAACATCATCGGCTTCACCTTGCCGGACGGCAATCGCCTTGGGCTCAAGTACGATGACTTTGGCAGGCTCGTCGAGGAAACCGATCCACTGGGCCGCAAGATCAGCTACAAACACCACCTCGCCACGCCACTGGTAACTGAAACCCGCTTCCCCGATGGCAGCATCTGGAAGTCTCGTTACGACGGCAAAGGCAATCTGATTGCCGAGATCGACCCACTTGGCCACAAGACCGAGTACCTCAACGGTGAGGATGGCCTGCCGCACACGATCATCGATGCGAACTTCAAGTCCAAGTACCT